>CALGAM010000276.1 GCA_937951935.1 uncultured Micromonospora sp. | reverse complement strand
GGCGCCAGCGACGTGCCGAGGCCGAGCGCCCCGGCAAGGGTCCGCTGCGGGTACGCGCCGTACGCGGCGATGTCCTCGGCGTGGATGACCAGGTCGAACCCGGTGCCGTGGAAGCTCTGCGGCCCGAGGAAGTGCATCCAGAGCGGGTACGCCAGCAGCGCGAACGCCACGACCGCGGTGACCGCCAGACCACGCAGGAAGTCCGCCAGCGCGGCGCGCGCCTCGGCCCGGCGCGACCGGTGCGCCGCCCAGGTGCCGAGGAAGACCCCGCAGGCCAGGGCGGTGAAGAAGAGCCCCTCGGCGGCGACGGAGAACGCCACCGTGACGAGGACGCCGAGCAGGACGCCGTTGCGCAGCCAGCGGCCGGGCTGGCGCAGCCGGAGCACGCCCCACACCAGCACCGGGGCGACCCAGCCGGCGCTCCAGTTCAGGTGGGCGTTGGCGTGTGCGACGACGCCGGGCGCGAAGCCGATCACCACCCCGCCGAGCAGGGCCGCCGGGCCGCTCGCGACGAGGTGCCGGGAGAGCAGCCAGTACCAGGCGAGGACGGAGCCGGCGAGGTTGAGCGTGAGCACCACCAGGAAGGTCGCCGGCGGTCCGATCAGGTAGGTCAGCGGCGCGAAGAGGACGCCGTAGACGGTGACCGAGGTGTTGACCGCGAGGTTGACCCCGTCCGGGGTGTTCATCAGCTCGGTGAAGAACAGGTCCCGGCCGTGGGTGAGGGCGTGCGCGCCGTAGGCCAGGAGCCACTCGAAGAGCGCCTGGTCGCTGGCGTTGACGGTGAGCGCCCGGCCGTTCGGGTCGGCCCACAGCCCGCTGGTGATCCACAGTGCCCCGACGACCGCGATCGCCGCCGCGAGCAGGTCTGTCCGGCGCCGGGCCGGTCGGTCGGCGACGGCGGGGGAGGACTGCGGGACCTGTTCGGCGAGGGCGGGCGGGGAGAGCGGCACGGGCGGAGGGTACCAACCCGGTGCCGACACGCCGGGAAACCCGGAGTCCTTGATGCTGGTAATGGTAATCATTTCCAATACAGACGGTGTCTGACAGTGTCCAGGAGGATTCCCAGCGTGAAGGTTTCGTTCGTCGGCAAGGGTGGCAGCGGCAAGACCACCCTCGCCGCCCTCTTCGCCCGACATCTCGCGGCGCCGGACGCCGTGCCCGCGGCGGTCAGGGACCAGGCCGCCGACCCGGTCACGGCGCGGACCACACCGGCCGGGCCGCCGCTGCTGGCCATCGACGCCGACATCAACCAGCACCTGGCGACCGCGCTGGGTGCGACCGAGGAGGAGGCCGCCCGGCTGCCCGCGCTCGGCGACCACCTTGCCGAGATCAAGGAGTACCTGCGGGGCGACAACCCCCGGATCTCCTCGGCCGCCGCCATGGTCAAGACCACCCCACCCGGGCGTGGCTCCCGGCTGCTCCCCGTCGACGGCGTCAACCCGATCTACGACCGGCTGGTCCGGAGGGTGGGCGGGGTCCGGCTCGCGGTGACCGGGCCGCTCGGCGCGGAGGACCTCGGCGTCGCCTGCTACCACTCCAGGGTCGGGGCGGTGGAGCTGCTCCTCAACCACCTCCTCGACGGTCCGGGGGAGTACGTCGTGGTGGACATGACCGCCGGGGCGGACTCCTTCGCCTCCGGGCTCTTCACCCGGTTCGACGTGACCTTCCTCGTCTGCGAGCCGACGCTGCGCAGCGTCGGCGTCTACCGGCAGTACGTCGGTTACGCCCGCGACCACGGCGTCACCGTCCGGGTGGTCGGCAACAAGGTCGACGACGCCGAGGACGTCGAGTTCCTGCGCCGGCACGTCGGCGCCGACCTGCTCACCTGGCTGACCCGGTCCCGCTACGTCCGGGCGGCGGAACGGGGCGCCCCCGAGCCGCTGGCCGCACTGGAACCGCACAACCGGGCGGCGCTGGAACTGCTGCGCGAGACGGTGGACGCCCAGGTCAGGGACTGGGCGACGTACCACCGGCAGGCGGTGGAGTTCCACCTGCGCAACGCGGTCGCCTGGGCCAACGACCGGGTCGGCGAGGACCTCGCCGGCCAGGTCGACCCCGGGTACGTCCCCGGCCCGAAGGTCCCCGTCCCCTGAGCCGCCCGCTGCTCTCCGTTGGTTCGTCCCCGGCCCACACCGGGCCGGTCTGTTCCGGAAAGGAGTAACGATGTCCCTCGACGTACCCGCCGCCCTGCTGGAGCGGGCCGAGGCCGGCCACGTCGACGACGCCGAGTTCGTCGACTGCGTCCGGCGCTCGCTGCCGTACGCCTGGGCGGTGGTCTCCGACGTGGCCGCCCGGGCGCACACCACCGCGGCCGACTACGCCGACCACACGGTGCCGCCGCCCGGCGAGGCGGAACGCGGACAGCTTCTGCGGGCACTGGCCAGCGACGCCATCCGGGGTGGCCTGGAACGGCACTTCGGGGTGAAGCTGGCGTTCCAGAACTGCCACCGGGTCGCCGCGTTCAAGCCGGCCGCCGTGGGCGGCGAGGCGTACCGGCACTTCGTCTCGCCCGTGGCGCAGGTGCGCAACCAGTCGCCGGAGCTGCGCGACTGCTGAGCGCGACCCGTCGGCGCGCCGTGCCGTGACCCGCCCGAGGTGGCGGGGCACGGCACGCCGACGTCAGACCAGGGCGGCGCGGATGGCGCTCGCCAGGTCCGGGTGCTCGTAGCGGAACCCGGCGTTGCGCAGCACACCCGGGAGCACCCGGGCGCTGTGCAGCACCTCGATCGACATCTCGCCGAGCAGGATCCGCAGCGCGAACCCGGGAACCGGCATCACGGTGGGTCGGCGCAGGTGACGACCGAGGACCCTGGTGAACTCGGCGTTGGTCACCGGCGCCGGACCGACCACGTTCACCGGTCCGGCGATGTCGTCGCGGGCCAGCAGGAAACCGACCGCCGACAGCCAGTCGGCCATCGAGATCCACGGAATCCACTGCCGGCCGTTGCCGAATTTCCCCGCGATGCCGAGCCGGTACGGCAGCAGCTGCGGCTTGAGGAAGCCGCCGGACCGGTCCAGCGGCAGCCCGGTACGCAGCCGGACGACCCGCACCCCGGCCTGCTCCGCCGGGGCGGTCGCCGCCTCCCACACCCGACAGATGTCCGCCATGAACCCGTCACCGGCCGGGGCGTCCTCCTCCACGGGGCGGTCGCCGGTGTCGCCGTACCAGCCGATCGCCGAGCCGTTGAGGAACACGGCGGGCCGTGCTCCGGCCGGCCGGGCGGCGATCGCCCGGGCGAGGGTCGCGGTGGTGTCGACCCGGCTGGTGCGCAGCACCTCCTTGAAGTCGCGGTTCCACCGACGGTCGCTGATGTTCGCGCCGGCGAGGTTGACCACCGCGTCGACCCCGGACAGCGCCGCCGGGTCCAGCTGGCCGGCGGGAGGGTCCCAGCGCACCTCGTCCGGTCCCCGGGCGGGACGCCGGACCAGTCGGACGATCTCGTGACCCTCCGCGCGGAGCCGACCCGTCAACCGGGTGCCGAGGAAGCCGGACGCGCCGGCGACGAGAATCCGCATGCCCGTATCTTCGCCCACCCGCCCGGGAGCGGCCGAGGCGGCCGGGACGGCGCCGGCGCGAGGGCGGGTGTTCGGGCGTGGAGTGGACGCGGGCGATCCGGGGCCGGGGGAGAGACGGCGCGGGGCGCCCGGTCGTTGACCGGGCGCCCCGCGGGTGCGGTCGGTTCGGGACGGACGACGCCTCAGGACAGGCCGAGCTCGGCCTCGAACTGTCCGGCCTCCAGCCGCTCCTTCACGGCGGTCAGGAAGCGCGCGGCGTCCGCGCCGTCGATCAGCCGGTGGTCGTAGGAGAGCGCGAGGTAGACCATCGAACGCGGCACGATCACCTCGCCGAGCTGCGGGTCGTCGACCACGACCGGCCGCTTCACCACCGCGCCGGTGCCGAGCATCGCCGACTGCGGCGACGGCACGATCGGGGTGTCGAACAGCGCGCCCCGGCTGCCGGTGTTGGTGAGGGTGAAGGTGGCACCCGCGATCTCGTCGGGGCTGATCTTGTTGGTGCGGGTCCGCTCCGCCAGGTCGGCGATCCGCCGGGCCAGGCCGGCCAGGTTCAGGTCGCCGGCGTTGTGGATCACCGGCACCATCAGCCCACGCTCGGTGTCCACGGCGATGCCGAGGTGCTCCGCCTCCGGGTAGGTGATCGTCCCGGCGTCGAGGTCCATCCGCGCGTTGATCACCGGGTACCGCTGCAGCGCCTCGATCGCGGCGAGCGCGAAGAACGGCAGGAACGACAGCTTCACACCGTGCCGCTGCAGGAAGGAGTCCTTGGCCCGGGCGCGCAGCCTGGCCACGTTCGTGACGTCGACCTCCACGACCGTGGTGAGCTGCGCCATCTCGTGCAGGGACTCCTGCATCCGCTTGGCGATGACCGCGCGGATGCGGGGCAGCTTCTGGGTGCTGCCGCGCAGCGGGCTCGGCTCCGCCTTCGGAGCGGCCTCGACCGGCGCCGGCGCCGCCGCCCTGGCGGCACGGGCCCGCTCCGCCGCCTCCAGCACGTCCTGCTTGCGGATCCGCCCCCCGACACCGGTGCCGGTCACCGTCGCGAGGTCGACCCCGTGCTCGGCGGCGAGCTTGCGGACCAGCGGGGTGACGTACCCGACGCCGGCGGTCGCGGGCCGGGCGGCGGGAGCGGCCGGGGTCGGCGCGGGCGCCGGCCGGGCGGCCTGCTCGGCGCGGGCCGGCTGCGCCGCCGTCTCGGCCTCCGCCGCCGGCTTCTCGTACGACGCGCCGGCCGGCGCGGCCGGAGCCGGCTGCGGGGCGGGGGCGGGTTGCGGGGCCGGTGCGGGGGCGGCCTGCGCCGGTGCGGGCGCCGGGGCCGGCGGCGCGGGCTGGGCCGGGGCGGCGCCCGGAGCGCCGATCACCGCGAGGTCGGCACCGACCGGGGCGGTCTCGTCCTGCGGCACCCGGATCTCCAGCAGCACGCCCGCGACCGGGGACGGGATCTCCGTGTCGACCTTGTCCGTGGAGACCTCGACCAGCGGCTCGTCGACCTCGACGGTGTCACCGACCTCCTTCAGCCAGCGGGTCACCGTCCCCTCGGTGACGCTCTCCCCGAGAGCCGGCATCTTGACGACCGTGCCCTCGGCGCCGGCGGGGGCGGCCTGCGCCGCCGGTTGCGGTGCGGCCGGCGGTGCGGCCGGGGCCGGGGCGGGCTGCTCCGCGACCGGCTCGGCGGCCGGGGCCGGGGCACCCGCGCCCGTCGACTCGCCGTCTCCGTCGATCACCGCCAGCTCGCTGCCGACCTCGGCGGTCTCGTCCTCGCCGACCACGATCCGGGCCAGCACACCGGAGGCCGGGGACGGGATCTCCGTGTCGACCTTGTCCGTGGAAACCTCGAGCAGGGGTTCGTCGACCTCGACCCGGTCACCCTCCTGCTTCAGCCAGCGGGTGACGGTGCCCTCGGTGACGCTCTCGCCGAGCCGGGGCATGGTGACCGATACCGGCATCTTTCACGACTCCTTCGTGGCCTGTGCGATCCTCGCCCGGTTGCCGCCGGGCACCGCGGAAGTTGACTGTGGTCAGGCGTGCGCGTGCAGCGGCTTGCCGGCCAGGGCCAGGTGGGCCTCGCCGAGCGCCTCGGCCTGGGTGGGATGGGCGTGGATGAGCTGCGCCACCTCGGCCGGGTACGCCTCCCAGTTGACGATGAGCTGCGCCTCGCCGACCAGCTCGCCGAGCCGGGCGCCGACCATGTGCACGCCGACCACCGGACCGTCGACGACCCGGACGAGCTTGACGAAGCCGGCGGTCCTGAGGATCTGGCTCTTGCCGTTGCCTCCCAGGTTGTAGGTGTACGTGGCGATCTTGTCCGCGCCGTACCGCTCCTTCGCCCGCGCCTCGGTGAGGCCGACGGAGGCCAGCTCCGGGTCGGAGTAGGTGACCCGGGGGATGCCCGCCTCGTCGATCACCGCCGGGTTGAGGCCGGCGATCTCCTCGGCGACGAAGATGCCCTGCTGGAAGCCGCGGTGGGCGAGCTGCAGGCCCGGCACGATGTCGCCGACGGCGTAGATGTTCGCCACGCCCGTGCGCAGTCGCTCGTCGGTCAGCACGTAGCCGCGGTCGAGCCGGATGCCCTGCTCCTCGTACCCGAGACCGGCGGTGTTGGGGCCGCGGCCGACCGCGACCAGCAACAGCTCGGCCTCGAAGGTCCGGCCGCCCTCGATGGTCACCCTGACACCCGAGTCGGTGTACTCCACCTTCTCGAAACGCTTGCCGACCGAGAACGCGATACCCCGCTTGCGGAACGCCCGCTCCAGCGCCTTCGACGACTCCTCGTCCTCGGCCGCGACCAGTCGGGGCAGCGCCTCGATGATCGTCACGTCCACCCCGAAGGACTTCCAGATGCTGGCGAACTCGACGCCGATGACGCCACCGCCGAGCACGATCGCCGAGGCCGGCACCCGGTCCAGGGTCAGCGCGTGGTCGCTGGTGATCACGCGCTCACCGTCGATCGTCAGGCCGGGGAGGGTGCGGGCGTACGAGCCGGTGGCGAGGACGACGTTGCGGCCGGTGTAGCGGCGCCCGTCGACCTCGACGGTGTCCGGCCCGACCAGCCGGCCGTGCCCCTCCACATATGTGATCTTGGCGCTCTTGATCAGTCCCTGCAGGCCCTTGTAGAGCCGGGAGATCACGCCGTCCTTGTAGGCGTTCACCCCAGACATGTCGATGCCGACCAGCTCGGCCTTGACACCGAACTGCGCGGACTCCCGGGTCTGGTCGGCGATCTCGGCCGCGTGCAGCAGGGCCTTGGTGGGGATGCAGCCGTTGTGCAGGCAGGTGCCGCCGAGCTTGCCCTTCTCGATCAGTGCGACCGACAGGTTCAGTTGTGCGGCGCGCAGCGCCGCCGCGTACCCGCCGCTGCCACCCCCGAGGATGACGACATCGAAGGTTCCGCCGTTCGGCTCGGTCACAGTTAACTCCCAGGTCGCGTCGCTGCTACGAGGGTGATGCCGGTCAACCGGGCATACCGCCTCCGATCGAGGTCTGTCGACCGGAGGAGCGTGGACGATCTCCAACTGACGGTGCGTCATCGGCGAGCGCCCACCTCGGTCATCTTGTCACTTGTGTACGCGGGCCGCGTACCGAGGTGCCCAAGGACACGTCGTCGGGACGTACGCTTGCCGGAAACCGCCAATTACACCATGGGCGGACGTGGTGGAGAGGGGAGATCGGGTGGCCTGGTTTCGCCGGCGTAAGAAAGCGGTTGTCCCGGCGGGTGACCGCCCGGCCAGCCGTGCCGATCTTGAACATCTCGAACAGTTTGTCCGGACGAGACGGGGTGTCGAGGCGTTCATCGAACCCCGGACGACGGTGACCGAGACCACGCTGATGCTGATCGCGCACGACGGTGAGTGGACCCGGCGGCGCATCGACGGTCCGGAGGGCGCGCGGCGGTTCGCCCACCGCATGGCGATCCCCGTCTACGACGTCCGACTGGTTGGTTATCCGCAGCGGATGCGCGACTACAACGAGCGCCGCAAGCGGATGTCCACCTGACGCCGGCCACGTCACGCTCCGGACAACCCGGCGCGCCGCCGCGCCGGAGGCCCGTGGTGCCGCCGGCAGCGTTCGCTGCCGGCGGCACCACGGGAACGCGACACCGGCCGGTGGCACCGAGGTCAGCCGTTCGGGTCAGCCGTTCGCGGCGATGTCGTCGATCAGCTCCAGCAGGGTCCGCACCGGCACCCCGGTACCGCCCTTGGTCCAGTAGCCGGTCGGCTCACCCGCGTGGTAGCTCGGACCGGCGATGTCGATGTGCGCCCAGGGCACGTTCTCGGCGACGAACTCCCGCAGGAAGACCCCGCCCTGCAGCATGTGTCCGGCCCGGTCCATCGACGCGTTGATCTGCGAGATGTCGGCCACCTCCGAGTCCATCCCCTTGCGCACGTCGTCCGGCAGCGGCATCGGCCAGGCCGGCTCGCCGGCCGCGTCGCCGGCCGCCTGGACCCGCTGGCAGAGCTCCGGGGTCCCCATCACCCCGGCCACCCGCTTGCCGAGCGCCACCACCTGGCCGCCGGTCAGCGTCGAGGTCTCGACCAGGTAGTCGCAGCCGTCCGCGCAGGCCCGGGCGATCGCGTCGGCGAGGATCATCCGCCCCTCGGCGTCGGTGTTGAGCACCTCGACCCGCTTGCCGTTGTACATGGTCACCACGTCGCCCGGCCGGTACGAGGTGGCCGACGGCATGTTCTCGGCCATCGGCAGGTACGCGGTCACCGCCACCGGCGGCTTCAGCTCGGCGACCGCGAGCAGGGTGGCGGCGACCGCCGCCGCACCGGCCATGTCGGACTTCATCTCCCACATGCCCTGGGCCGGCTTGATCGAGACGCCGCCGGTGTCGAAGGTGATGCCCTTGCCGACCAGGGCGACCCGCTTCGTCGCCGGCGGCGCGCCGGCGGCGGCCGGGTCGTAGGAGAGCTTCACCAGCCGCGGCGGCGCCGCGGAACCCTGGCCGACGGCGAGGATGCCGCCGTAACCACCGTCCGCCAGCGCCTGCTCGTCGAGGACCTCCACCCCGAGCCCGACCCGGCGGGCGGCGTCGGCGACCGCGTCGGCGAACGCGGGCGGACGCAGGTCGTTCGGGGCGGTGTTGACCCAGTCCCGGGCCTGCGCGACCGCCCGCACCACCACGGTGGCGCGGCTGACCTCCGCCTGCGCCCGCGCGTCGGTGGCGTCCGGCACGTGCAGCAGGACCGCGGCGACCGGGGGCCGGCGGGTCGGCTGCGGCCGGGTCTTGTAGCCGGCGAACCGGTACGCGCCGAGCAGCGCTCCCTCGGCGGTGGCCCGGAGCGCGGCCGGGGCGTCCTCGTCGTCCGGCAGGGGCAGGGCCAGCGCGACCCGCTCGGCGCCGGCGAGCGCCCGGATCGCCGAGGCGGCGGCCCGGCGCAGTGTCTCCGGGGCCGGGGCGGCGCCGGTCGGCTCCTGGCCGAGGCCCACCGCGACGACCAGCGGCGCGGTGATGGTGCCGAGGGTCGCGAGCTTGATCACCTCGCCTGGGCTTCCGGTGGCGCCCAACAGTGCCAGGGTCTCGGTCAGCCGACCGTCGAACGCCGCGGCGACGCTCTCCGCGCCGCTGGCGAGGAGGAGCATGTCGGCGAAACGTGCGGGCTGTTCGGTCGTCTCCGCGTCCGTGGTGTGGCTGTGCAGGCCGATCACGACGGCGTCGACAGCGAGTTCAACGGGGTCGGTGTCGACCAGGCTGATGGTGGTGCTGGGCGATGTCACTCGGCGGCTCCGGTACGGCACGGCCGGCCGCGTGGTACGCCGGCCGGCGAAACGGTCTCCGGCGCAACCTACCCGCCGGAGGAAGGGTTGTCCCGCCGACGGTCCGCCGGAGGGGCCCCGCCGATGCTAACCAGAGCTCCGTGCGCAGGTAGCCCGCCTCCCAGGTAGGTTGCCTCCATGACCGACGCGACCCTGACCGGCCAGATCCCGGAACGTCCCGCCGACCAGCTCCGACGCTCGCCGCTGCACCAGCGGCACGTCGCGCTGGGTGCCAAGTTCGCCGCCTTCGGTGGCTGGTCCATGCCCCTGGAGTACGCCGGCGGCGGCGTCCTCGCCGAGCACACGGCGGTGCGCACCGGCGTGGGCGTCTTCGACGTGTCGCACCTGGGCAAGGCCCGGATCACCGGCCCCGGCGCCGCGGACTTCGTCAACGCCTGCCTCAGCAACGACCTGGGACGGATCGGACCCGGCCGGGCGCAGTACACGCTCTGCTGCGACGAGACCACCGGCGGGGTGGTGGACGACATCATCGCCTACCTGCACGGGCCCGACCACGTCTTCCTGGTGCCGAACGCCGCCAACACCGCCGAGGTGGTCCGCCGGCTGCGGGCCGCCGCCCCGGACGGCGTCACGGTCGCCGACGAGCACGAGGCGTACGCCGTTCTGGCGGTGCAGGGGCCGCGCTCGGCGGAGACGCTCGACGCGCTCGGCCTGCCGACCGGGCACGAGTACATGAGCTTCGCCACCGCCGACGTCGACCACGTTCCCCTGGTGGTGTGCCGTACCGGCTACACCGGCGAACTCGGCTACGAGCTGATCGTCCCGGCGGAGGCGGCGGCCGGGATCTGGGACGCGCTGCTGGAGGCCGGCGCGCCGCACGGCATCCGGGCCTGCGGGCTCGGCGCCCGGGACACCCTGCGCACCGAGATGGGCTACCCGCTGCACGGTCAGGACCTCTCGCCGGACATCACCCCGGTACAGGCCCGGCTGGGCTGGGCGGTCGGCTGGCAGAAGCCGGCGTTCTGGGGCCGGGCGGCGCTGCTCGCCGAACGGGAGGCAGGAGCCCGGCGCACCCTGTGGGGGCTGGAGGCGCAGGGCCGCGGCATTCCCCGTCCCGGGATGACGGTCTACCTCGGTGACCGCGCGGTCGGGACGACCACCAGCGGCACGTTCTCGCCGACCCGGAAGATCGGCATCGCCCTGGCCCTGCTCGACACCGCGGCCGGTCTGGCCGAGGGAGACGAGGTCGAGGTCGACATCCGAGGGCGCCGAGCCCCGATGCGGGTGGTCCGGCCGCCCTTCGTCAAACCCTCCGTGAGGTAGCCCGGTCGCGGCGGCCGGCGGCTCCCCGGCCGGTCCGCTCAACCCTGCGCGCGGTTCCCGGCGTCGAGCACGGCCTGGGTCCAGCCGCCCTCCACCACTTCACCGTCGTCGAGCAGCGCCCAGTCGACCACGTCGACGACGTCCACCACGACCGGTCGGCCCACCCGTACCGCCGGGTCGGTCGCGGCGTCGCTGGCACTGGCGCCGATGATCCGCTCGGGGGTGGCCCAGGAGGTGGCCTCGGCCCAGACGAACTCCGGTCCCTCGTCGGTGGGCAGGGCGTACTTGACCAACAGCCGTACGCCGTCGGGCAGGGAGCCGGTGAGGAAACGCTCCCGGATTCCCGGCAGGCCGGCCCGGGCGGTCGCGATCGCCCGGGCCATCGCGTCGTCCGGGCGGGCGTACCGGACGTCCGACTGGGTGGGGCCGAACAGCGCGGCGCAGACCGTGGCGAAGTACCGCCGGGTCGGGCCGGGGTGGCCGGCCGGGGGAAGCAGGGTCAGGAACGAGTCGGCCTCGGGATCGGTCGCCGGGTCCAGCTCCAGCCGCAGCGCCGCGGGCCGGGTGCTGTCGTGCTGCTGCGGATTGCCGTACGCCACGGCGATGTCGTGCCCGGTGACCGAGGTCATCACCGGCAGCGGGACGAAGGCCGGCACCTCCCGGTCGGCCAGTCCGTCCGTCCACGCCCGCAACAGCCGGCGCGCCACCCCGGTCATCACCGCGCCCCAGGCCCGGGTGAGGTGCGTCGGCACGCCCAGCGCCTGCAGCTCCAGCAGTCCGAACCGGCGCAGCCCCTTGGTGGTGAACCAGAGCCCACCGTCGTCCGAGGAGTACGGCACCAGCACCCAGTCGATCAGGCGTATCCGTCCCTCGGGATCGGGCAGCGAGCGCAGCGCGGTCGCCGGGTCGAGGAACCGCAGGGCGAAGACGTCGACCAGCTCGGTACCGAGCCGCCCGGCCAGCGCCGCCGCCACGGCCCGGGCCGCCCACTCGTGCGCCGGCGGCCAGCCCGGCCGGTAGCTGGCCTGCACCACCACGAGGTCCGTGGCGGTGTCCAGCCGGGCGAGCTGCGCCTCGGTGGCCCCGAAGGCGGTGAGCAGGTCCGGCGGCAGGTCGGGGAACTCGGCGATCGGCCGGGTGTCGACCGTCATCAGCGGGCTGGCCAGCATCTGCCGGGCGAGGTCGTGGACCGGCCGGGACACCCGCCCGCCGAGCGTCGCCACCGCCTCGGCCGGGTCCGGGCAGGGCTGGCCCGAGGCCGGTACCAGGTAGGTGGCGGTCAGCGACTCCGGGACCGGTACGGGCAGGAAGTCATCGGTGATCAGCATGTGGTCCCCCCGGTCGGCCGTACCGCTTCCCTCACCCGCGAACGCTACCCGCGTTCGGCGGTCCGGTCAGGCGGTCGGCGTCGGAAGGGGCACCTTCGCACCGTCGTCCCACCAGGGATCCGTCCCGCACGAGGGCGAGCCACCCGCCTCACGGCGGCACCCTGCTCACATGAGGGCGAGGAGGCAGACCGTGGTGGCGACCTCGACAGCCGCGCCGAGCACGTCGCCGGTGATGCCGTCGAGGCGGCGTACCGCGTGGCGCAGCACCAGCAGGGTGGTGGCGAGCGCGGCGGCCACGGCGAGCGGCCCCTGCCAGGGACGACCCGGTACCGCCGGGAGTGCCGCGAGCGCGACGGCGGCGGTGGCGACGGCCAGCACCCCGGGCCCGACGGTGCCGGCGACCAGCGCGCCGAGCCCGTCCGGCCGGGCCGCCGGCACCCCGCGCCGGCAGGCCCAGGTGATCGCCAGCCGCCCGGTCGCGACGCCGGCCACCACCGACGCCAGCAGCGCCGGCCACGGCCGCGCCGCCAGCGCCGCGAGACACGCCGCCTGGATCAGCAGGACGAGGACGAGCGCGGCGACACCGAACGGGCCGACCTCCGGCTGCCGCATGATCCGCAGCGCGGCCGGCCCCGAGCGGTAGGACCCGAGCGCGTCCACGGTGTCGGCCAGACCGTCGAGGTGCAGGCCACGGGTGAGCAGCGCCGCCGCCGCCACGGTGACCCCACCGGCGACCAGCGGCGGAGCGAACGCGGCCAGGCCGCCGAGAACGCCGGCGAGGAGCAGGCCGAGGAGGGCACCGACCAGCGGTGCCAGCGCCATCGCCGTGCCGGCGGTCGCCCGGTCCACCCGGCCGCCCGGCAGCGGCGCGACGGTGAGGGTGGTGAGGGCCAGCCGGCACCCGGCGACGAACCGGCGGTCAGACACCGGGGGCGCGGATCGCCGCCTCCTCCGGGACGGCGGTCGGTCCCGGCCCCGCCGGCGTCGGCTCGACGAACCCGGTGTCGTCCGCGTCGCCGTCACCCGACCCCGGACCGTCCGCGGTGTCGGGCCGGTCGCCGTCCTCCGTCTGGCCGGGCGTCGGCTCCGGTCCGGTGTGGTCGTCGGCTCCGGTGTCGGGCCCCGGCCCGCGGTGGGCCTCCGCGTCGAGCGTGGCGGCCAGGGCCAACGCCGAACGCAGCAGCGGCAGCGCGGCCAGGGCGGCGGCGCCCTCGCCGAGGCCGAGCCGCAGGTTCAGCAGCGGGTTCAGGTCGAGGATCTCGGCGGCGAGCCGGACGGCCGGGTGGCCGCCGTCATCCGGCAGCAGGCACCAGTGCCGGGCCTGCCCGGCGAGGTCCCGGCTGACCAGACCCGCCGCCGCCCCGACCGGCCCGTCCAGCAGCACCGGAGTGCGGCGGGCCGCCGCACCGAGCAGGATCCCGGTGGCGACCGCGACGTCACCACCGCCGAACTCGGCGAGGATGTCCTTGGCGCCCCGGGGACTGCGCCGGGTCCGGTGCAGCGCGTCGCGGACGGCGGCGCACCGGGTCATCCAGGCCGCGTCGTCGACCCGGCCGCCCGAGGTCACCACCCGGCCGAGCACCGCCACCGGTTCGGCGCCCGTCGTCGCCGCGAGCACGGCCGCCGCCGCCGCGTCCGTACCGGCCCCGCAGGCGGCCAGCACGAGAACGTCCGCGCCCGCGTCCACCGCCTCCTCGGCGAGCCGCCACCCGCGGCGCAGGGCGACCTCGACGTCGTCGCGAGCCAGCGCCGGCTCCTCCTCCATCGGCCGAGACGCCGGGGTCTCGACGACCTGGACGGTGGCGCCGGCCTCGGCCGCCAGCCGGGCGAGGGGACCGATTCCGGCGCGCGCCCGAGCGGCCCACCGGGCCGACTCGCCCGGTACCGTCCCGGCCGAGGCGCCCCCGGCGTGGTCGCCGTGCAGCAGCAGCACCCGCGCCGAACGCCAGGGGGACGGCGTCGCGCTGGCCTGGGTGGCGGCGGCGAACGCGACCACCCGGGCCAGGTCACCGAACCCGGAGCCGGGCAGGTCCAGGGAGGCGAGCCGGTCGAGCGCGGCCTGGCCGGCGTCCTCGTCCGGCAACGGCAGATCCATGCCGGGCTCGATCACCGGTCCGGTGTCGGCCGTCCGGGGCGTGGTGATCGCGGGCCTCGCGTCCGTTCCGTCGGCGGCACCGCCGCGGCCGGCGGCGGGCTGCGCCGGGACGGCCGGCCGGGGTGGGGCCAGGTCCTCCGGCTGCGCCGCGCCCCGCAGCCAGCAGGGCTGACCGGCGACGACGAGGACGACCCCGTCACAGGCCCGCGCGACGGCCTGGTTGGTGGCGCCGAGCGTGTCGGCGAACGCCCGGCCGAGCGGGGTCACCGGCACCACGGCGAGACCGACCTCGGGGCTGACCAGCACCAGCCGGGCGGGGCAGTCCCGGATCGCCGTGGCGAGCTCGTCGACGGCGGCGCCCGTGTCGGCCGTCTGGCGCGCCGGATCCAGCAGGGCGGTCACCCAGCCGCCGAGGTCGTCGACGAGGAGCGTGTCCGTCGGGTCGGCGGTCCTGAGCAGTTCCGGCAGCCGGGCCGGATCCGCTCCCGTCTCCTCGGTCGTCCAACCGGCCGGCCGACGCAGCCGGTGGGCCGCGATCCTGGCCGTCCACTCGGGGTCGTCCGCGCCGGCGGTCGCGGTGGCGACGTACCGGACCGTCGGCACGTGTCGGACCAGCGATTCGGCGAACTCGGACTTGCCGGACCGGATCCCGCCCAGCACCAGGATCCTGCTCCACCCGTCTACGGACATGCCCGTACCTTAGAGCGCCACGTCGGGTTCCCCCACCGCAAGGTGCGGCTCGGAGCCGGGCCGGGCCACGCCGCCGGCGACCTCGGGCGCGGTGTGCGCGCCGCCACCGCTCCGGCTGGTCGCCGCCGCGCGGACTAGGCTGGCGAAGGTTTGTCGGCGTGGATGATCGGCGAGGGGAGACACGACATGCCGTGGAGCTGGCGGTACGAGAACGCGGAGGGTGATGCGGTGAGCGGGCCGGCCGAGGCGTTCAGCAGCCAGGCCGACGCCGAGTCGTGGATCGGCCAGAAGTGGCGGGAACTGGCCGCCTCGGGCGTCGCCGCGGTGCTTCTGGTCGAGGATGACCGGGTGGAGTACCGGATGAGCCTGCAGCCCTCGACGGAGTGAGCGGCGGCGATGTCCTACGACCAGCGGGACCGGCTCGTCTTCGGTGTGCCCGCGGCGGCCTTCCGGCCCAGCCCGATCTTCCTGGCCCTGGTCGCGCTCTTCGTGACCAGCGGGGCGATGGCGTGGCACGGGTACGGCAACGTCCGGTTCGACGTCTTCCTCTTCGTCCTCTCCGGCTGGCTGGTGTCGCTCTGCCTGCACGAGTACGCGCACGCCGTCGTGGCGTTCCAGGCCGGTGACCGTGGGGTCGCGCACCGCGGCTACCTGACCCTCAACCCGCTGAGGTACAGCCACCCGCTGTTGTCGATCATCCTGCCGGTCGTGATCGTGCTGCTCGGCGGCATCGGTCTGCCCGGCGGCGCGGTCTGGGTCGACCGGCACCAGATTCCCGGCCGGTTGCGGCACTCCCTGGTGAGTCTCGCCGGCCCGGCGACGAACATCGTCTTCACCCTGCTGCTGGTCGTGCCGTTCGCGGTCGGTGTGGACGTGGGTGCCCGGCCGGACTTCTGGGCCGGGGTCGCACTGCTCGCCTTCCTCCAGCTGACCGCCAGTGTCCTCAACCTGCTGCCGGTGCCCGGCCTGGACGGCGGCAACGTCATCCAGCCCTGGCTGTCGGCGTCGTGGCGGCGCGGCTACGACCTGATGGCGCCGTTCGGGTTCATCCTGCTCTTCGCGCTGCTCTGGAACCCGCGGATCGGCGGGTGGTTCTTCGGCGGGGTCTTCGCCCTCGGCGACCTGATCGGGCTCCCCGGCCGCCTCTACGCCGACGGGCTGCGGCTGATCCGGTTCTGGCAGAACTGGCCCTGATCGTCTGGCCGTGATCGTCTGGCCGTGGTCGTCCCGCGAGGGCGACCCTGAGCGGCGCCGGGCCGGATGCGGCTCCGCCGTCGCCGGTCGGAACCGGGTTCGGCGGCCCGGGCCCGCGCCGCGGGAATCGGCCGCCGACCCGGTGGTGCCGGCGCCCGCCGCCGTGCAACGAGCCGTGGACGACGGGCGCCGGCGGGATTCCTCCCGGGCCGCCGCCGAGGCGGTCGGCCGGGTGGGCCGCCGAGGGCGGACCCCCGGGCGCCGGAGGCTCAGGGACGCGTCAGCGGGCTCTGCGTCTTGGCCGGGTCCCGCTCCACGATCGGCTCAAGGACCTCGTCGATCGCCTTGAGCAGGTCGGCGTCGAGCTTGACCCCGGAGGCCTTGGCGTTGTCGTACACCTGCTCGGGCCGCGAGGCGCCGACGATCGCCGACGAGACGTTCGGGTTCTGCAGCACCCACGCCACCGCCAGCTGCGCCATGCTGAGCCCGGCCTGCTCGGCGAGGGGCTTCAGCCGCTGGACCGTGGTCAGCACCTCGTCGGTCATGAAGCGGGAGATCATGGACGCGCCGCCGCCCGACGTGTCGGTGGCGCGCGATCCGGCCGGCGGCTGCTGGCCGGGCAGGTACTTGCCGGTCAGCACGCCCTGGGCGATCGGTGAGAAGACGATCTGTCCGATGCCGAGTTCCGCGCTGGTCGGGATGACCTCGGCCTCGATGACCCGCCAGAGCATCGAGTACTGCGGCTGGTTGGAGACGAGCTGGATCTTGAGCTCCTTGGCGAGTGCGTGCGCCGCCCGGATCTCCTCCGCCTTCCACTCCGACACGCCGATGTAGAGCGCCTTCCCGGAGTGCACGATGTCGGCGAATGCCTCCATCGTCTCCTCCAGCGGCGTGGCGTAGTCGTACCGGTGTGCCTGGTAGAGGTCGACGTAGTCCGTCTGCAGCCGCCTCAGCGAGCCGTTGATCGACTCCATGATGTGCTTGCGGGACAGGCCGCGGTCGTTCCGGCCCGGTCCGGTCGGCCAGTAGACCTTGGTGAAGATTTCCAGGCCCTCCCGGCGCTCGCCCTTCAGCGCCCGGCCGAGCACGGCCTCGGCCCTGGTACCCGCGTACACGTCGGCGGTGTCGAAGGTGGTGATGCCGACGTCCAGCGCCGCGCGGACACAGGCGTGCGCGGTCTCCTCCTCGATCTGGGAGCCGTGGGTGAGCCAGTTGCCGTACGAGATCTCGCTGACCAGCAGGCCGGAGCGGCCAAGGTGTCGGAATTCCATGCCTCGACCCTAGCCCGTGCGCCGCAATTGGCGCGTATCGGCCGCCGGTGACGCCGGCTGTGGCTCACAGCACCGGTTGGGTGTCCGCCAGCAGCCTGTCGATCTCGTCGATGACGTCGGACCGGCTGGGATGCACCACGTCGATCAGCGGCTCACCGCGGCGGTCGAGCGCGCCCCACCGACCGGCGCCGTCACCGATCAGGAAGGCGACCGGGTGGATCACCATGGCCGGGTGAGACGGCGGGACGATCACCTTTCCGGACTTGTCCACCACGCCCTTGCGCCCGCCGGCGTCGACGATGGCGAGCCCCTCGTCGGTGAAGCCGTCCACGTACCGGCCGTCGGTCAGCGCGGTGGCGAACGCGGTGTACTTGGTCGGCAGGAAGATCTTCCCGGTGCGGTCGACCGCTCCCCAGCCCCCCTTGCGGACGGCGGCGACGCCGCGCCGGAACGGGCGGACGTCGTCGAAGCCGGTCGGGATCACCACCTTGTTGGTCTTGTCGATGGCGATCCAGCCACCGGTGCCGTCGCGGGAGACCCAGGCCAGGCCGTCGGAGAACGAGCTGACCGCCAGGTAGCCGGCCGAGGCGTCGATGAGCAGGGCACCGGTCTCGTCGATCAGCTCCCAGGTCGGCGTCTCCGGGCGGCGGACCCAGGCCGCGCCGTCCCGGAAGGGCTGTACGTCGGCGTAGCTCGGGGCGATCGCCAACTCCCCGTTCGGGTCGGCGTAGCCCCAGCGCTGCACCTTCTCGCTGAACGTCGGCACCGGTGGCTTGTGTATCTGGAGGATCTCGTCGCGGTCCCGCGGGTAGGGGCCCCAGCCGTTCTGCGCGACCTTGTTGAAGACCGCGTCCAGCGCCAGTTCGGTGCGGGCGATCAGGTCGGGGTCCTCGACCTTGCGCAGCTCCAGCGCCTTCTCGAAGTGGTTGCAGGCCTCGATGTACCGGCCCTGGTCGTAGCAGGACCGGCCGGCGTGCTCGTGCATGGTCGCCCGGAGCCGGTCGGGCAGCTCGGGCGAGTTCGCCTCGGCGAA
>CALGAM010000275.1 GCA_937951935.1 uncultured Micromonospora sp. | reverse complement strand
ACACCTTCAACACGCTGCACAACGCCAACAAGCAGATCGTGATCACGTCCGACCGCCGGCCCAAGGACCTGGAGACGCTGGAGGACCGGCTACGGACCCGCTTCGAGTGGGGGCTGCTGGCCGACATCCAGCCGCCGGACCTGGAGACCCGGATCGCGATCCTGCAGAAGAAGGCGGCCCAGGAGCGCCTCTTCGCCCCGCCCGACGTCCTGGAGTTCATCGCCTCCCGGATCGCCAACTCGATCCGGGAGCTGGAGGGTGCGCTGATCCGGGTCACCGCCTTCGCGTCGCTGACCCGCTCCCCGGTCGATCTCTCGCTGGCCGAGGAGGTCCTCCGCGACTTCATCCCCGACAACGCCGGACCGGAGATCACCGCCGAGCAGATCATGATGTCGACCGCCGACTACTTCGGGGTCAGCCTGGAGGATCTGCGCGGGCAGTCGAGATCCCGGGTCCTGGTGAACGCCCGGCAGGTGGCGATGTACCTGTGTCGGGAGCTGACCGACCTGTCGCTGCCCCGGATCGGACAGGCCTTCGGTGGGCGTGACCACACCACCGTCATGCACGCCGACCGCAAGATCCGGCAGCAGATGGCCGAGCGTCGCTCGCTCTACAACCAGATCGCCGAGCTGACCAACCGGATCAAGCAGAACACCTGAGTCCCGGACCAGGCAGGGCACCCGGGTTCACCGCCACCCGGCGGCATCCCGTCGTCCCCAGGTTCTCCACAGCCGGCTCCCCACCGGGTGGACCACCTGCGTTCGTCGTCCCATCGCTGTCCACAGGCTGTGGATAACTTCTGCGGAAACGATGTGGACGGTCACCGAGAGTCATCGGGTTGTCCACCGGTCACGCCGCCCTGTGCACCGTGTGTGGACGGTTCTGGGGACAACGCTCGTCGATCTTTCCGCGGTCGTCCCCAGCCATGGGGAAAAGCCGGTGGGTAACCCGGTGGACAACCGGTGGACGACCGTGGAAAACCTGTGCGGCGGGGACGGCTGTGGATGACCCGGTCCGGTTTCCCACCGGTCGTACACAGGCTATGCACCGGGGAGACAGGTGGCTGACCAGGGCAGACGCCCGATCTCCACAGTTTGCACACCACCGATGATGACGACGGGATATCTCTTCAAGAAAACAAAAACCAATCATCGGCGTTGGGCATGCTGTGGATCCTCGCGCCGGGTGGTGCCGGCGGTTGCCGAGCCCATCGACGCAGCCGGGGTCGGGCACACAGCCGATGCGTCCGGGCCCTAAGGTGCGAGGGAGACCCGCACGGTTGGCGGGGCCGGAAGGCGGCCGCCGGCGTGAGACAGTTGTCGCTGATGTCGACCCGGAGGCAATGGCATGAAGTTCCGTGTGGAGCGCGACGCACTCGCCGACGCCGTCGCATGGACGGCGAAGAGCCTGCCCAACCGCCCGTCCGTCCCGGTGCTCGCCGGAGTGCTGCTCCGCGCCGGTGACGGCGGACTGCAGGTGTCAGGCTTCGACTACGAGGTCTCCAGCCAGGTGACCGTCGACGTCCAGTGCGAGGCGGAGGGCGCCGCGCTGGTCTCCGGCCGGCTGCTGGCCGAGATCACCAAGGCGCTGCCGGCGAAGCCGGTGGAGATCGCCGCCGCCGGTGCCCACCTCGAACTCGTCTGCGGCAGCGCCCGGTTCACCCTGCCCACGATGCCGGTCGAGGACTACCCGACCCTGCCGGAGATGCCGAGCAGCGCGGGCACCGTCGACGCCGCCACCTTCGCCAACGCGGTCGGCCAGGTCGCCGTCGCCGCCGGACGGGACGAGACCCTGCCGATGATGACCGGTGTACGGCTCGAACTGAACGGCTCGACCCTGGCCCTGCTGGCGACCGACCGCTACCGGCTGGCGCTGCGTGAGATCGAGTGGCGCCCGGACGACCCGGACGTCAGCGCCAACGCGCTGGTCCCGGCCCGGACCCTGCACGACACGGCCAAGGCGCTCGGCCCGCTCGGCGGCGAGGTCACGCTGGCGCTGTCCCAGGGCACGGCCGGAGAGGGGCTGATCGGGTTCGCCGGAGGCACCCGCCGGACCACCAGCCGGCTGCTGGACGGCGCCAACTACCCGCCGGTGCGCTCGCTCTTCCCGACCACCCACAACGCCCAGGCCCGGGTCTCGGTCTCGGCCCTCGTCGAGGTCGTCAAGCGGGTGTCGCTGGTGGGTGGCCGCACCACGCCCGTGCTGCTGAACTTCAGCGCCGACGGACTGGTGGTCGAGGCCGGCAGCAGCGAGGAGGCCCGGGCGAGCGAAGCGATGGACGCCACGTTCACCGGTGAGCCACTGACCATCGGATTCAATCCGCAGTACCTTGTCGACGGGCTCCAGAACCTTGGGTCGGCGCTGGCGCTCTTCTCCTTCGTCGACGCGTTCAAGCCCGCGGTGATCGCGCCGGCGGGGGAGGATGGGGAAGCCATTCCCGGCTACCGCTACCTGATCATGCCGATCCGTGTCACCCGTTGATCGCACCGGTTCGTCGAGAGGGAAGCCAATGCAGCTCGGCCTGGTAGGCCTCGGCCGGATGGGCGGCAACATGCGCGAGCGGCTGCGCGCCGCCGGCCACGAGGTGCTCGGGTACGACCAGAACCCGCAGCTCAGCGACGTCGCCAGTCTCGCCGAGCTGGCCGAGAAGCTGTCCACACCCCGGGCCGTCTGGCTGATGGTGCCGGTCCAGCACACCGAGGCCACGATCGACAGCCTGATCGAGGTGCTCTCCGCCGGGGACATCATCGTCGACGGCGGCAACACCCGGTACACCGACGACCTGCCCCGGGCCGAGAAGCTCGACCGGCACGGCATCGGGTACGTCGACGTCGGCGTCTCGGGCGGCATCTGGGGCCGTGAGAACGGTTACGCCCTGATGGTCGGCGGCGACGAGCAGCACGTGCAGCGCCTGATGCCGATCTTCGAGGCGCTCAAGCCGGCCGGCGAGTTCGGCTTCGTCCACGCCGGTCCCGTCGGCGCCGGGCACTACGCCAAGATGGTCCACAACGGCATCGAGTACGGCCTGATGCACGCCTACGCCGAGGGCTACGAGCTGCTGACCAAGTCCGAGCTGGTGACCAACGTCCCCGGCGTCCTCAAGTCCTGGCGCGAGGGGACGGTGATCCGGTCCTGGCTGCTCGACCTGCTCGACCGGGCCCTCGACGAGGATCCGGAGCTGGCCGACCTGCGCGGCTACGTGGAGGACACCGGCGAGGGCCGCTGGACCGTCGACGAGGCGGTCCGGCTCGCCGTGCCGTTGAACGTGATCGCGGCCGCGCTCTTCGCCCGGTTCGCCTCCCGCCAGGACGACTCGCCGGCGATGAGGGCGGTCGCCGCGCTGCGGAAGCAGTTCGGCGGGCACGCCGTCTACAAGAACTGACGCCGTGTACGTCCGTCGGCTCGAACTGGTCGACTTCCGCTCGTACGAGCGGGTCGGGATCGACCTTGAGCCGGGCGGGAACGTGTTCGTCGGTCCGAACGGGGTGGGCAAGACCAACCTCGTCGAGGCGCTCGGCTACGTCGCCACCCTGACCAGTCACCGGGTCGCCACCGACGCCCCGCTGGTCCGGGTCGGGGCGTCGACCGCCGTCGTGCGGTGCGCGATCGTGCACGACGGGCGGGAGCTGCTGGTCGAGCTGGAGATCGCCCCCGGGCGGGCCAACCGGGTCAGGCTGAACCGCTCGCCGGCCCGGCGGGCCCGGGACGTCATCGGCGCGCTGCGGCTGGTGCTCTTCTCCCCCGAGGATCTGGAGCTGGTCCGGGGTGATCCGGCCGAGCGCCGCCGCTACCTCGACGACCTGCTGGTCACCCGGATGCCGCGGTACGCCGCGGTGCGGGCGGACTACGAGCGGGTGGTGAAACAGCGCAACGCGTTGCTGCGCACCGCCTATCTGGCCCGCAAGAGCGCCGGCCGGGGCCCTCGCTCCGGCGCCCCGGCCGCGACCGGGTCGGACCTGCACACCCTGGCGGTCTGGGACGCGCACCTGGCCCGGCACGGGGCCGAACTGCTCGCCGGCCGGCTGGAGCTGGTCGCGGCGCTCGGCCCGCACGTGGCCAAGGCGTACGACGCGGTGGCGGCCGGCCGGGGCACCGCGTCGATCGCCTACCGGTCGTCGCTGGACCTGGCCGACCCGGTGCCGGACCGGGCGGCGTTGGAGGCGGCGCTCACCGCCGCGCTGGCCCGGGCCCGGCCGGCGGAGATCGAGCGTGGCATGACCCTGGTCGGCCCGCACCGCGACGAGCTGGCCTTGAGTCTCGGGTCCCTGCCGGCCCGGGGCTACGCCAGCCACGGCGAGTCCTGGTCCTACGCCCTGGCGCTCCGGCTCGCCGCGTACGACCTGCTGCGCGCCGAGGGCATCGAGCCGGTGCTGGTCCTCGACGACGTCTTCGCCGAGCTGGACAGCGGTCGCCGGGAGCGGCTGGCGGAACTGGTCGGTGGGGCCAGCCAGGTGCTGGTCACCTGTGCCGTCGCCGACGACGTGCCACCGGCGTTGCGGGGCGCCCGCTACCGGGTGGCCGAGGGGGAGGTACGCCGTGCCGACCGGTGAGGCCGGGCCGGCGCCGGCCCGGCGGGGCGGAGACCCGGCCGGCGACGGTGCGGCGCAGCCGCCGGAGGGCGGCCCCGCAGACGGGCGGCTGGCCGGGCCCGCGCTGGCCCGGGCGGTGTTGGACGCCGCGCTGGCCCGGCGTCGGGCGGGCCAGCCCCGGCGCCGTACCGGGGACGGCGGCGACACCGGCGCCGCGGCGGGTACCGCCCGGACGGCCGGCCGGGCCGGGTCGGGCGCCACCTCCCGGGGCCGCCTGCGCGGCTACTCCGGACCGGGGCCGGACCCCCGGGACCCGCAGCCGATCGGTACGGTGCTCGCCCGGCTGGTCCGGGCGCGGGGCTGGCAGCAGCCGGCCGCCGAGGCGACCGTCTTCGGCGCCTGGGAACGGGTGGTCGGCCCGGAGGTGGCCGCGCACAGCCGCCCGGTGAGGCTGGAGAACGGCGAACTCACGGTCGAGGCGGAGTCGACCGCCTGGGCCACCCAGCTCCGCCTGCTGGCCGGCTCGCTGTTGCGGCGTATCGCCGCCGAGGTCGGGCCCGACGTGGTGCGTCGACTGCACATCCACGGTCCCACGGCGCCCACCTGGTCCCGGGGACCACGCCGGATACGCGGACGCGGGCCCCGGGACACGTACGGCTGAGCCGCGGCGACCGCACACGCCACCACCGGGTGTGCGGGGGCGGTCGAGCGGCGGGCGGTCAGGTGTCGGCGTAGACCGCGAACCCGCGGTCGGCGCACCGGCGGTAGAAGCCGGCCAGGACCGCCAGCTCCGAGCGGGCGAAGCTCCACTGCGGCGGGCCCCCCGACTCGTCGCGCAACGCGTCGAGCCGGCTGTCCAGCCACCGCAGCTGCTGCTCGGCGAGCCGCGCGCCGGCCAGCGCCGTGCGCATGACCGCGCTGACCGTGTCGAAGGTCACCGTCTCGCCGTGTTCGCGGTGCCCGTCGACGAAACGTTCCAACCCGCCGGCGATCCAGGCACAGCCGTCCGGGTCGATCACCGGGTCCTCGTCCTCGGCCGCCGCCTCCGTGGCGTACAACACACCGTCGAGGCCGAGCAGCAGGTCGACCAGCTCGGTGTACGCCGTCGCCCGGACCGAGCCGTTCTTGGCGATGTAGCCGGCGAGGGCCGCCGTGGGCGCGGCGACGTCCGGGGCGTCGGCCAGCTCGCCGAAGTCGACGAACTCCGCGGGGGCGACCGGTTCGTAGAAGCGGCCGGTCCGCGGCCAGCGCACCGCGACGTTCTCCAGCCCCATCGGGGTCACCTTCCTGTGCACCAGACGAAACCGGTCGGTTGCCTTGTCCGAAGCGCCTTCGGGCGCTTGGCCACGGAGCTTACCCACGGCGCCGACACGGTCGGCACCCCGAGCGCTCGCGCGCCCGGCCGCCGCTCGGCCGCCCGGCGGCCTGCCCGCGCCGGCCCGTGCGGCGGCCCGGATCGTCGATGAACCGCCGTGCCGTCCGGTCCCCGGTGCCCGAAACCGACCCCGATTCCACCGGGTGCGTGTGGGGGGACTCGTGGGAGGAGGGGTACGGGCGCCTACGGAGGTCTCAGGGCGCTGTGCGGGGTGCCGCACATCCAAGATGTCATCTCGGCACAGTAAGATTGGCGGCGAGACGACGACGCGGTGTGGAGCGAGGATCCGGGGCCCGGGGCGGCCGGAGCCGGCACCACACCGGGTCCCAGCCGTTCGCGATCCGTGGGTAGCCGCGGCGATCGGCGCGTTCGACCGTACCCCGGATCTCCTCCTGGTGTCGGCTTGCGCGTCCGTCGGCGTGGCGCCCACCGAACCCGCGCCCCGCGTCGCCATGGCGCGGACCGGCGCGAGAAAGTGGCCAAGGTGGCAGCGCAAAAGAACCAGGAGTACGGCGCCGAGTCGATCACCGTGCTGGAGGGCCTCGAGGCCGTCCGGAAGCGGCCGGGTATGTACATCGGATCAACCGGTGAACGCGGTCTGCACCACTTGGTCTGGGAGGTTGTGGACAACGCGGTCGACGAGGCGCTCGCGGGCTACTGCGACACGATCGAGGTGGTCCTGCTCGCCGACGGCGGTGTCCGGGTGACCGACAACGGTCGCGGTTTCCCCGTCGACCTGCACCCCAAGCTGAAGAAGCCGGGTGTCGAGGTGGCGCTCACGGTGCTGCACGCGGGTGGCAAGTTCGACGGCAAGGCGTACGCGGTCTCGGGTGGCCTGCACGGGGTGGGCGTCTCGGTGGTGAACGCGCTCTCCACCCGGATGTTCGTGGAGATCCAGAAGGACGGCTACTTCTGGCGCCAGTCGTACACCAACTCCAAGCCGTCTCCCCTGGAGAGGGGCGAGCCGACCAACGCCACCGGCTCGGCGGTCTCGTTCTGGCCCGACCCCACGATCTTCGAGACCGTCGACTTCACCTTCGAGACCATCTACCGCCGACTCCAGGAGATGGCCTTCCTCAACCGGGGCCTGACCATCCAGCTCCGGGACGAGCGGGTCCGGGAGGAGGACGGCAAGCCGCGTGAGGTGACGTTCTGCTACAAGGGTGGCATCGCCGACTTCGTCCGGCACCTGAACGCCGCCAAGAACCCGATCCACAGGTCGGTGGTGGAGTTCGGGGGCGAGGAGGACGGCATGTCGGTCGAGATCGCCATGCAGTGGAACGAGTCGTACGGCGAGTCGGTCTACACCTTCGCCAACACCATCAACACCCACGAGGGCGGCACCCACGAGGAGGGCTTCCGGGCCGCGCTGACCAGCGTGGTCAACCGGTACGGCGCGGAGAAGAAGCTGCTCAAGGGTGACGAGAAGCTCTCCGGTGAGGACATCCGGGAGGGGTTGGCCGCGATCATCTCGGTCAAGCTGACCAACCCGCAGTTCGAGGGGCAGACCAAGACCAAGCTCGGCAACACCCCGGTGAAGAGCTTCGTCCAGCGGGTCTGCAACGAGTGGCTGTCCGACTGGTTCGAGCGCAACCCCGCCGAGGCGAAGATCATCGTCGCCAAGGCGTCCCAGGCGGCCCGCGCCCGGATCGCCGCCGCCCAGGCCCGGAAGCTCGCCCGTCGCAAGTCGTTGCTGGAGTCCGGGTCGATGCCGGGCAAGCTGGCCGACTGCCAGTCCACCGACCCGCGCGAGTCCGAGCTGTTCATCGTCGAGGGTGACTCGGCGGGCGGCTCGGCCAAGCAGGGCCGGGATCCGCGTACCCAGGCGATCCTGCCGATCCGCGGCAAGATCCTCAACGTGGAGAAGGCCCGGATCGACCGGGTGTTGAAGAACAACGAGGTCCAGGCGCTGATCACGGCCCTGGGCACCGGCATCCACGACGACTTCGACATCGAGAAGCTGCGGTACCACAAGATCGTGCTGATGGCCGACGCCGACGTCGACGGTCAGCACATCCAGACCCTGCTGCTCACCCTGTTGTTCCGGTTCATGCGACCGCTGGTCGAGCTGGGTCACGTCTACCTGGCCGCCCCACCGCTCTACAAGATCAAGTGGAACAAGAAGGGGGACGACGCCCAGTACGCCTACTCCGACCGGGAGCGGGACGGGCTGATCGCCCTGCGGCAGCAGAAGAAGCCGAACGCCAAGCCCGACGACATCCAGCGGTTCAAGGGCCTGGGCGAGATGAACTACGGCGAGCTGTGGGAGACGACGATGAACCCGGCGACCCGGACCCTGCGCCAGGTCACCCTCGACGACGCCGCCACCGCCGACGAGCTGTTCAGCGTCCTGATGGGTGAGGACGTGGAGGCCCGCCGCCTGTTCATCCAGCGCAACGCCAAGGACGTCCGGTTCCTCGACATCTGATCGTGCCGGCCCCGGCGCGTCGGTGCCCGGTCGGCCGGGCACGGCGCATGGCCGGGTGGGTACGCCGCACGCCCCTGCCGGACCGGGCCGAACGGTCCGGCAGGGACGTGTTCCACATGGTTGTCCACAGCTTTGACGGTTACCCACAGCCGTTATCCACAGCGGAAATGCGGCTTTGATTCTGATAAGGGTTGACAGTGACGGATACTCCCGAGTCCTTCGAGAGCGAGTCGGCCGAGCCGGCCACCCCGGGCGGCGGGGTCGCCCAGCGCATCGAGCCGGTCGGGCTCGAGGTGGAGATGCAGCGGTCGTACCTCGACTACGCGATGAGCGTGATCGTGGGGCGGGCGCTGCCGGACGTGCGGGACGGGCTCAAGCCCGTACACCGCAAGATCCTGTACGCCATGTACGACTCCGGCTACCGGCCGGACCGGGGCTACGTGAAGTGCTCCCGGGTCGTCGGCGACGTGATGGGTCAGTTCCACCCGCACGGTGACTCGGCGATCTACGACGCGCTGGTCCGGATGGCCCAGCCCTGGTCGCTGCGCTACCCGCTGGTCGACGGCAACGGGAACTTCGGCTCGCCCGGCAACGACCCGGCCGCCGCGATGCGGTACACCGAGTGCAAGCTCGACCCGCTGGCGATGGAGATGCTCCGGGACATCGACGAGGACACCGTCGATTTCCAGGACAACTACGACGGTCGGGCCAAGGAGCCCACGATCCTGCCGTCACGCATCCCGAACCTGCTGGTGAACGGCTCCGAGGGCATCGCGGTCGGCATGGCGACCAAGATCCCGCCGCACAACCTCAGGGAGATCGCCGAGGCGGTGCGGTGGTGCCTGGAGCACCCGGACGCCGACGAGGCCACCACCCTCGACGCGCTGCTCGAGATCGTGAAGGGGCCGGACTTCCCGACGCACGGGCTGATCGTCGGCACGGCCGGCATCCAGGAGGCGTACCGGACCGGGCGCGGCTCCATCCGGATGCGGGCCGTGGTGGAGGTCGAGGAGGACAAGCGGGGCCGGACGAGCCTGGTCGTCACCGAGCTGCCGTACCAGGTCAACCCGGACAACCTGGCGGAGCGGATCGCGGAGCTGATCAAGGAGGGCAAGCTCGCGGGCATCGCCGACATCCGCGACGAGTCCTCCGGGCGTACGGGGATGCGACTGGTCCTGGTGCTCAAGCGGGACGCGGTCGCGAAGGTGGTGCTGAACAACCTCTACAAGCACACCCAGCTCCAGGAGACGTTCGGCGCCAACATGCTGGCGCTGGTCGACGGCGTGCCGCGGACGCTGAACCTGGCGCAGTTCGTCCGGTACTACGTCGACCACCAGGTCGACGTGATCCGCCGCCGTACGGCGTACCGGCTGCGCAAGGCCGAGGAGCGCGCGCACATCCTGCGGGGTCTGGTCCGGGCGTTGGACGCGCTCGACGAGGTCATCGCCCTGATCCGGCGGTCGCCGACGGTGGAGGAGGCCCGCCAGGGCCTGATCCAGCTCCTGGACATCGACGAGGTGCAGGCGACCGCGATCCTCGACATGCAGCTGCGGCGGCTCGCCGCGCTGGAGCGCCAGAAGATCATCGACGAACTGGCCAAGATCGAGCTGGAGATCGCCGACCTCAGGGACATCCTGGCCAAGCCGGAGCGGCAGCGGAAGATCGTCGCCGACGAGCTCAGCGAGATCGTGGCCAAGTGGGGCGACGAGCGGCGGACCAAGATCGTGCCGTTCGAGGGCGAGGTCTCGATGGAGGACCTGATCGCCCGTGAGGACGTCGTGGTGACGATCACCCGCACCGGTTACGCCAAGCGGACCAAGGTCGACCTCTACCGGTCGCAGCGGCGGGGCGGAAAGGGTGTCAGCGGCGCCTCACTGCGCCAGGACGACATCGTCAGCCACTTCTTCATCTGCTCGACCCACAGCTGGATGCTGTTCTTCACCAACAAGGGGCGGGTCTACCGGGCCAAGGCGTACGAGTTGCCGGAAGCCAGTAGGGTGGCGAGGGGTCAGCACGTGGCCAATCTGCTCGCCTTCCAGCCCGGCGAGCAGATCGCCCAGGTCATCGAGATTCCGAACTACCGGATCGCGCCGTACCTGGTGCTCGCGACGAAGAACGGGCTGGTGAAGAAGACCAGGCTGGAGGAGTTCGATTCCAACCGCTCCGGTGGCATCATCGCGATCAACCTTCGCGACGAGGACGAGCTGGTCGGGGCAGCGCTGGCGGGACCCGGGGACGATCTCCTGCTGGTGTCCAAGAAGGCGCAGGCGATTCGGTTCAACGCCTCGGACGAGGTGTTGCGGCCGATGGGTCGGGCGACGTCGGGGGTGATCGGGATGCGGTTCTCCGGCGACGACGAGCTGCTGGCGATGGAGGTGGTCCGCGAGGGCATGGACGTGGATGTCCTCGTGGCGACCGACGGGGGCTACGCGAAACGTACTCCGATCGAGGAATACCCCGTGCAGGGTCGGGGAGGTAAGGGAGTGCTGACCGCGAAGATCACCGAACGCCGTGGCGGGCTGGTGGGCGCGGTCGTCATCAGTCCGGAGGACGAGCTGTTCGCCATCACCAGCACCGGCGGCGTGATCCGGACTCCGGTGAAGCCTGTACGCCGAACGCGTGATCGGAACACAATGGGGGTCAAACTGATGGACCTGCCGGAGGGCGTGACTATCGTGGCGATTGCTCGCAATGCCGACGAGCCTGACGAACAGGACTAGTTCATGACGGAGACACAGGCGAAGTCGGGGGCGGCGGGAACCTCGGCCAACCCGGTCGACGAGGAGGCCGCCTCCGGCGGGGGCGCGTCGGCGACCGGTCGCGCCGCGGTCGGTCGCGCGGTGGTTCCCCCCGACACGCCGTCCCCCAAGTTCACCCGGGCGCCGGGCATGCCACCACCGCCCGACCAGCTCCCCGAGGACTCGAGCTCGCCGAGGACGGGTGGGGCGGACAAGCCCTCGTCGACCGGCGCGGCGAGGCAGGGCGCGACCTCGACGACGTCCGCGTCGGCGACGTCTCCGGCCGACGCGGCCAAGGGTGCCTCCGCGGGCCGGACAGACGACCCGACCACCCGCCTGGAGCAGCCGGGGTCGGAGACCCGCACCGAGCGGATCCCCACACGGGGTACGGCGACGGCCACGTCGAGCGGCCCCGGTGCCGAGACGACCCAGCCGATCTCCGCCGGGTCGCAGACGACCCTCCGGACGGGTCGGGTCGGCGCCACCCAGGCGACCTCCGCGGGGCGGTTCGGGTTCGGCACGTCGGGGCGTACGGCCACGGGGAGCGTTCCCGGCACCGCGGTCGGAGCCGGCGCCGTCGGAGCGGCCCGGGTGACCGAAGCGGTCCGGGCCGCGCGCACCACGGTCGGTTCCGCGGCCGCCCGTGGTCCCCGCCGGGCGCGGCTGAACCTGAAGCGGGTCGACCCCTGGTCGGTGATGAAGTTCTCGTTCGCGGTCTCGCTGGTGCTGTTCATCGTCGTGATCGTGGCGACCTCCGTCCTCTACCTCGCGCTCGACGCGATGGGGGTCTTCGACAGCGTGAACGGCACCCTCACCGACATGCTCGCCGCGAGCGGTGGGCAGGGGGAGAACGCCTTCCGGATCACCGCCAAGGGCGTCATCCTCACCTCCGGCCTGATCGGGCTGGTCAACGTGGTGCTCTTCACCGCGTTGGCGACTCTCGGGGCGTTCATCTACAACGTCTGCGCCGACCTGGTCGGCGGCATCGAGATCACCCTCGCCGAGCGCGACTGAGAGTCGGGGACGTCGTCGGCGACGCCGGGGCCACCGTTATCCGGTGGCCCCGGCGTTCGTCGTCCGATACCGTCGGTCCCGGACGGGACGACGTGCAACGGCGGTCGGGCCGACCAGGGGTGCGGCGTCGGGCCGGGCGGACGGTCGCGATTGCCGGACCCCCCGAGTTGGGAATCGTGCCGGGGGTACGGTAACCTTGCTCGGCGCACAGGGGGCTATAGCTCAGTCGGTTAGAGCGCAGAGCTGATAACTCTGAGGTCGATGGTTCGATTCCATCTAGCCCCACTTCGCGCCGTCCGACACTGGTCGAGCGTGAGGATGAGCCCATGTGGAAGAAGATCCTGCTCGTGGCCGGCGTGGTCGGCGTCGCGGCACTCGTGATCAAGAAGATCAAGGACTCCAGCGACGAGCGCGCGCTCTGGCACGAGGCCACCACCGCTCCGGACCTGCGCTGACATCCGCGGCCGGGTCCCGCGACCTTGTGCGGACGGCCGGCCGCCTCGGGGCCGTAGCTCAACTGGCAGAGCACTGCCTTTGCAAGGCAGGGGTTACGGGTTCAAGTCCCGTCGGCTCCACCAACACGGTGATCCGGTCATGATCGTGGTATGACCATCCCCTGACCGAGAACACACTCTCCAGATGCGCGCTCGGCGCACGCGTACCGTGTGCCCGTGGGCTCCGGGTGCCGATCGAGGAGGAGTGGCGACGATGGCTGATGCTGGCCGCGTCGGTCGGGACGCGGGCCGATCGGGCGCCCGGTCGCCCCGTGGCGGTGCGCCGGAGTTGGCGGCCGTGGCCGGTGCGGCGAGCCGGGATGCCGGCGGGGTCCCCGCCGAGCTGCTCGGCGACTTCCTCTCCCACCTCGTGGCGGCGGCGGGCTCGGGCCGCCGGATGGACCGGGCGGCCCTGGACGCCGTCGGCGCCTCCGGGCGGTACGCGGCGGAGCAGGGGGTTCCGCTCGGCCGGACGGTCGAACTGTACGTCTCGGCCGCCTGGCGTATGTGGCGCCGGTTGCCCTCGGTGGCCCAGGCCCAGGACGCGGAGCAGGTTCGGGTGGCGGGCGAGGCCGTGCTGCGGGTGGTCAACGACGGGCTGGCGGCACTGGCCGACGGTTACCTGGCCGCCCGGCGGACGATGGTGCGCCGCGAGGAGGCGTTGCGCCGCGAGCTCATCGACGACCTGTTGCGCGGTGACCCGGACGTCGCCGGCATCGTGCAGCGGGCGGAGCCGTTCGGGCTGGACCTGGCTCGGCCCCACCAGGTGGCGCTGGCGCTGCCCGCACGCCGGCTCGCCGAGATCGTGGCGGCGACCGGGCGGCTGGAGCGGGTGATTCTGGACCGGTTCGGCGACCGGGACGTGCTGGTGGCCGCGAAGGACGGCATGCTCGCCGTCCTCGTGCCCGGCTCAGCCGCCCCGCCCCGGCGTCGCGCCGGGCGGCACGACGCCGGTGAGCTGGGGCACGTGATGCGTGACGCGCTCCGGGCGATTCCCGGCGGCGAGCCGTGGCGGGTGGCGGTGGGCCGGCCCTATCCGGGCGCGTTCGGCATCGCACGCAGCTACGAGGAGGCGCGGGAGGCACTCGACCTGGGCGGCAAGCTGGAGCTGCCGGACAACGTCGCGTACGCGGAGGACCTGCTGGTCTACCGGATGCTGCTGCGGGACCAGGCAGCGATCGCCGACCTGATCGAGGGGGTGCTGACCCCGCTGACGACCGCCCGGGGCGGGGCCGATCCCCTGCTCGCCACCGTCGAGGCGTACTTCGCCAGCGGGGGCGTCGCCACGCACACGGCGCGGCGGCTCCACCTGTCGGTCCGGGCGGTCACCTACCGGCTCAACCGGGTACACGCGCTGACCGGGTACGACCCGACGAACCCCGCCGACTGGTTCACGCTGCACGCCGCCGTCCTCGGGGCCCGGCTGCTCGGCTGGCCGCACCGTGAACTGCCGCGGATCAGCTGACTCGGCCCGTCGGCGCCGCACTGTGGCGGGAATTCGTTGCCGATGCTCGGAAAAGAGACACGGTCCGTGTTGGCCGGCAACGGCCCCTGTTTTTTGTCGCGAAGTGGCGGAGTCTGGAAGTCCCACGACGCGTCAGGAGCGAGGAGGCGGTGATGACGACCCACACGGTGGCTGGTCCGCCGGGCCGTGCCCGTCGAATCGCCGGTCCGCGATCTGATACACGTCCGACCGCCTTGCCCGCCGTCCCGCGGCCTGGCGGCGCTGCCCGGCAATGTCGCTCGTCGCACCACCGCGAGGGGTCGTAACGCCGCCGGATAACGGTTCCGGGCCGCGCGTCGAGGCCGCACCGGTCGCGACGGCTGGCGCCGTGCACCGTCGGCGGTCATAGCAAGTCCCACCTCGATCTGCCCGGAGCCGTCGGCGCATCCGCCGCCGGCCCGCCGAGCCCCGTACCGGCTGGCCGGCGGTCGTGGGATGTCGCGCCGGGACACACCCTTCGAGCCGAGTCCGGCTGTGAATCCTCATCCATTTCGTCGCCGGGTCATCCGGCAACTCGTGGAAGGAGCAGGAGATGCTCAGCAGGCAGGATCAGCTCGACGCGCTGCGCGTGGCGTTGGAGGAGCAGTTCCAGCGGCAGACCAACGAGCTGACGGAGTTGACCGTCTACAGTGGCGACCCCGAGCGCAACGGGTACGACCCGCACGAGATCGCCACCCGGATCGCCACGACCCGACAAACCCTGGCGGAGACGACCCAGGCGCTACGGCGTATCGCCGAGGGCACCTACGGCCGGTGTGAGCAGTGCCAGACGGACATCCCGGTCGAGCGACTCGAGATCCGCCCGCAGGCGAGGTTCTGCGTCGCCTGCCAGCAGCTCCAGAGCGCCTGAGTCCCGGGCGTCTTCCCGAGGACCGAGGCCTCCCCCGACCGAGCCCGGTGGACGGTGCGGGGTGCGTCCCCCGTGGACGGTGTGAGCGTCCCCCGGGCGGCGGGTCACGCGCCGCCCGGGGGTGGTGTAGGGAGCCGGCAGTGCAGGTGGAACGGATTCCGTTGCCCGGTATCGGAACCCAGCACGTGTTCCGTACCGCGGGCAACCGGCGAGTGGGCGTGGTGCGACGTCGCGACGGGGGGCGCGACCTGGTCATCTCCGACGCGGAGGACCCGGACCTCGCCCTGGCCGTGCCGCTGACCGGACAGGAGGCCACCACGCTGGCCATGCTGCTCGGCATGGTCGAGGTCGTCGAGCTGGCCTGTCCCCGGGAGGAGGACCACCCGGGAGCGGGCACCGGGTCGACCACCCGGGAGGCGGCGCCGGGCGGGGCTCAGAAGCCTTCCGGGGCGTGCGGCACGTAGTGCTCCTCGAGCCGGCGCAGCTCCTCGGCGTCGAGTGTGAGGTCGACCGCGGCGACGGCGTCCGCGATGTGCTCCGGCCTCGTCGCGCCGACGATCGGGGCGGTCACCGCCGGCTGGTGCAACAGCCAGGCGAGCGCCACCTGGGCTCGGGACACCCCACGTTCGGCGGCGATCGCGCCGACCGCCTCGACGATCCGCCGGTCGGACTCCTCGGCCTGCCGGTACAGCCGGCTGCCGAACGCGTCGGTCTCGCTGCGCGGGGTCGTCGTCGCCCAGTCCCGGGCGAGGCGGCCCCGGGCCAGCGGGCTCCACGGCAGCACCCCGATGCCCTGGTCGAGGCAGAACGGCAGCATCTCCCGCTCCTCCTCCCGCATGAGGAGGTTGTACTGGTCCTGCATGGAGACGAACCGGGTCCAGCCGTTCAGGTCCGCGACGTACTGTGCCTGGACGAACTGCCACGTCCACATCGAGGAGGCGCCCAGGTAGCGCACCTTGCCGGCCCGGACGAGATCGTGCAGCGCCTCCAGGGTCTCCTCGATCGGCACGTTCGGGTCGTACCGGTGGATCTGGTAGAGGTCGATGTAGTCGGTGCCGAGCCGGCGCAGGCTCGCGTCGACCTGGGTGAGGATGGCGCCCCGGGACAGGCCGCCGCCGTTCGGTCCCGGCCCCATCCGGCCGTGGACCTTGGTGGCGATCACCACCTCGTCCCGCCGGGCGAACTCCTTGAGCAGCCTGCCGGTGATCTCCTCGCTGGTGCCCGCCGAGTAGACGTTCGCGGTGTCGAAGGTGGTGATTCCGGCCTCGATGGCCTGGCGGAAGAAGGCCCGGGCTTCGTCGAGCGGGAGCGTCCACGGGTGTGTGCCGCGTTGGGGATCGCCGAAGCTCATACAGCCGAGGACGATCCTCGACACCTGCAGTCCCGAGTTCCCCAACCGTACGTACCGCATCGCCGCACCTCGCCTCGGTACCGGCTGTGCGGTCGTCGCCGGCCAGCCGGATCGTCCGCCTACGCCGTTCGTGCAGGCTAGCGGAGCGGTCCACGGGGCTCAACGCGGGCGCACCCGGTCCGCGTCGCGGGCGTGGTGGGCGTGGCGGACCCACGTGGGCACGGCCGGTTCACCCGACGGCGGGCCGTCGTGCCTCCACGCGTGGTCGGCGACGCGGCACCCCGGTCGGGACTGGGCCGAACCTACCGGCGGGTCGACACCCGCAGCGGGGGATGACCGGTGCGGCGGATGCGCCACAGCCCACAGTGGCAGCACTGGTAGGAGACCACACCCTCGCTCGTCCGGTGCCGGGACCGGGTTCGCCAGACGTGTCCGTCGCTGTCACGCATGCCGACAGCCTGCTGTAATAGCCTTGTGCAGCTCAACCCTTACGGTGCCGACGCGGTACGCCTGGCCGTCACGCTCGCCAACGACCGGCCCGCGACGCTGGCGGAGCTGACGCGACGGTGCGCGGAGGCCGGGGTCGTGCTGGACATGCCGGTGCGCGAGGACGACCTTCCCGAGACGCTGCGGCTCATCGACCAGTGGTGCCAGGTCGCGGACGCCGACACGGCGGAGGAACGGGCCCGGCTGCTCAACGGCATGCTGGCGGACGCCTCGACGTACCCCCGGCTGACCAACCACGGCCCGGACGGGCGCTGGCACCTGCACTACCGCGACGACGGCGTGTCGCTCGCGGCGGTCCTGCGCGCGCTGGTCAGCGTCGGAACCGCGCTCCACCTGACCGGACGCGGCATGGACCGGCTCGGCCGGTGCGTCCGGGACGGCTGCCGGCTCATCTACGCCGACCTGTCCCGGACCGGTCGGCAACGGTACTGCTCGCCGCGGTGTGCGAACCGGGACGCGGTACGCCGGCACCGGGCGCGTCGCCTGCCGGCGGGTCGCGCGAACGGAGACACCCGGGTTTCCTGACCGCGCCGCCGGCGGTGGCGGGACGGCGGGAGGAGCCCGGTGGACGGCGGAGCGTCCCACGGGACCCGCGGCGGGGCGCCGGGTGGGCTCAGCCGGCATCCGGGCGGCCGGCCGCCGGCTCCCCGACCGGTCGCGCACCCGGTGCGATCAGGCGGCCGACCGCGGTGGTGGCGAGGGTGGCGCTGATCGCGCTGCCGGCGGCGATGCCCCAGCCGACCGGGCCGAGCGGGGTGCAGCCGAAGAAGTGGCTCAGTCCGGGGGTCTGGATCACCGCCGCGAGCGCGGCGACCGAGCCGACGGCCGAGGCCAGCACCGTCGGGTTCAACCCGCCGTCCAGCAGGGTCTGGCCGAGCTGGGTGCCGACCAGGGACGCCAGCGCGATGGTGCCGGCCCGGCGCCGGCTGCCCGTGTGGCGGGCCACCGTCCAGCCGGTGGTCGCACCGAGGGCCGTGGCACCGGCGCGCAACGCGATCTCCCGGCTGAGGGTGGCGCCGAGGGAGCTCTCCGGCCCCTCGGTGAGCAGGCTGTCCATCCTGTCGGGTGCCGGCGGCCGGACCGCGGTCGCCATCGCCGGCGCCAGGTCGGTGAACAGGTTGACCAGCAGCATCTGCCGCCCGTTCAACGCGGAGCGCCCGGTCAGTGCCGTGGTCAGGACGCTGAAGACGATCTCGCCGAGGTTGCCGCCCACCAGGATGCTCAGGGCGTGGCGGACCGACGACCACATCGCCCGCCCCTCGACCAGGGTCGCGATGATCGTTTCGAGCCGGTCGTCGGTGACCACCAGGTCGGCGGCGGCCCGGGCCGCCGGGGTGCCCCGCTGCCCGAGCGCGATCCCGACGTCGGCGAGCCGGATCGCCGGGGCGTCGTTGGCGCCGTCGCCGGTCATCGCCACGGTACGGCCGCACCGCTGGAGCACCCGGATGATCCGTACCTTGTGCGTCGGCGTACAGCGGGCGACCACGTCGGTGTGGACCAGCCGCTCGGCGAGCGCGTCGTCGTCGAGCCGGTCCAGCTCGGTCGCCACGAGCACCCGCTGGTCACCGTCGTCCGGGCTGATGGTCGCCGCGATCGCCGCGGCGGTGGCCGGATGGTCGCCGGTGATCATGATGGTGTGGACCCCGGCCTGCCGGATCCGCCGCACCGCCGGCGCCGCGCTCGTGCGTACCCCGTCGGCGAGCGCGAGGAAGCCGACGAAGGTCAGCCCGTCGACGTCGTCCTCGGTGGCGGCCTCGGTGGACAGGGTGCGTTCCGCCACCGCCAGCACCCGCCGGCCGGCCCCGGCCTGCCGCTCGAGGGCTTCCTGCAGCCGTCGGCGGGTCGCCTCGTCCAGCACCTGGTCGCCGTGTCGGCCCCGGCGCCGGACGCAGCGCGGGAGAACCGTCTCCGGCGCTCCCTTCACGCTGAGCAGGTAGCCGCCGTCGTACCGGCCGACGGTGGCGTGGTAGCCGCGGGACGGCTCGAACGGCAGCGTGTGCGTCTGGTGCCACGGGTGGCTCTCGCTTCCGGTGCCCACCCCGGCCCGGCGGGCCCCCGCCAGCACGGCCCGGTCCGTCTGCTGCCTGACCTCCTCCAGACGGTCCGCGTCGGGCGTGGCCCGCAACGCCGCCGCGAGGATCGGGCGCAGCGCGGGGTCCAGCGCGTCGAGTTCGGCGTACCGCTCGCCGTCGTCGATCCCGACCAGCCGCAGCCGACCCTCGGTGAGGGTGCCGGTCTTGTCGAAGCAGAGGACGTCGACCCGGCCGAGCGCCTCGATGGTGCGCGGGTTGCGGACCAGCGCACCGTGCCCGGCCAGCCGCCGTGCCGCCGCCAGCTGTGCGGCGCCGACCAGGAACGGCAACCCCTCCGGCACGGATGCGACGGCGAGGTTCGCGGCGGTGCTGGCCGAGGCGGCCAGCGGGACACCACGCAGCAGGCCCGCTCCGGCGACCGCGACCGCCGAGCTGGCGGCCAGCGGCAGCGACATCCGGGTGAGCCGGTCGAGCCGCGCCTCCACGCCGCTGGTCGGGGCGGTGTCGGCGGCCAGCGCCATGCTCCGGCCGACCTCGGTCTCCGTCCCGGTCGCCACCACCACGGCGAGCCCGCGTCCGGCCGCCACGGTCGTCCCCTCGTACAGCATCGAGCGTCGGTCGGCGACGGCGGCGGCGACCACGGGCTGGCTGGTCTTGGCGACCGGCAGCGACTCCCCGGTCAGCGAGGACTCGTCGGCCTCCAGGCCGTCCGCCTCGACGACCCGGCAGTCCGCCGGGATCGCGTCCCCCGGCTCGACGGTGATGATGTCGCCCGGCACAAGGTCGTCGGCGGCGACGACCCGCTCCACCCCGTCCCGCCGTACCCGGGCGGTCACCGCCGACCGGGACAGCAGTTCGGCCAGGGACCGTTCGGTGGAGGCCCGGTGCCCGGCACCGATCAGCGCGGTCAGCGCGATCACCCCGCCGACCAGTGCGGCGTCCACGACCGAACCGACGGCGGCGGACAGGGCGGCCCCACCGGCCAGCACCGGGGTGAGGGGGTTCGCCAGCTCCTCGACGAACGCCCGGGGCAGGTCGAGGACGTCGGCGACGTGGTCGGAGGTCCGGCGGCGGCGCCGGTCGACCTGGTCGGTGGCAAGGCCGGTGCGGGAGGTGTCGAGCCGGGCCAGCACGGTCTCGACCGGCATCAGGTGCCACGGGGTCGGCGGCGCCGCCGCCACGGCGGGGCGCCTCGGCAACCGGCCAGCCCGCCAGACCCCGTGGCCGAAGGCCAGTCCGGCGGCGGCGTTGACCGGCGTGATGGTCCGGCCGGGCAGGTGGGACGGCGGGGCGGTGAACGCGGCGAGGACCCCGAGCCCACTGCCGGCGGCGGCCAGTCCGATGCTGCGCCGCGCCACCGTCCGGGCCAGCGCGACGGCCTCGACCACCAGCGCCGCCGCCGTCAGGTCGGCGCCGACGATCAGGTGGGCTCCCCACGGGGGACGCTCGTCGTGGTGTCGCCACACACCGAGCCCGCAGTCGGCGGCGGCCAGGGACCGGGGCTCGTCGGACACGAGCGCCACCATCGCCCCGTCGCGCTGCAGCGACCGGATCGCGCGGGCGAGGCCCGGCCCGCCGGGCAGCAGCCCGTCGGCGAAGTCGTACCGCCTGCGGTCGGCCTCGGTCCCGGCGACCAGCAGGCGCAGTCCGGCCCGGCGGGCGGCGGCCGGCAGCGCGTCGACCCCGGGTGCGGGCTCCGGGTCGACCCGGACGACCGCGGTGAGGACGCCGTCGTGCGCCAGCCCGAGCAGCATCCCGTCGGTCTCGGCGCGTAGGCGCTCGATCTCACCGGCGGCGGCCGGATCCGCCTCCGGCAGGTCGTCGAGCGGGCCCAGAGTCCAGCCGTCCCCGCTTCGGCTCTCGTGTGGCGCGTCCGGGTCGAAGAGGGCGAACGCCCGGGTCGCCACCTCCTCCGGATCGCCGGTGGCCAGCGGTACCAGATCGGTGAGGGCGGCCCGCTCCGCGCGGAGCACCGCGGCGTCCACGACCAGGGTGTCCAGGCGTTCGAGTTCGCGGAGCACGCCGCGGTCCATCGCGATGACACCGCGCCGGGCGAGTTCCCAGCCGAGCCGGGCGGCGTACGCCTCACGTCCGACCGCCGCCGCACTGGGCAGGCTGGCCAGGGCCAGCGCGGCGGCCCGTTTCCGCCCGGCCAGGCCCAGGAGGGTGGCGCCGGCGAGACCTCCGGACTCCATCGCCCGGGCCAGGTAGCGCTCGATCGGGCCGTGCGGCTTCGGGCACGGCCGCTCGTCCGGCGGCGGGGGCGCGCCGACCCGCTCCGGTGAGCCGGCAAGCAGCGGCTCCACCTTCTCCCAGGCGGCCAACTGTGCCCGGGCCTCGCGCCACTGCAGGATGCGCTGTGCGCCGTCCAGGACGATCCCGGCCCAGCCGCCGGTCAGGCCCTGCGCCAGGATCGAGGCCAGCGGCAGCAGCGAGTCGGCGTGGTGGTCGCCACGCAGTCCGCGCCCCGCCAGCGCGTGCAGCCGCGGATGCAGGTCGACCGCCCGGACCAGACCGGCGAGTTCGCCGGGTGCCCGGGTGAACGGCAGGATCCGCACCGCCGCCGACAGGCCGAGCCCGGCGGCGTCGGCGGCGATCCGGGTGATCGCCCGTCGGCTCCGCGGCCCCTCCTCCGGTGGGTGCGGCTCCGGCCGTCCGGCGTCGAGCGCCGATCCGTCGGTACGTTCCACCTCCGCGACCGCAGCCACCAGGTCACGCAGCCGGGGCTCCGGTGCGCCGACCGCCACCACCACCCGGCCAGAGGGGGCGTTCACCCGGGCCCAGCGAACTCCGGGGATGGCCTGCAGCGCCGCCTCGATCCGGGCGACGAGCCGCTCGGAGCCCGGCTGCGCGACGCCGCGTACCTCGATGTGGTGCCGGCCCGGTCGCGACCAGACGGCGCGTCGGGTCAGGCCCGCGGCCCGGGCGGTCCGGGAGACAACGGACTCGGCGGTCCGGGAGACGGTGGCGACCAGTTCCGGTACGGCGGGTGGGGCCAGTGCCGCGACCAGGGGTAGGCCGGGCA
>CALGAM010000274.1 GCA_937951935.1 uncultured Micromonospora sp. | reverse complement strand
ATCCCTACTGCGATGTCGCTCCGGGCGGTGGTTGGCCCGAGCCCGGCTCGTCCGAGGTCCCCGTCAACTACCGGTAGCTCACCCGGCGGGCACCCGCGTCGGTGCGGCGTGGTGGGGTAGGGGCGCGACGGGCCGGCCCGCGCCGGATCGGCGTCACCGCGCGGTGCCGTGGCTGTGCCGGTGGCCGCGTCCCGGGTGCGGCACCGACCCTGCCAGCCGCCGGGCGGTGCGCACGGAGGCGGTGAACGGGCCGTCGCGCCCGCCGTCCTCGGGCGGACGCGACTCGCGATCCTCCGGCAGATGTAAGTGGCACGACAGGTTGTAGTCATTACCGAGTCGTGCCAGGATCCCCTTCCGTGAGCGACCCGGAGATCACACCCGCGGCGGGCGTCGAGTCGCCCGACCGCCCTGTCGGGGCGCCCGGCCGTCCGGTCGAGGCGTCCGCCCGGCGGATTGCCGGACTGGCCCTGCCCGCCCTGGTGGTGCTCGCCGCCGAGCCGCTGTACGTGCTCGTGGACACCGCCGTGCTCGGCCACCTCGGCGCGGTGCCGCTCGCCGCGCTGGCCGTGGGCGGGCCGGTGATGACACTGGTCGCCTGGATCGGCACGGTCACCGCGTACGGCACCACCGGGCGGGCGGCCCGCCGATTCGGGTACGGCGACCGGGCCGCCGCCGTCGCCGAGGGCGTCCAGGCGTCCTGGCTCGCCCTCGTCGTCGGCGTGCTGGTGGCGGTCGTCGTGCAGGTCGTGGCCGGCCCGCTGGCGGGTACCCTCGCCGGAGGCGAGTCTCCCGAGGTGGTCGACGGCGCGGCGCTCTGGTTGCGGGTCGCGGCACTCGGTGCACCCGGCCTGCTGCTGGCGGCGGCCGGCAACGGCTGGATGCGCGGGGTCCAGGACACCCGGCGGCCGGTGTACTTCGTGCTCGGGCCCAACCTGTTCTCCGCCGTCCTCTGCCCGGTGCTGGTGTATCCGGCCGGGCTCGGCCTGGTCGGTTCGGCGATCGCCAACGCGGTCGCCCAGACGCTCTGCGGGCTGCTATTCGCCACCGCGTTGGTCGCCGAGCGGGTGCCGTTGGCCCCGCAGCCCCGGGTGATCCGGCAGCAGCTCGTGCTCAGCCGGGACCTGCTGATCCGGGGGGCGGCCTTCCAGGTCAGCTTTCTGTCGGCGACCAGTGTCGCGGCCCGGTTCGGTGTCGCGGCGGTCGGCGCCCACCAGATCGCGCTGCAACTGTGGTTCTTCACCGCACTGCTGCTGGACGCACTCGCCATCGCCGCCCAGTCGCTGGTCGGGGCCGCGCTCGGGGCCGGCGACGCGGTGAGCGCCCGGCTGCTGGCCCGGCGGGTCGCGGTGGCGGGCGGCCTGTGCGGGGTCGTTCTCGCCGCGATCCTCGGGGCGGGTACCGGGATCATCCCGGGTTGGTTCAGCGCCGACCAGCAGGTACGCGACCAGGCCCTGCTCGCCTGGCCGTGGTTCGTCGCCATGCAGCCGCTGGCCGGTGTCGTCTTCGCCCTCGACGGGGTGCTGATCGGCGCCGGCGACGTCCGGTGCCTGCGGAACCTCACGGTGGTCGGCGCCCTGGGCGGATTCCTTCCGGCGATCTGGCTCAGCCACGTCCTCGGGCTCGGCCTCGGGGGCATCTGGGCCGGTCTGATGGTGTTCACGGTGTTTCGTCTGGTCGGGCTGCTGCTGCGGATCCGCTCCGGTCGCTGGTTGGTGCTCGGCGTCACCCGCTGACGGCACCCCCCGACGTGCATGATCATGCAGCGCGGTGCAATACTATGACGCGTGTCCAAGGTGCTTACCTCCCTGCCTGTCGGTGAACGAGTCGGGATCGCCTTCTCCGGGGGCCTCGACACCTCGGTGGCGGTCGCGTGGATGCGCGACAAGGGCGCCGTGCCCTGCACGTACACGGCCAACGTCGGCCAGTACGACGAGCCCGACATCGAGTCGGTGCCGGGGCGGGCGTTGGCGTACGGCGCGGAGGTCGCCCGGCTGGTCGACTGCCGGGCGGCGCTGGTGGAGGAAGGGCTGGCCGCCCTGGCCTGCGGCGCGTTCCACATCCGCTCCGGCGGCCGCACCTACTTCAACACCACGCCCCTGGGCCGCGCCGTCACCGGCACCCTGCTGGTGCGCGCGATGCTCGAGGACGGGGTGCAGATCTGGGGGGACGGCTCCACCTTCAAGGGCAACGACATCGAGCGGTTCTACCGGTACGGCCTGCTCGCCAACCCCTCGTTGCGGATCTACAAGCCGTGGCTGGACGCCGACTTCGTCAACGAGCTCGGTGGCCGCAAGGAGATGTCGGAGTGGCTGCTCGCCCACGGCCTGCCCTACCGGGACAGCGTGGAGAAGGCGTACTCGACCGACGCCAACATCTGGGGTGCGACGCACGAGGCGAAGGCCCTGGAGCACCTCGACGCCGGTATCGAGATCGTCGAGCCGATCATGGGGGTGCGGTTCTGGGACCCGGAGGTGGAGATCGTCCCCGAGGACGTCACCATCGGGTTCGAGCGGGGCCGGCCGGTGACGATCAACGGCAAGGAGTTCGCCTCCGCCGTCGACCTGGTGCTGGAGGCCAACGCCATCGGCGGACGACACGGCCTGGGCATGTCCGACCAGATCGAGAACCGGGTCATCGAGGCCAAGAGCCGGGGGATCTACGAGGCCCCGGGCATGGCGCTGTTGCACATCGCCTACGAGCGGTTGGTCAACGCGATCCACAACGAGGACACCCTGGCCAGCTACCACGTCCAGGGGCGCAAGCTCGGTCGGCTGCTGTACGAGGGCCGCTGGCTGGACCCGCAGGCGTTGATGCTGCGCGAGTCCCTGCAACGCTGGGTCGGGTCGGCGGTCACCGGTGAGGTGACCCTGCGACTGCGGCGCGGCGACGACTACTCGATCCTGGACACCTCCGGTCCGGCGTTCAGCTACCACCCGGACAAGCTGTCCATGGAACGCACCGAGGACTCCGCCTTCGGGCCGCTCGACCGGATCGGCCAGCTCACCATGCGCAACCTCGACATCGCCGACTCGCGGGCCAAACTCGAACAGTACGCCCGGCTCGGCATGGTCGGGGGCAGCCCGCACCCCGCGCTGCTCGACACGACCCAGCCGGCGACGACCGGGCTGATCGGCGCGATGCCCGAGGGCGGCGCCGAGGCGATCGCCTCCCGAGGCGAGGTCTCCGAGGTCGACCAGTTGCTCGACCACGTCGCCATGGAGGCCGGCACCGACTGAACCGGCCCCCGTTCCACCCCGCCCCGTCCCGGACCGCCCGGGGCGGGGCGTGTTCATTTCGCCGCCCGGCAAAGTCCCGCAAAGGATGGAATTTACTTATATAAATGCTGGGGGCCGAGGGTGAGTGCCGCGACCAGGGCTTGTGGGCGGGATACGAAGGCCCTAGCCTGATTCGTCAAACGGGCCGCCAACACCCTGGCCCGGATCATTGTCCATCGTGGACGATTCACAGAATTGGTGCGGCAACGGGCGACAGCCCGATTCCGTACCGGCCCGACCGGCCCGGGAAACCCCGGGTAACCCCCACGGAAGGAGCCCACTGTGCGTATCCGCCTCGCGCTGGTGGCGATCGCCACCGCACTCACCGGCGTCCTCGCCGCGCCCGCGGCGGTGGCCGCCCCGACGCCGATCATCGGCGGCGGCACCGTCTCGTCCGCTCCCTGGGCGGCGGCGATCTTCCAGAACGGCTCGTTCGTCTGCTCCGGCTCCATCATCGCGCCCCGCTGGGTGCTGACCGCGGCGCACTGCGTCGGCGGAACGATGAGCGTTCGGGTCGGCAGCGTCTACTACGCCTCCGGCGGTGTCACCCGCACCGTCCAGTCCCGGCAGACCCGCTACGACCTGGCGCTGCTGTACCTGAGCAGCGCGGTGAGCACCACGTACGTGACGCTGGCGAGCAGCAACCCGCCGGTGGGCTCGACCAACACCATCTACGGCTGGGGCCGTACCTGCACCAGCTGCGCCCCGTCCAGCCAGTTGAAGTCCGCCACGGTCACGGTCAGCAGCCTGAGCGCGAGGGACGCGTTCAACGGCCCGGCGATCCGCAGCACCCGTGGCAACGGCGTGGCCTGGCAGGGTGACTCCGGCGGCCCGCAGTTCTACAACGGCCAGCAGGTCGGGGTCTGCTCGACCGGCGACGGCTCGAGTTACCAGAACTACGCCTCGGTCGCGGCCAACCGGAGCTGGATCGCCTCGGTGGCCGGCGTCTGACCGGACGTCAGGCGGACTTCCGACCTGTCAGCGAACGCATTCCTCACGTCCCGATCGGGGCGGTGCCACCGACGGTCGAGTCGGGTGGTGCCGCCCCGGTCTCGTTTGTTCCGGTCCTCGCGGTGGCGGTGTCGGGCGCACCCGGGTGGGCCCATCGCGTGGCGTCGGTACCGGTGGAAACTGACCGACAGACACCGTTTCCCGCACCGACTACCATCCGGGCAGGCCAGCTCACAGATACGCGGGGAAACCACGATCGGAGATCCGTCGCACCGGAGGTCGTCGCGTGCGCCATCCCATCACCGGCCCGCCCGTCGAGAACGGTACGTCGTCGGGAACCCCCTCCCGGATCGTCGACGTCGACGCGTTGCGCGCCGTGGCGCTGCTCCTCATCCTCGTCGTCAACATCGCCTACTTCGCCTCCGGCTACACCTTCCACCTGGTCGCGGACCCCGCGCACGACTCGTGGCTCGACCACGCGGTCAGGTGGCTGGTCGAGATGTTCCTCGCGATGAAGGCGTACCTGCTCTTCTCGTTTCTGTTCGGCTACAGCTTCACACTCCAGATCGATTCCGCCGCGCGGCGCGGTGTCGACCTCGTCCCACGGTTCCTGCGCCGGATGGCCGGGCTCCTCGTGCTCGGCGTCCTGCACGCGGTGCTGCTGTTCCAGGGCGACATCCTCGCCACGTACGCGGTGCTCGGCCTGGTGCTGCTCGCCATGCGCGATGTCAGCGTCGGGACCGCGCTGCGCACCGCCGTACTGCTGACCGGCGGGATCGGCTTCGCCCTCGCGTTCTCCGCCGCCATCGGGACCCAGCTCGTCACCGATCCGACGACGGCGGTCGCGGCGGGACAGCGGTCCACCGAGGCGCTCCAGGGTGGCATCGGCTCGGTGGTCGTCGAACACCTGCGTCTGCTGCCGGCGATGTTCAGCGCACTCGCCGTGCAGGGGCCGCTCGCCCTCTCGGCCTTCCTCTTCGGCTACGCGGCCGGACGGCGCCGGCTCCTCACCGACGTCGCCGGGAACCGGCAGCTCCTGCGCCGGGTGCAGCGGGTGGGCTACCCGGTCGGTCTGGCCGGTGGGGTGATCTTCGCCTCGGGCGGCGGCACCTCCAACCTGACCGGTCTGACGGTGAGCGTGCTCACCGCGCCGCTGCTCGCCGCCGCGTACGCCGCCACCGTGCTCCGGTTCTTCCAGACCGACCGGGGGCGGCGGGTCGCCGCCGTACTCGCTCCGGCCGGGCGGATGTCCCTGTCGAACTATCTGGGTCAGTCGCTGCTCTGCGTGCTCATCTTCACCGGCGTCGGGCTGGGCCTCGTCGGCGCCGTCCCACCCCTGGTCACCGTCCTCGTCGCGGTCGCGGTGTACGGTGTGCAGCTCGCCGTCAGCACGGCGTGGCTGGCCCGGTTCCGGTACGGGCCGATGGAGTGGCTGTTGCGGGCCTGGACCGAGCAGCGGTGGCCGCGGTTGCGGGCGGCGGACGTGGCGTGACGGGCGCCGGTGCCGGGCTGTCGGCGGTGGCCGTCGCCTGAAAGCGGTCTCCCACACCGGCCGGAAGGGTACGACCCGGGCGGATCGCACGAGCCGCGACGATCCTGCGCCGACATTCGGATCTGACGTTCGGTGCCGGGCCGGCGTGGGTCGGCGAGCGTTTCCACCGACGGGTCGGAGCACCGCGTCGGGTGGGCAGCCGGCCGCCCGGGGCCGCGCTACATATTTACATCCACAATAATTAGATAGATAGATATTGATG
>CALGAM010000273.1 GCA_937951935.1 uncultured Micromonospora sp. | reverse complement strand
GGCCTCCGTGCAGGGAGAGTCTCTCCTCGTACACGGTGACCCCGATCACGATGCTGGTGACCGGGTCGAGGAGCGCGATCGTGGTGAGGGGCGCGGCGATCCGGCCGCTCTGGAACGCGTTCTGGTTGAGGACCAGCCCGGCCGCCCCGACCACGACCAGGGCGTAGACGTGCCAGTTGGTGAGCAGGGTGGTCAGGCCGTGGCCGAGCTGGACGGTGACCGTCTTCAGCAGGGACGCGGCGAAGCCGTAGAGCAGGCCGGTGCCGACGCCGAGCAGGACGCCCCGGGTGGCGCCACCGATGCGCCAGGCCAGGACCAGGCAGAGCGCGAAGACCGCGGCGATGCCGGCGACCACCGGCAACCAGGCCCCGGTGGGTGCCGTGTCCAGTCCGGCCCGGGGCGCGGCGGCCACGAGGAACGCGGTCAGGCCGACCGCGCCGAGGACGACCGCCAGGAGGTCGCGCGCGTACGGGCGGCGCCGGGCGAGCGCCGCCGACAGCGGGATCGCCAGGAAGACCCCGGCCAGCATCAGCGGCTCGACCAGGGCGAGCGCGCCGATGCGCAGTGCGAGGGCCTGCAGCACCGTGCCGCCGAGGTCGGGCAGCCAGCCGAACAGCCACCGGGGACGGCGGAGCAGCCGCAGGAACAGCCGGGGATCCAGGGTCCGGGTGGTCTTCTCCTGTTTGGTGGTGGTCTGTTCGACCGCCGACCCGACGGCGAACAGCACGGCCGCGGCCAGGCCGAGCAGGATCGCGGCGACGTTCATCCGGTACGCCCCACGGCGTGTCCCGGGCCGCGCCGCACCGGCGTGTCACGGGGCGGAGCGGAGGGAGGTCCGGTCCCGTCGACGGGGAGCAGGGCGACCGGGTCGGGGTCGGGAACGAACCGGGGTGGCTCGGTGACGTGCCCTCGCACCGCTGCCCTCACCTCCGGCCGGAGTCCCGCCTCGCCCGCCGCCGCATCGGGCCGGCGGCGACGCCGCGCCGTCGCGGCCCGTCCCGCACATGGTCCCGCCGGACACCCCGACGAGCACGGTGAACAGGAACGCAATCACCGGTTCGGTGGCATCGGGCTGTCCGGAGGCGAGGAATTCCCGCGGTGGTGCCTCCGGGGGCGCACCGGTCGGACCGGTCACCGCCGATCCACGTGTATCGACGACGGAAACGTGATCAGATAGGCTCCGTGCGATATCCGAAACAGTTCCGGAAGATTCTGCGGCGAGCGTGAGCCGCCGTCCCGACCGGCCTGGTATTCGCTGCACCGTATCGGCGTGCGGGAGGTGAACGTGCCGATGGTCGCGGGCCCCACGATCGGCGTACTCACCATGTCCATCGGATGCGACTATTTCGGCGGCATCCTGGGGGGAATCGCACGCACCACCGCGGCGGCAGGCGGCCGGATGATCGTCATCCAGACCCTGGGCGCGGGAACCTTCGACTTTGATCCTCCCGAGCCGCCGGACTTCCGGCACCCCGTCGCGTGGGACCACGTTTCCGCATTCGTGGTGATCCTCAACGCCGCCTCCCGGTCGTACCTGGAGGCGATCCGGCGCGCGGGCAAACCGGTGGTGATGATCAGCGATGACATGCCCGGCTTCGACTGCCCGGTGATCCTGCCCGACAACCGCGCCGGGGTCCGTCAGGCCGTCCGGCATCTCGTCGCGCACGGTCACCGTGACATCGCCTTCGCCGGATTTCTCGAACTGCGCGATTTTCGCGAGCGGTACGCGGCCTATCGGGACGCGCTCGTCGAGTGTGGTATCACGCCCCGGCCCGAACTCCTCTTCGACACCGGTGACAACCGGGAGAGCGGCGGAGAACGGGCCGCGCGGGCGATGATCGCCGCCGGGCTGCCCTCCACGGCGGTGATCGCGGGCAACGATCTCAACGCGATCGGACTGCTGCGATCGTTCGCGGCGGCCGGCGTCGACGTACCACGACAGCAGGCCGTCGTCGGGTTCGACGACATGGACGGCGTCGTCCACCTCACACCGAGCCTGTCCACCGTCCGGCAGAGCTTCACCGGGCTCGGCCGTCTCGCGGCGACGCTGGCGTTGCGGGCCGTGGCCGGTGACGAGGTCGAGACGCGGACCTACTACGTGCCCACGTCGTTCCAGCCCCGGGAGTCCTGCGGCTGTCCCGACCCGCTGACCCCGGCCTCGGCGCGCCGCCCGGCACCGTCCGCTGCGGAGTCCGAGCCGGGACCGACGACCGGACCGGGGTCGGTGGGGGAGACCAGCGCGGTGTCCGACCCGGTGGCGGAGACCGGGGCGGACGGTTCCCCGCCGTCACGGACCATCACCGCCGAGGACCTCATCACCCGGTTCACCACGCCCACGGCGTCGGAGATCATCGACCCGCTCCGCCGGGCCGTCCTCACCCGGGCCGGAGAGCAGGTCGTCCAGGCCATCCAGGGGGCGGCCGACGGCACGGGCGGGCCACCGCAGCTCGAACTCCGCCAGGCGCTGACCGCGCTGCACGAGGCGCACCGGCGGCGCCCCGAGGAGGTCGTCCACCTGACGCCGTACATCCGCGAGTTCGGCGCGCAGGTGGCGCGGCGCCTCGCGGAACACGACCCGGCCGCGGCCGAGCGCGCCCGGGCCGGCACCGAGCACGTTCTTGAGGTGCTGGCGCAGAGCCGGTTCCGGGCCCGGCGGGCCGAGGAGGTCGACTTCCTGGCGACCCTCAAGATGCTCTACACCGTCAGCAAGAACCTGCTGCGCAGCCACGAGACGGACCCCCAGGGGCTGGCCTGGATCCAGGACACCACCGCGCGCGCCGGCTGCCTCGGCCTGTGGTCGTACGACCAGGGCGGGGACGCGGGCGCCGACCGGGCGCTGGACGTGGTGACGATGTTCGAGCGCGACCGGGGCCCGGGGCCGACCCCGGCCGGCCCGGTGCCGGTCCGGGCCTTCCCGCCGGCCGAGCTCATCGCGTGTGCGGACCTGGACGCCGACCAGATGGTGTACGTGGCACCGCTGAACCTGGGCACGAGCGACTGGGGGATGCTCGCCCTCGTCGGCTCCATCGAGGCGGAGCTGGAGACCGGCCGCGAGATGATGAACCAGTGGGCGGCGCTGCTGGCGATCGCCCTCGACCACGCGGCGGTGTTGAAGTCCCTGCGCGCCCAGGAGGAGCTGCTGCGCCGGGCCGCCCTCTACGACCCGCTCACCGGGCTGGCCAACCGGACCCTCTTCATCGAGCGGCTGGAGCAGGCGATCAGTGCCCACATGCGACAACCCGACCGGCACTACGCCGTGCTGCTGCTCGACCTCGACGGCTTCAAGTGGGTCAACGACAGCCTGGGCCACCTGGCCGGCGACCGGCTGCTGGTCCAGGTCGCCGAGCGGATCCGCACGAGCGCCGCCGAGGCCGACGTCGCGGCCCGGTTCGGCGGGGACGAGTTCGCCGTGCTCCTGCGCGACCTGCCCGACGGCGCGGACCCGGTGGAGGTCGCGGAGCGGATCCGCGCCGCGCTGGACGTGCCGTTCCGGCTCGACGAGGAGGAGTTCGTCGTCTCGGCCAGCATCGGCATCTCGCGCGGCAACGCCGGCTACCAGAACGCCGAGGACGTGATCCGGGACGCCGACACGGCCATGTACTCGGCGAAGTGGCAGCGCAAGGGCTCGCACGCCGTCTTCGACGTCGGGATGCACGAGCGGGTCGTCGGGCGGCTGCGGACCGAGGCGGAGCTGCGCCGGGCCCTGGAGACCGGGGCGTTCGAGCTGTACTACCAGCCGGTGGTCCGGCTCGACGACGGTCTGCCGAGCGCCTTCGAGGCGCTGCTGCGCTGGCGGCACCCCGTACGCGGACTGGTGGCGCCGGACGAGTTCCTGCCGGTGGCGGAGGAGAGCGGGCTGATGCCACGCATCGGCCGGTGGGTCCTGACCGAGGCCTGCCGGCAGCTCGACGCCTGGCGACGCGCCGGCCTGGCCCCGGACGGGCTGCGGGTGAGCGTCAACATCTCCAACCGGCAGTTCTGGCACACCCGGCTGCTGGAGGACGTCGAGGAGAGCCTGCAGGCGGCCGGCCTGGATCCCTCGCGGCTGATCATCGAGATCACCGAGGGGGTCATCGTCCACGACCTGCCGGCGGCCCGGACCAGGCTGGCGGCCCTGCACGACATGGGCGTACGGCTGCACATCGACGACTTCGGCACCGGCTACTCGTCGTTGCAGGCCCTGCACCACCTCACCATCGACGCGTTCAAGATCGATCGATCGTTCGTGGCGCCGATGGAGAGCGACGGCCGCAGCCGGGAGCTGGTCCGCTCGATCGTGTCGATGGGGATCAACCTCGGCCTGGAGCTGGTGGCGGAGGGGATCGAGACGCCGGCGCAGCGGGACGCGCTCGGACACTACGGGTGCCACTTCGGACAGGGCTTCCTCTTCGCGGCCCCGATCGCCGCCGAGGCGGCCGGGGCGATCCTGCGCGGCGGTACGCCGCTCGGCCTGCCCCGGCTGACGGTGGGCGTCACCCGGTGACGGGCCGCCCGTCGGGGCGGGCACCGGACCCGTCCCGACGCCGGTCGGCGACGTCGGAGGCGGCCGTCGATAGCGGCCGTCTCCGGCCGACGTCGAAACCGTCCGTCTCCGGCCGACGTCGGAGGCGGCCATCTCCGCGGCCGGTCGTGTCGCCGCCCGTCCCCGGCCGACGGCACGCCGTCGCCTCCGGCCCGACGGTGTGCCGCCCCCGCGTCCCGGTCAGCGGCCGGCGAGGCGGCGGATGGCGGTGGCCAGGGCGGGACCGTCGAGATCGGCACCGGTGACGAGTGCCTGGATCAGCACACCGTCCAGCAGCGCGACGATGCCGCGGGCGGCCACGTCGCCGACGTGTGGCTCCAGCAGTTCGCGCAGGCCGCGTACCCAGGTCTCGGCGAGCGGGCGGAGCCGGGCGTCCCGCGCCGCGGCGAGGTAGAGCTCGTACTCGATCCGGGCGCGGTTGCGGTCGGCCAGGTAGGACTCGACGAGCCGGACCAGCGCGGCGACCGGGTCGTCGGCGGCGGCCACCTGCGCGGCCCAGTCGCGCAGGTCGGCCTGGAGGGCCTCGCTGGCCCGGCGCAGCCCGGCGGCGATCAGGTCGTCGAGGGTGGGGAAGTAGTAGGTGGTGGCGCCGAGGGGCAGGCCGGCGCGGGCGGCGACGGCACGGTGGGTGGTCCGGCCGATACCCACCTCGGCGACGACGTCGAGCACCGCGGCGGCGAGCGCGTCCCGGCGGGCCTGTGGGTCCCGGGGGCGCGGGCTACGCCGGCCGCCTCCGGCGCCGTTCCCCGCGCGGCCGGTGCCGCCGTCGTCCCGGCGGTGGCGGCCGGTCAATGGGTCGCCCCGCCCAGGTTGAGGGTGATGACCCCGGCCACGATCAGGCTGATCCCGACCACCTTGACCAGGGTGATCGGCTCGTGCAGGAAGGCGGCGCCGATGGCGACGATCGCGGCGGTGCCGAGGCCGGACCAGATGGCGTACGCGACGCCGACCGGCACCCCCTTGACCGCCTGGGAGAGGGCGGCGAAGGAGACCCCGTAGCCGGCGAGGCAGGCGACGGTCGGCCAGAGCCGGGAGAACCCGTCCGTGCTCTTGATCATGCTGGTGGCGAAGACCTCGGCCCCGATGGCCAAGGCCAGGTACAGGTAGGCCACGTGCCACACCTCCGTCTTGTACAAACGTACAAGATGGACTGTATCCCGTGGACGGTCGGCCACACGAGGGCGGAACGGACGGAGGTCACCGCCCCGGTCACCCCGTGACCTCGGCCGGCAGGAACGGGCTCGGGGCGCCACTCCAGGAGATGTGCAGCGCCTCCCGGGCCCGGGTGCAGGCGACGAAGAGCACGCAGCGCTCCCGGAGCAGGTCGGTGGCGTGCTGGATCGGGTCGACCTCGGCCGGGGTCACCTCCTTGCCGAACGGTACGGCGCTGGCGGTCACCCCGAGCACGGCGACGCACCGGAACTCCAGCCCCTTCATCGCGTGCATGGTGGCCAGCCGTACCCCGTCGACGTCGGCCGTCGGCTGGTCCTTGACCCGCACCGCCGGGATCCCGGCGTCGGCGAGCGCGTCGGCCACCTTCCCCAGCAGCAGGTTGAACCGGGTGCAGACGGCGATCTCGGCCGGGCGTACCCCCTGGTCGAGCCACTGGCGGACCCGGGCGACCAGGGCCGCCACCTCGGCCTGCTCGTTCGGGTACCCGCCGACGTCCGGCCGCCGGCCCCGCAGCAACGACCGGTAGCCGACCAGGCTGTCGAGCGTCCCGTCGCCGCCGAGGTCGTCGATCCGGGAACCGTCGAGGAGCCGGGTGGACCAGGAGAGGATCTCCTCCGTACTCCGGTAGTTGATCCGCAGCCGGAAGCTGCGCCCGGCGGTGGGGATGCCGAGGGCGGACAGCGACACCCGCGAGTCGTAGATCCGCTGGTGCGGGTCGCCGGTGACGAAGAGGTCGTCCGGGCCGCGGGGCACGGCGGCGCGCAGCACCCGCCACTGCGCCGGGTGCAGGTCCTGGGCCTCGTCGACCACCACGTGGTCGAAACCGTGCCTGGCCAGGTCGGCGTCGGCGAGCAGCCGCGCCGCGTCGGCACACAGTTGCAGGTGGGTGGTGGCCCCGGCGGCGCGCAGCTCGGCCCGGAACGCCTCGACCGCGGCCCAGACGCGCTCCCGCTGCCGGCCGACGAGGGTGGTGCCGCGACCCCGCCGGACCACCTTCTGGTACGCGGCCAGGTCCTCGATCTGGTGGGCGAGCACCACGTGCCGGAACTCCTGGGCCAGGAACTGCTCGGTCCAGGGCAGGTCGAGGCGGCGCCGCACCCGGCGCCAGAGCTGCCGTTCGTCGGCGTCGCCGAGCAGCCTCGGCACCCGCCCGGCCAGCTCGCGGACGGTCCGCACCGCGAAGGCGTTGACCGTGGTCACCTCGACCCGGTCGAGTCGTGTGGGATCGTCGTCGAGCAGCAGCGCCAGGTTCTCCCGCAGGGAGTGGGCGAGCGCCGTGGTGTAGGTGGTGAGCAGCACCCGGCAGTCGGGGGAGCGGGAGAGCAGGTGCCTGACCCGGTGCAGCGCCGCCACCGTCTTGCCGGTGCCGGGTCCGCCGGTCACCTGCACCGGCCCGTTGTACGTCGTCCGGTAGGCGACCCGGCGCTGCGACGGGTGCAGGAAGATCCGCCAGGCGGCGAACGGCTTCTCCAACATCTCGGCGAGTTCGTCGGCGCTGCTGACCAGGGCGATCCGGCTGGTGGTCCGGGCGATCGCGAGGGCCAGGCTGTCGTCGCCCGGGTCGCTGTCGTCGGCGTCGGCCGGGCGGCGTACGGCGACGATGTCCCGGTAGACCTCGTCCGGGGTGAAGCCCGCGGCGAGGTGCTCCAGCACCTCGTACTGGTCCTCGGGCAGCAGCGCGCCGAACGCCTCCAACTGCGGCCGGTCGATGATCGTCCGGACCGCGCGGAGCACCTGGTCGTCGATGCCGAGCTGGCGCAGCACGGTGTCGGAGTACCGTGCGAAGAGCAGGCTCGGCGCGGTCGCGGCGGCCTCCTCCAACGTCGGGGTGAGCTGTTCGAGCGCGACGACGTCGCGGACCTCCAGCGCCCGGGTCGCGGTGTTGACCGTGTACAGCCGTTTCGCCGCCCACTCGTACGCCGCGTCGTGCGGGACGACGTTGAGCAGCAGGAACGTCTCGCTGCCGTCGTCGGGGGCGAGCACCACGCCACGCCAGAAGTCGTTGATCCGGATGGTCCGCATCCGCGGGTCCCGGGCGTTCTGGACCGCCTCCAGGTGCAGGCCCTTGTCGGCGTACAGCTCGGCGATGCTGAGCCGCTGGAACTTGTCCATCGCCTTGCGCACGCCGGCCCGGACCGGCTTTTCGAGCTGCTCCCAGCTTGCGAAGAAGGTGTTGGCGAGCGCGAGTTGCGGCACGGCGGACCTCCGATGTGGTGGGTCGAGGTGGCGGGGTGCGACGGCTGCTCAGTCGATCAGTCCGCGCAGGGTATTTGCCAACGTGGCGAGTTTGTCATCCGCGCGGCGGCGCCGGTGTTTCACCCATTCCTTGCCCTCTGCCGCGATTCCTTCGAGCACGTGCAGGGTGTGGCCGAGCCCGGCGGCGTCCATCGACAGTTCGGCGATCTTGGTGGGGTCCTCGTCCTCCTGACGGGTTTCCTGGTTGGACTCACTGACCCGGATCGAGATCGGGTCTCCGTTGACCAGCGTCAGTTCGAAGGTCTGCTGTTGGGTGGCGATTCCGTCGATCCGGACGGAGGCGACCGCGTCGAAGCGGTAGTTGAGGCGTTGGGTGGTACGGCTCACGGCGTGCTCGAAGTCGAGGTCGATGTTGACCTGCCGGACCCCGTCGTCGGTGAGCAGGAAGAGCAGCAGGCGGTAGTGGCTGTACCGCCACGGACCGTGCGGGTAGCGCGCCTTCTTGCACGACGGCGCCGGTGCCTCGATGAAGGCGTGTGCGATCACCTGACTCGGGCGCAGCCGGCACTGTCGCATCGCCTCGTCGACCAGCACCTTGCGGTCACCTTCCAACCAGGCGGCCATCTCGATGTCCGAGGGTTTGTCGGACAGCTTGTGCACCCACCGGTGGTACGCGTCCCAGCGGGCCCGGTCTTGTTCGGCCCGCTCGATGCGATCGTCGGCGACCCTGCGGTACTCGGCGACGATCCGGAACGACGAGCGGATCGCCGGCACCGCCGACGCCGCCGCGAGCAGAGACCACGTCACGCCGGGCAGGGGCGCGGCCGACACCGCGGCGGAGACGGCCCAGAGACCCGCCGCGGTGAGGGTCGCCAGCCCGCCGACGTGGAGGCCCATGGTCCGAGGCGGTACGCGCAGCTGTATCCGATACGCCGTCAACGTGTCGTGTTCCCACCGTTTGCGGACATCACCGACGAGGTATCGCACGAGCCAGGCGACTCGTTCGGCGCCGATCCGCTGTTCGCGATACAGCTCGACGATCTCGTAACGGAGACGCCACCGGATGCCCGCCGTCTGGGCCAGCCAGTACTCGCGGTCGGTCCCGCGCGGGACGTACCGGCGGAAGTAGTAGTTGAAGAGCCGGTCGATCCTGTCGGCGAAGCCGTCCTTCGGCGGATCCACCGACCGCTG
>CALGAM010000272.1 GCA_937951935.1 uncultured Micromonospora sp. | reverse complement strand
GACTTGCCCGAGCCGGTCGCCCCGATCAGCAGCCCGTGCGGTCCCATGCCGTCCTGGGCCGACTCCTTGAGGTCCAGCTCGATCTGCTCGCCGTCCGGGCCGATCCCGATCGGCACCCGCAGCCGCTTGCGGGTCGGTCGGGGCGCCCAGGTCTCGCGTACGTCGAGGGTCCGGGGGTCCCCGATCCCCAGCAGTTCCGCCAACCCGTGTTCGGCGTTCATCGTCCGCTCGCTGCCGCTGGCCGAGACGAGCCGCAGCGGGGCGAGCTGGTGGGCCAGGGCCTCGGCGGCGACCAGACCGAGCGCGTCGGCCCGCCCGAGCGGGCGGCTCCCGTCGAAGGTGCGTGCGGTCATCGCGCCGTCGTCGGCGATCTCCAGTACGAGTGTGGCCCGGTCGAGGTTGCGCGGGGGAGTCGTGGTCAGGTCGATCACCGTCACGCCCTCGACCCCGCTCTCCGCGGTCAGGTAGTCGGCGCCGCTGATGTCACCACCGTCGACCACGATGATGATGTGCGGTCCGCCGTGCTGGGACTCCGGGGCGCTGGCGTCGAACCGTGGGCGGTTCGCCAACAGCTGCTCCATCATCGCCTCCAGCCCGACCACGCCGGGGGCGATCAGCCGCAGTGGCCCGAGCGCGTCGTAGGCGTCCGGATGCTGCGTGTGCGGCAGCCACTTCGTCCACTCCCACCGGGTCCGGGCCGAGTCGCCGACGCAGACGCCGATCAGGAGGTCCTCCGGGGCGTGGAAGGTGGCGGCCTGCGCCAGCAGGGCCCGCACCATCCCACGGGCGCGGTTGAGGTCGCCCCGGACGTAGATTCGGCCGAACCCGTTGAGCGCCAACACCACCGGCAGGTCGGACACCTCGCGGTAGGCGGCGAGGAACCGGCGTAGTGCCGCGGCGGCGACCGGCTCGGCCCGTTCCGGACCGGTGGTGGGTCCGGGGACGAGCCGGGTCGCCAGCTCGCGCGGCCCCAGCCCCAGCCGTACCAGGCAGTAGTCCAGATCAGACCGCCGCCGTTCCCACAGCCGCGCGCTGTCGACCAGCGCCCACAACCCGGCCGGGTCGGGATGGCGGTAGTACTCGGCATTGCGCTGGTCACGGATCGTCTTGCGGACCGCGCGCCGGCAGGCGTCGAGGTCCCACAGGAATTCGCGGCGCCGGTTGTGCATTTCCTGCTTGTTGGCGCCGCTGCCGTAAATCGACAGCTGCATCAGGAGCATGCCGATGGCGGAAACCCCGAACAGACCGCCGGTGACGTACGCCAGGGGCCCGCCGCGTTGACCCGCGAACATCAGCGCCAGGGCCAGGGAGCCGGCGAGCATCGGGAGCAGCATCAACAGGTGGGTCCAGGCACGCCCGCTGGGCGCCGGGATCTCCGGTGCGGATTCGAGAACGATCTCGCCGCTGGGATAGGGCGGCGCCGGCCGCCGAGCCGGACGCTTGCGGACTACCATGCTCACGGCCCGAACCTCCGAACGTACCGGTCGACTTCGTGGAGCATCATGGCGCAGACGGCAAGGCCGAAACTGACCCGGATCGTACTGATGAGTCCGCAGCGCCGGGTCGACCTCTCGGTGCCCGAATACCTGCCCCTGGTGACCCTACTGCCGACCCTGCTGCGGCACGGCGGCAACGGTCTGGCCGACGAAGGTGTGTCGCACCACGGCTGGGTGCTGCGTCGGCTGGACGGCCGGGTGCTCGACCCGTCGCGGTCGCTCGGTGCGTCGGGTGTGGTGGACGGCGAAACGCTGTTGCTGTCCCCCCAGGACCAGCACTGGCCCGAGCCGGAGTACGACGACCTGGCCGAGGCGGTGGGCCAGGAGGCCAAACGCATCGGTGCGGTCTGGAGCGGGCGGCACACGCGTCGCGCCGCGGCCACCACCACCGCCCTGCTGCTGGTGCTCGGCATGGTGCTCGTGCTCCGGTCCGGACCGTCCTGGACCGCCGCCGCCGTGTCGGCACTGGCCACCGCGGCTCTGGCGGTGGCCGGTGCCGCGTTCGTCGCCCGGCTGTGGCAGGACCGGGGCGTCGCGCTGCTGCTGTCGGTCGCCGGGTACGCGTACGCGGTGGTCGGCTCGGTCCTGCTGGTCACCGGGAAACCCCGGATCGACGTCGACGCGCTGCTGGTCGGGTGTGCGACCCTGGTCCCCGCCGGCGTGGTGAGCCTGGTCGCGGTGCCGGTCCGCCGCGAGATGCACCTGGCCGTCACCGTCGGCGGCCTGCTCGGCGGGATCGGCGCGACGCTGACGACGGTGCAGTCCCCGGTGGCGGCCGCCGGTTGTCTGGCCGCCGGTCTGGTGCTGGTCTCACCGTGGTTTCCCCGGATCGCCCTGTACCAGGCCGGGATGCCGACCCCGACCGTACCGAGGCCGGCGGCGGAGGTGCCGAAGGACGAGCCGCTTCCACCGCCCGACCAGATCGCCGTGCTGGTCCGCCGTGGCGACGAGGTGCTGACCGGACTGCTCTGGGGCTTCTGCGCGACGCTGGTCGGAACGGTTGTGGTGATGGCGGACCGGGAGGACCTCTCGGCCCGGCTGCTCTCCGCGGCGATCGTGCTGATCTGTGCGCTCCGGGCCCGGGCCTTCGCGGCGGTCCGGCACCGCGTGCCGCTGCTGTGCGCCGCGATCGCGGCCACCCTGACCCTGGTGACGCAGATCTGGGTGGACGTCGACCTGTCCGACCGGGTCCGGGCGGTGGCCCCGGTCCTGGCGCTGGTGCTGCTCGCCGTCGTCGTCGCCTACGCGAGCGGGCGCACCTACGCCAACCGGCAGGCGTCGCCGCAGCTCGGCCGGATCGGTGACATCACCGAGTTCGTGCTGATCGTGGTCAGTGTCATCTTCGCCGCGGAGCTGTCCGGGCTGTTCGCCTACGTGCGGGGCCTCAGTGGCTGACCGGCGGGGTGACGATCCACCCGCCAGGCGGCCACGGCCCAGGGGAGAGGCATCGTGCTGACCAGACGAGATCTCATCCACTCACGACACTTCCTGCGACGCCGGCTGTTGGCCTCCTTCATGACGCACCATCCGGACCCGCTCGAGTGGTCGGGGCTCCGACTGCCGGCCGCGACCATGGTCGCGGTGATGGTGCTGGTCATCGCGGTCGCCGCGGTCGGGATCTACGGTTTCATCCGACCGGCCGGCAACAAGCGGTGGCAGTCCTGCGAGCAGATCATCATCGAGGCGGAGACGGGCGCGCCGTACGTCTGCGGCAACGGGGTGCTCTACCCGGTGGCCAACTTCGCCTCGGCGGCCCTGCTGCGCGGGGTTTCCGAGAAGCCGATCCGGGTCTCCCGCGCCTCGCTGACCTGGAACCGGGGCATGCTGGTCGGGATTCCCGGCGCGCCGACCGTCCTGCCGGCGGCGAAGGATCTGCTGACCAGCCCGTGGTCGTACTGCGTGCGGCCGCCGCGGGAGCCGAACGGCCGGCCGGAGGCGGTGGTGCTGGTCGGCAGTCAGCCCACGACCGGTCCGGGCGGGGCGCCCAGTCTGCTCGGACCGGACGAGGCGGTCGCGGTCACCGACACGGCCACCGGCCAGCTCCACCTCGTCCACGGCGGCACCCGGCACGAGGTGCGCGACCGCGAGGTGGTGAGCCAGGCGCTGGGAATCAACCGGCTGGACGTCGTGCCGGTCAGCCCGGCGTGGCTGGCGACCATCCCGACCGGGCCCGTGCTGGACCGACTGGAGGTGACCGGGCGGGGCGGGTCGGTCAAGGGACTCGCGGGCGTGAAGGTCGGTCAGATCGTGCTGGTCCAGGAGGGGCCGCAGACCCGACGGTTCATCGCGCGGCCGAACGGGTTGCAACCGGTGACCGAGCTGCAGGAGGCGCTGATCCGGGCGACGGCTGACGACACCTCGCCGGCGGTCGCCAGCAGTCCGGTGCAGCTGGCCGGCGTCACCCAGCTCGAACCGATGCCGAATCCACTCGCCGGTGACGGCCGCCTGCCGGCGATCGTCCCGGCCGCCCGCAGCAACGGCGTGGTCTGCGCGGTGACCGCCGACGGATCCGACCAGCGGGCGGTGACGGTCGGCGGATCCGTGCCCACCCGTGACCCGGCGGCGGTTTCCAACCCCACCGCGCCCGCGTCGGTGGCCGGGGCGCTGCTCGCCGACGAGGTGGTCGTCCCGCCCCGGCGCGGCGCGCTCGTCCTGTCGATGCCGAGCCCCGGTGCGGTCGGCGGCACCGTCTACCTCGTCACGGAGACCGGCTGGCGCTACGCGGTGGCCTCACCCACCGCGATGGACCGACTTGGTTACCGTGACGCCGCGGTGGTACAGCAGCCGAGCACCCTGCTCGAGCGGCTTCCGCAGGGACCGGCGTTGAGCGAATTGACTCTGGCGGCCTCGGGACCGTGACCGATAGCATCTTGACGATTCGGACCGTCCACTCACGAACGCCGACTCCACCGTGGAGGCGCAGGTGACTTTCGACCGGCCGGCAGTGGTCCCCGACAGCACGGCGGAAATCTCGATCAGGACCGATCCGGTGGCGCACGAGGAGTTCGCCACCTGGCTGGTGGGCTCGCGGGGGCCGCTCGGCGGCGTCGGTGGCGAGTCCGAGGCCTTCGAGGAGCAGGTCGTCAGGCTAGCCGAGAGCATCGAGCCGATCGCCCGCGGCACCGACACCCAGCTCCGTGAGGGGAACTGGTTCCGTCGGGTCTCCGTCGCGCAGACCCAGGCCATGGTGAAGTTCGCCCAGGAGACCCGGCTCGGGCTCTCCGCGCTCGGCAACGCGGCCGGCTCGATCGGGGACGCGTACGACAAGACCGACCGCCAGGCGGCCCGTCTGTTCGAGGCCGCGGCCGACGATCTGGCCGACTTCGCCACGTCCACCGAGCCCGGTGCCATCCCGGGCGAACCTCCCGCCACCGGCCCCGGCTGTGTCGTTCCGGCTGCGGGCACACCTCCCACCATGATCGTCTGAGCCGTCGCCCCGATGCCCAGCCGCGACTACTTCACCTACGACGAGCGACCGGACGGCCAGGCGATCGAGGTCGGGTCGCCGCAGAGTACGCCGTGGGGTCAGTTCAAAGACTTCTTCGTGGTGAAGGGCATCATCCTGAGCGAGCAGCCGGACGGCCCGGCGATGCTCGCCGCGGCGTACGGGGAGATTCAGGGCAGGTTCCAGCGTGCCGCCGACCAGCTCGACGACCGGGCGCACAAGCTGCGCGAGGTGTGGGCGGAGGGTCCGGCCGCGGACCACTACTTCTGGTTCGCCGGGGCGACACTCTACGGCCTGGACCACTGGGTCGAGAACCTCGACGAGAAGATCGACCGCCTCACCCAGCTGGTCTCGGACATCACCGACGCCCACTCACAGGCCGAGGCGCTGGAGCAGCAGTTCAAGTCCGAGTATCTGTCGAGGCTGCCGGCCAACGGGGCGTTCTACGGATTTCCGCCCGACCTCTCGCGGAACAACCCCGCGATCCCGGACGACGAGGAAGCCAAGCTCAAGGCGCAGGTCCGCGCGATCTACGAGGAGGTACACGCCAAGTACCTCCGTCTGATCATCAAGGTGGGCGAGAAGCTGGGGAAGGCGTTCGTCAAGGCGGCCGAGTGGCTGGGGTCGGCGGGTAAGGTGCCGGTCGCGTTCCAGGGCGCGGACGCGGCGGACCCGTGGCGGCCCTACACCCCGGATCCGGTGTCTCCGACCCCCGTCGTCTTCCAGTTCGCCGACCCGCTGTCCAACACACCCCCGTCGGTGGACCCGGCCGAGGTCACGCCGCTGGCACTGCTTCCGTACGACGGGACCGACACACCTCCGCCGACCTGGACCACGGACACGGTCCCGCCGTACGGTGACGGGCGTCAGCCCGCGAACGGCAACGGGTACCAGTCGCTGCCACCGATCCCGACCGAGCAGGTGCCGCAACACGGTCTCGGCGCGACGGCGCCGGGCGGTACGGACGCCACCACGTCGCCCGACAACAGCGGAACGACGACGGGTCGCGGCGTGTTGCTCGGTCGGGGCTTCCTGATTGGTGTGCCGCCGGCCGGCGCCGTGCCGCCCCGGCCACGCGCCGCCTGGTCCACCACGAGGTCGGCCGGGTCCGGCCCGCCGGGTGCCACGTTGGCCGGCCGGTTCGGAGAGCCGCTGGCCGTCCCGCCGAGCGAGTCGCTGCCGTCGGCTCTCTCCGCGCGTGGCGCGCAGCCGGTGGATGTGCCGTCCCCGGCCACCCAGGCAACGGCCGCCGACGGCCCGATGGGTTCGCCGGTATCCGCCGCGATCGGCTGGCAGCAGGCTCTCAGCGCGCGCGCCACGATGCCACCACCCGCAGCGGCCGGCGATCCGCGTTCGGGGCGGGAGCGGTCCGGGGTGCTCGGTGATCGCCGCCGGGCCCAGCCGTCGAACGCCGCGGCGAAGCCAACCCGGAGCACCACGGTGGACCGGGGTGGCGTCGCCGAGGCGAAGAAGCGCGCGACCAGCGAGCCGCGACCGACGATCCAGGGGACAGTAGTCTGACGCGCGGGGTGCGCGTCGGGAGGAAGGAAGGGGCATGCCGCAGTCAGAGCTCGTAAAGGGCGATCTTGAACTAATGCAGGCCACCGCGGCGGACGTGGAACGCGACGCCGAGGCCCTCGCCGCGCTGGTGAGCCAGCTCCGGTCGATCTGCCTGAGCATGGAGGAACGGTTCAAGGGCCGGGCGGCCGACAGCTTCCAGCTGGCCGCCGAGGCCGGAAACGCCGCCGCGGACCAGTTGAGCGTGGTTCTCCAGCAGCTCGGCCAGGCCATGGGATTCACCGTCGACAACCTGGCGGTCAACGACTCCCAGGCGGGCAACCAGTTCGACGGGATCAGCAACGGGGGATTGGTCTCGATCCTGAGGGGAGGAGTGTGACCATGCAGCTTCTGGTTGACTTCGGGGCGCTGGAGGACCTGCGGCGCCAGTTCCTGAACAACATCAACGAGGTCGACACGCTGTCGAGGCAGCTGCGCAGCAAGATCGACAACCTCATCGCCGGCGGCGTCTGGCAGGGCGCCTCCTCGGCCACCTACGACCAGATGCAGGCGGACTGGGACAAGGCGAACCAGAACGTCCAGCTCGCCAAGCAGGCGATCACCAATGCGCTCAACGAGAGCGAGCAGCTCTTCCGGCTGGCCGAGGCCGAGAACATCTCGCGGATCAGCCGCGCTGGCCAGATCGCCTGACCGCCCGGCCTCAGCGGGAAACCCGGCGGCGGTGGCGCAGCAGCGCCACCGCCGCCGCGTATGCGATCGCCGCCACCGCCGTGGTCAGCCCGACGCCGCCGGCCCACCGCAGCGCCCGCCGGGTGGTCGCCGGTAATCCCGGCGCCGGTGACGGCCGGACGGCCGGCGCCGGCATGGCCCTCGGACTGGGTGACGGCACCGGAGTTCCGATCGGTTCGGCCAGGGCGCGGTACGGGTTCACACTGCCGTAGCCGTAGCCGACGCTGTACGCCCCACCAGGCGTGCCGTCGGCGGTGGCGAGGAGCCGCTCGGCCACCTGATCGCCCGTCCACGTCGGATGTTGGCCCTTCACCAGCGCGGCCGCCCCGCTGACCAGCGCCGCGGCCGCAGCCGTACCGCCGATGGCGACGTGCCCGCCGACCCGGGCCGCCGCGACCAGACCCACCCCCGGAGCCGTCAGGTCCACGTGCGGGCCGGTGCCCGAGTTGGACCAGCGCTGTCCGGACTGGTCCAGCGCGCCGACCCCGATGACCCCCGGGTACGCCGCCGGGTAGGTTTCCCCGGAGGTGTCGTCGCCCGCCGCCGCCACCACCACGATCCGCCGTCTGACCGCCTCGGCCACCGCCGCGCGCAGCCCCGAGCTGCCGCTGGCGACGGCGAACGAGACGTGGATGACGTCCGCCCTCAGCGCGATCGCCCGGCGGATCCCGGCGGCGAGCCGGCCCGGGGTGACGTCCCGGTAGCGGGTCGCGCCGGAACCGTTGTCGCTGACCCGGACCGGGATGATCCGCGCCTCGGGGGCGACGCCGACCAGGCTGGCGTCCCCGTCGGGGCGGGCGGCGATCAGACTCGCGACCGCGGTGCCGTGGCCGACGCAGTCGACGCTGCCGCCGGCCTCGTCCGCGACGACGTCCCAGCCCTTGTCGACCGCCTTGGCCAACTGGCGGTGCGACGGGTCCACACCGGAGTCGAGTACGGCGACCCGCACCCCGCGGGCGGTGCCCAGCCGGTGCAGCCGGCGCGCGTCGAGCCAGCGCTGCACCCACTGGTCGCCGGTGGCGCGAGGAGCCGGTTCCGGCCTGCCGCCGAAGCACGTCGGGGCGGCGTGGGCGGGCGCCACCGCCAGCGCCGGCACGGCAACCGCGAGCAGCACCAGCACCGCGGCCCCGGCCGCCGCCGTGGGCCGTCGAACGCGCGGTCCACATCCGGCTTTTCCTCGCACGTCCCGCAGCGTACCGTCATCTCATGACGATCGACCCCGAGACCGTGCGCGCGATGCGCGCCCAGGCGGAGGAGCTCGGCAACCGGCTCCGCCAGATGACGGGATCGATGCTCGGACTTCAGGAGAAGCTCGCGGAGGTCCGGGTGACCGCCGTGTCGCGCGACGGACTGGTGCGGGTCACCGTGGGCAGTGACGGCAGGCCACGTGACCTGTTCCTGGATCCCCGGATCTACCGCGAGCCGGACGCGGACCGCCTCGCGGCGACGATTCTCGATACCATTGAGGTCGCCAGCGAGGAGGCACGGCGGCGGGTCATGGACATCTGCCGCCCGTTCGCCTCCGAGGAAGTCCTTCAGCAGTACGCCGACGGCGACCTCACCGGCGCGATGGAGCGGTTCCGGCGTCAGATGCCGTTCATGGGGGAGTGAGGACGATGACCACGATCAGGGTCCAGCCTGGTGCCGAGTCCGCCGCCGCGCGTTTCAGGACGGCGGCCGACCGTGGCCACCACATCGCGGCCCGGGTTCAGGGCATTGCCTCCTCCAGCCCCTTCGTGCCCGGCGACGCCGTGACGGAGGAAGCGGCGGCGATGTACGCCGAGGCGAGCAGCGGACTCGCGACGGCAGTACGTCGGATCCTCGGCGCGATCGCGGAGGGCAGCGACGTACCCGTGCAGGCACTCGAGTCCCTGGCCGAGGCGGACCGGAGGTCCGGAAAGACCTTCGGACAGACAGGTGTGAATGTCTCCGTCTGACCTAGATGGGTGTTGAGAAGCCAGACCTGGGCTGGTGGGAGTGGGTCTGGACGTACGTTGTCGCACCCATCGCCGGGGGATCGGCCTGGCCGTTGACCGACGAGGACCAGGTCAGGGCGAAGGCGGAGGAGTGGCGCGCCCTCAAGGCTGACCTGGAGGCGTACGGCCAGGACACCTCGATGTCCCTCAACGACCTGGCCGCGCTGTGGCACGGTCCCGACGCCGAGGCGTTCCGGCTGAAGGCCCACCACATCCTCAGCGCCGTGCACGAGCTGTCCAAGGGTGCCGACGGCCTCGCCGAGCAGGCCGACCAGGCCGCGCTCGCCATCGAGTACGAGAAGTACTCCATCGTGCTGTCGGTGCTGTGGTGCTGCGTCGAGCTGGCGGCGATCCTCGTCGCGAGCTTCTTCACCGGTGGGTTCGCCGCGCTGCTCGGGTCCGCTCCGATCGCGATCGCCCGCACCGCGGTGGTGCGCGCCGCCAGGCAACTGATGCAGACGCTGTCGCGCACCTTCGCACGCGAGGTGGTGAAGGAGGGGTTGGAGGAGGCGCTGCAGGAGGTGCTCACCTCGATCCTCGCCCAGGCCGCCCAGATCCTCGAGGGCACCCGCGACGGCTTCGACCCGACGCTGCTGCGGGACAGCGCCCTGGGTGGCGCGGCGGGAGGCGTCGCGGGCCAGCTCACCGCACCGGCGCTCCACCTCGGCAAGCGCGCCCTCGGTGACAACCCGGTGGTGAAGGGCGTGGGCGACACCCTCCTCGAGGGTGTGCACGACTCGTTCGCCAACAGCGTCGGCAACGCGACGGTCAACAGTCTGGTGTACGGCCGACCGGTCAACCCGAGTGACTTCGTCCCCGGGCTGGGCGAGGTCGTCGCGGGTGGCATCCGGGAACGGCTCGGCGACCGGGCCCACCAGGCCTACGACAAGATTGGCGAGGCGCTCGGCCTGCCAACCGTGTTCGACTCCTCACCATCCCCCTCGGCGGATCCGGGCGGTACGCCGTCGGCGACGGGCACGACCGCACCGACCACGACCACGACCACCACGACGACGCCGACGGGTGGTGGTGCCGGCGGCACGGCGGGTGGCGGTGCTCCGGCGGGCTCGGGTGGTGTCGGTGGTTCGACGGGGTCCGGCGGGTCGGCCGGTGCTGGTGCTCCGGTGGGCTCCGGTGGTGGTGCCGGCGGCACGGTGGGTGGCGGTGCCGGCGGTTCGACGGGCTCTGGCGGGTCGGCCGGCGGTGCGTCGTCCGGCGGTGCCGGAAGCCAGAACGGACACGTCGGGTCGCCCACGTCGGGGGAGCAGACGCGCCAGGTGGGCGGCGCGCCGACCGGATCGGGCACGCCCGAGAACCCCGTCCCGGGCAGCCCCGACACCAGCGGCCAGACCGGCGACCGTTCGGACGTCCGGACCGGCGACGGTCCAGACGTCCGGACCGCGGATCCGTCGGACGGCGCGGAGCATGGCCCGTCGCGGCCGTCGCCGGGCCGTACGGAGGTGCCGGGCGCGTCTAGCGGCACGGACATCGCCGGCGACACCGCCACCGCCCCGGTGACCGGCACCGGTGCACCCCACCTCGCCGATACGGGCGCACCAGGTGTCTCCGGGGTCACCACGCCCACCGCGGACTCCGGCGTCGGCCAGGTCGCGCCGGCGGCGGGTCCGGCCGGCCAACCCGGAACGGTGGCGACCGGTGTCGGATCCGGCGCGCCTGTCGGCGGTACGCAGCCGGCCGTACCGCTCGGGTCGCAGATCCCGGCCGCCGCTGCCTCGGCGGCGGGCACCGGTGTGGTCGCCACCCCGCCCGCTCCGTCGAACCCGACCGTTGCGTCCGCCCCGTCGCACCCGGCCCCGGTGACGGGCACGACCGCCACCCCGTCCCCCTCGACCGGAACGACCACCCCCACCGCGTCGGGCGGTACCTCCACTCCCTCCACCGCGGCCGGCACGCCCACCACGTCCACCACCGACACCCGGGGCGGTACGGCCACCACGGACACCCGGGGCGGTACGCCGACCCCGGCGCCGGATCCGTCGTCCGCGCCCGGTCGGGAAGCGCGGCCGGTCGCCGGCCGGACCGGCGGGCCGCGTGACGGCAGCCCGCAGCGACCCCGGTCGGCGGCCACGACGCCGGACGCCACACCGCGGGACGACCGGTCACCGCTACGCCTGCCGCCCGACTCCGACGCCAGGGGGGCCGTGGGCCGGCCCGCCGGGCGGCGCACGCCGCCGGGGAACGAGCCGGGCCGGCCGACGCCGCAGAGCGAGGTGCGCCGGGACCCGACGCGGGTTCCCGAGCTGGTCGGCACCGGCCCGGCACCCACCGACACCTCGCGGACCGCGGTCGAGCAGCCGGGCGCGCCGGCCGGGGTGGGCGAGGCGGATCCGGCTGGCATCTTCGAACGCCTGTGGGCGGTGTTGCAGCACCGGGTGGACACGGGCCTTCTCGATCCGGTGCGGTTCGATCCGGGGGCCGGGACCGCGCGGGTTCCGGCGCCGGACGGTGGACCCGACCTGCTCTTCACCGTGGCCCCGACGCCGGAGGGGATCCGGGCGCAGCGCAGCAGCACGCCGGAGCGCCTGGCGGACGGAAGCCTGGTCGTCCGGGTCGTCATCTCCAACCGGCTGCCGGCCGGGGCGCGGCTCGAACCCGGCTGGTCCCAGCGCGACGTGTGGCTCAACCGGATCATCGAGCACGAGTTCGCCGAGCATGCGGCCCTGCGTGCCGGCGGTTTCGTGGCGCGGACCCGCCGGCTGATCCGCAGCCGGACACGAGGCGCCGGCCAGCCCGACGCCCTCGCCCGCGGCGCCGACCCGAACGCCACCACACTGACGCCGCACGACGAGGGCCACCGGGCCGAGGTGCGGTATCTGGCGCGGGAGCTGGCCGAGCACCGGGCCGCCAACCGGGACCTTGCCGCCCGCGAGGTCCAACGGCAGCTCGGCCTGCTCCTGGACAGCCTCGGTGTCGGTACGCCGACCCGGGACGACCCGGAGGCGGCGTACGCGCCGAAGCGGCTGGAGCTGCTGAACCTGAGCCCGGACGAACGCGCGATCGTCGACCCGCTGCTTCCCCATGACGCAGCCTGGCGCACCGACCTGCTGCCGGACGAGCAGACGCGGACCAGCACCGCGCTGACCGAGGCGTTCACCGAGCTGGCCCTGGTCGGCGCCACCGGCCCGCATCCGCGACGCAGGCCGGTGACGGTCGACCTCACCTGGGCCGATCGCGAGCACATCCGGGTGCGGGTCGGCGACGCGGCGCCCCGGGAGGTGGATGTCCGGCCGTTGCTGCTCCGGCTGTCGCACAGCGGGCTGTACGGCACGGCACTGTCCACCCTGGCCCTCGACGAGCTGAGCCGGCTGCTCTTCACCGAGATCGGAACAGCGCTTGGTGGCCACAACGGTGACCAACCCCGGTTCGCCAGCGCGGACGCCCTCGCCGCGTACGCCCTCGCCGAGCGTCACCGGACGGGCCTGCCCGTTGACCAGCGGTTCGAGCCGGCCAGGCAGGAGGTGCGCCGACGGTTCCAGGAACGGCTGGAGCGGCTGACCCCCCAGCAGGCGTGGGCTCTGGCCGAGGACCTGCGGGACGACCGGCTCCGAAGGCTGGTGACCGACCGGTTCGGGCCGGGGCCGGACCCGGCGTTGGCACGGCGCAGGTCGGTCGCGCTGGCCGAGGAGACGGTGGCGCCCGGATACCGCGCCGCCGACGCGGGCCAGGCGGTGGTCCCCCGGGGACCGGCCCCGACCCCGGCCCCGGCCGGTGGGCACCCCGATCCCGGTGTGGCCGGCCCTTCCTCCGGCCCGGGCCAGTCGGTCGCCGGTCCCGGTCCCGAACGCGGGCCCGCATTCGGGACCGACGTCATCTCCGCGAGCGCCGTCCGTGTGGCGTACGAGTCGTACCTTGAGCGGCGCGAGCAACTGGACGCGTACGAGGTCGAGCGGGCCCGGGCGGTTCGGGCGCTGAACGAGACCGCAGATCCGGACGAGCGCGCCGAACTTCTGGCGCGTCTGGGCGAACTCGACGACTACGTGCTGCCGAACGCGAGGCGGGCCGCGGCGATGGCCCGGGCCGAGTTCGAACACGGGCTCGACGCCGTGATCGCGGCGCACGCGGAGGCCGAGAGGCGGCTGAGACGGCAGGATCCGGCGCAGGACACCACCGGTCAGTGGGCGGCCCGGCTCGCGGAGCACCAGGCGCTGCGCCGGGCGTGGGCGCGGGCCCGGCGGGCGTACCAGGTCCTCCTCGACCATCGCGGTGCCGTGCTGGATCTGGCGGTCCAGGCTGACATAGCCCGGTACCGGGCCGGGCAGATCCGCGACCTGGCCGGCCGGCGGCCGCAGGCGCGTCAGGCGCTGACGAGACGGGCGGACCGGCTGGAGGCCACGGCCGACCGGCTGGAGGCCGAGGCCCGCACCGAGCGGGACAGGCTGGAACAGCGGCGGCGCGCCTTCGTGGGACAGTTGCGCGCCATCGAGGACCTGCACCGCGACCCGCACCGTGGCGGCCCGGTCACCCGGTCGCCGCGTCCGGGCCCCGGGCCGGACACGGCCCAGTCCCGGAGCACCGACGAGGTCGTCCGGTCGGGGGTCACGGCGCACGTCGACGCGGTGCACCAGGCGGCGCTTCGCGCGGTGGACCGGAGCGACTGGCTGACCCTGGACGGCGACCTGCTGGTGGCCAGCCCGCCGGGCGGTCAGGCCACGCGGATCCGGCTCACGCTGCGGCCTCCGTTCGACCCGACCGGGTCACCGGACGGGATCGTGGTGCGGGTGGCGGACGGCCGACCGGGATCGCCGCTGATCACCGAGCTGGAGCTCGACATCGACCGGATCGCCCCGCTGGGCGCGCGGCAGCCCGACCTGACCAGGGTGGTCGGGGCGGCGATCGTGGCCGGGGTGGCGCGGGCGGTCGAACGGGAGCGGCGCCTGCGGCGCCGTCGGTGGGCACGACCCTCCCCGGCCGAGGAGAACAGGGCGGCCGACCTCGCCGAGCTCCGCTGGGAGCTGCAGGAGCACAGCGCGCTGGTCCGGGAGCGCGGCGATGTGATGATGCTGCGCGACTGGGCCGCCGGGCGGGAACCCACGGTCCCCGAGGGTGTCGAACCGAGGAAAATTCCCAGCTACGCCGACCTCTTCGGGCCGGACAGACGTCCGGATCCCTCCGCGGTACCGGAACTGTCAGCCCGGCTGGACCAGCTGACAGCCGCCGAGGCGCGCAGCAGGCGCCGGATCGCCGACCTCCTGGAGCGCACCGGGGCGCTTGCCACGCCCCGACGGTATCGGCAGCTGGCCAAGGCCGTGCGGCGTGCGGCGCCCGGTCGCAGGGACCTCGTCGACGCCCTGCGCTCCGCCCGTGAGCTCGGCCAACGGGAACGGCTGCGGCGGGAGCTACGGCCGTACGGACCGGCGGCGTACGAAGCCGGACCGGCCGGGGTCGGGACCGGAACCGGGCGGGTTCCGGCGCTGGGCGCCCCGGCCGCACCCCTGCCGGTCTCTCCGGATCCGAGGTTCGAGCTGCAACGGGAGAGCCCGAGGATCGTCCTGGACGCGCGCCCCGAGGGGGCGGTGCCGCCCGGCACGCTGCTGGAGATCGCGCGCCGCAACGGCGTCGACCTCGGGGCCGACACCGCGGCGCAGCTCGCCGATCGCTACTCGGACCCCCAGGACGTCTCGCGCCTGGTCCGGCAGGCGCTGCGGACGGAGTCGGACTTCCGCCAGGTGATGCTGGAGTACGCCCGGACCGCGGCCGAACAGGGCGTCGTGTACACGGAGATGACCTTCGCCCCGGCTGACGCGGTCTCCGACGGTGTCGACTGGCGGGCCGTGTTCAACGGCTACACCAGCGCGATCGTCGAGGCGGCGGAGCGGTACGGCATCGTCGTCCGCCTCACCCCGGAGATCTCCACCGGCACCGAGCCGGCCGTGGCCGAGGAGGTGGCACGGTGGGCCGTGGCGTACCGCGACCGGGGAGTGGTCGGGTTCGGGCTGGGCGGAGAAATCTCCGCCGACTCTCTCGCGCCGTACGCGGAGGTGTTCCGGATCGCCCGCGCCGGCGGCCTGGGGTTGGTCGTGCAGGTGGGCGAGTCGGCCGGGCCGGCGGGGATCCGGGCCGCCCTGGAGTGGGACCCGGTACGGATCCGGAACGGCGTCCAGGCCGCCGAGGACCCGGAGTTGACGGCGGAGCTGGCCCGCCGGGGCGTGGTGCTCGACGTGACCATCACCTCCGACGGCCGGACCGGCGGGGTGCCGGACCCGGTGCAGCAGGTCAGCCAGCTCGTCACGGCCGGCGTCCTGGTGAGCGTGAACAGTGACGGTCCGGCGTCGTCCCGCACGCATCCGCGCCAGACGTTCGACGCCGGGGTGGCGGGGGTGCTGGGCGGCGACGAGGTCCGGGTCCACCTGCGACGGCTCGCCGCGGATGCGAGCCGGCCCTCGTCGCCGGCGGCTGGTCCCATCCCGCCCGGGGCGAACCCGCCGGTCGCGCCGCTGTCCGCCACCACCGCGTCCGAGGAGGTGCGTCAGCTCGCCGACAGCCTGGTGGTTCCCGCGCTGCGCGCCGCCGGGCTGATCCGTACGGCGTGGTGGGTCGACCGGCAGACACTCGCGGTGCTGACCCCGGACGGCGAGCAGGTCGACGTCCGTCTGCCGGCGGTCGACCGGGACCAGGTCGGGAGTCGCGGCGCGCACCTGCCGGCCCTGGTCGCCGAGGCGGTGGTGGACCAGCTCCACCCCCCACGCCGCTTTGGGGACGTCCGCCCGGTACCGCGGTTCAAGGCTCTGGCCCGGCTTCACCAGCTGGCGCTCGACAGCCGACTGGCGTCGCTGCGGGCACCGCTGGAGGAGCGGATGCGGAACCTGGTCGAGGGCCGCCCGCCGACCGTCTGGTCCGACCCGGCCGAGCCGCCGCTTTCCGCGTACGAGCGCTACCTGGTCGACCTCCTCACCCCGGGCCAGGACGGGACGCGACGACCGGATCCGGACCACGACCGGCTGCGAGAGATCGCCGCCGCCGAGGCCGCGCTCACCGCGTTCACGGCCTCCCCGGTGACGGCCGGGCTGGTCCGGGCCGCCGCGTTGCAGCCCGATGGGCAGGTCGCGGTCACCCTGCCCGATCCGGGACCGGACGGGGCGGGGCACAGGTCCGTGACGGTCCCCGTACCGACTCTCGACCTCGCGGCACTGCCCGCGTTGGACCGGCAGCCGGTCACCGGGGTCGAGCTGGCCGTCGACCGGGCGCTGCCGGCACTCGGGCGGCAGCTCGGCGTCGCCCGCTCCGCCGACCGGGACAGCCGGTTGAGCGAGGCCGAGCGGGCCGCGCTGCCGGACGTCGGTGAGCTGCACGGGTTCGCGGTGCTGCGGGAGCGGGTCGCGGCACGCCGGGCGGCGGCGGTGGACCGCGCCGAACCGAACGAGGTGCTGGAGAACTTCGACCGGCTGCTCGACGAACTGGACGCCGAGTTCGAGGCCCTCGCCGAGCGGTTCGGGTTACTCGCCACGGAGTACGGGCCGGCGCCGAACCAGGCCGGCCGTGGTCTCCTCTCCCCACACCTGCGCGAGTGGGTCACGGACGTCGAACGTCGTCGCGCCCGTGGTGTCGGACCGGACGGGCGCGGTGCGGGTCCGGCGGCGGGTTCCACCGCCGTCGTCCCGGCGGCGGGGGCGGGACAGCTCTCGCCGACCGGTCAGGGTCCGGACGTCCCGGGCGGCGAGGTGGCCGTCGTGGACGAGATCGCCGAGGCGCTGGGCGGGTTGTCCCCGGTGGAGCGGCGGTTCCTGGAGTCGGTCGTACGGGTGCTGCCCACCATCGACGTCTCTGGTTACCGGGTGTCGCTCGGCTCGGACGCGGTCCTGCGGCTGACCCCGGTCCGGCGCCGGCGGGGACCCGGTCCGGCGCAGCGTCCCATCCGGATCTCCCTGCTCGGTGCGGGGACGTTCCCGGACCCGGCGAACCTGCCCAGGAGGGCGTCCGACCTGGACGCCACGGTCAGGGTCTGGCTCACCGGCCTGACTGAACGGGCGACGCAAGCCCGACGGTGGACGTCCCGGCGCCGGTCCGTCGGCCGCGACCCGGGATCGGGCCTCACCCCGGCCCGGACCGGTTCGTCCGGGTCGGGCACGCCGGCCCCACCCGGACCGCGTCCCGACCTGGCCGTGTCGCCGCGGTCGGTGACCGGTCTGCCCGACCACGGCGCCCCGGCCGACCCGGCCGGCGCCCGGACGGACGCTCTGGCGGCGTTGCGGAGCCTGGCGGAGGCACTGGCCCACGGGGACGCCCCGACGCCCGGCGGGTACACCCTGCGATTCGATCCCGACCTGGAAACGCTGGTGGCCGAGCCGGGCGAGGGCAGCCACGCCCCGGCCGTCGCGTTCCGGGTCGTCTCCGAGCCGCTCGCGGACGCCGTGGCGGTGACCCGGAGGACGGACCGGCAGACCCCGGACGGCGTACCCGAGGTGGAGGTCGCCGTCTCGCCGACGATCCCGGTCCAGGATCGGCCGTCGGTCGTCCGGCACGCCGTGGCCCAGTTGGTCGCGGAGACCCTCTGGGAGGTCTCTGGCGGCCGGCGGCCGCTCGCCCGGGTACGCCGGCTGCTGGGCCAGGACCCCGCGCAGGCCGCGGCGGCGCGGACGGTCTCGCGGGTGGCGTTCCGGCCGGAGGACGTCGCGGAACTGCGCACCGCGCTGGTCGACCGGGCCAGGTCGGCGCAGGGCCGCCATGCCGAGTACGACCGGCGGATCGGCCGGCTGCTCGACCGGCTCGGGGTCGGTCGGCCTGTTCCGTCGGGCACCGGCGCAACCGGGGCGACAACCGACGCCACCCGCGACGCGGCCCTGGGCCGGCTCGTCCGGGAGGTGGTCGATCCGGCGGCCGCGGGGGGCGGCCCGGCGCTCGACCCGGACGAGACGGAGAAGCTGCTGCGGGACCTCGCCGCCCCGGAGGCGCCGTGGCGCGCCTCGGCGCGGCGGCAGGAGGTGGACGAGGCCCTCCGGCAGGCGGTCGACGACGTCGTCGACGTCGGTCTGCTGACGCGGTCCGGTGCGCGGACCGGCGGATGGCCCCCGAGGCCGGGCGAGCTGCGGACCCGCGGTGGGAAGGCGATCGACCTGTCGGACGCCGACGAGATGATCGACAGGCTTGTCGACTCCGGTGACATCGGCGAGCGGCTGCGGGTACGGGCCACCGTGGAGATCGTCCGTCAGGTCGTCCGCCAGGGCGACACGGGGTCGGGGGGCAGCGACCTGCTGACGGCCCAGATCCTCGCCCGTCTGCGGCAGCGGGCGTTGCCGAGCCGGCGTGGCGAGTACGACCGCATGCTACGGACCCTGTTCGACGGCCTGTCGGCGGCCGATCTGGATGGGCTGCGCAACGAACCGCTGTCGGACGATCTCCGCCGGGAACTCGTTCCTCGACTGGTCGACCGGGTGATCGTCGAGTCGCTGCCGCTGCTCGGCGAGCTGGAGGTGCAGACCCCTTCGACGGACCCGTCACCGGGTGCGCCGATCAGGTTGACCCGTAGCGACGGTCAGGAGGTGGAGCTGCCCGGGGCCTTCCACGCCGGGCTGCGGGATCTGCTGCGGTCGCGACTGGCGGAGGGCCAGGACCTCTCCTGGCTCCGGGCCGAGGCCGCGGCCCGGCTCGGAGCCGCCGTGGCGGGGCGGTCGGGTGACCGGACACCGTTGGAGGGTGCCCTGGTCGTGCTCGGCCGGATGCACGCGGACTCGTCGGCATCGCAGGGTGGCCACGCGGCCGCGCTGCGTGAGGCGGTCGAGCAGGCGTCCCGGGAGATTCTCGCCGAGCACTGGCCGAACGCCCCGCAGGAGAGCAAGCTGACCGCGCTGGCGGTGGGTCTGGTCCGGCAGACGGAGAGGCCGAAGGACGACCCGCAGGTGGCGGAGCTGCGGTCTGGGACCCTCAACGGCCATTTCAGTAGTTTGGTTATCGAGGTCGGGAAGGTACAGCAGGAGCTGTCCGGCGGCGCCGTTCCCGAGTACGCCGCCCTGGTCCACAGGCTCGACAAGCCCGTTCGGTCGCTGGCCGACCGGCTGGCCAAGGCTGAGCAGGCGTTGCGTGCCCGGGCCGAGGAGATCCGCAGGGCCCAACAGGACGCGGACGAGCAGGTGAAGAAGGCCAGGGAGAAGCGCGGACAGGACCTGCGCGACGAGGCCAGGGAGAAGCCGGACGCCGAGCTGCGCCGCGAGGACTGGGCCCGCCACGACAGCCTGGCATGGCGCCGCAGACGGGCGGCGGATGCGCAGCTGCGGATCGCCGAGGACGATGCCGCCCGATACCAACGGCGGGCCGAGGCCTACGACGCGGCCGCCGATGCGGCGAAGGCGGCGGGTGAGCGGTTCACGGAGCTCGTGGCCCGCCTGCCGCAGCTCGACATCGCGGACGCGACGCAGCGGTCCGCGGCGGTTGGCGACTTCCTGCATCGGGTGGACGCGGCGAGCAGGGAGTACCGCACGTACCAGGCTCGCCTCGAGCAGGCGATGCCGAGAGTCGCGCTGCACGCCACCGTTGCCGACGGCGACCTACCGTTCCGTCGGGCGTTGGCGAAGAAGATCCACGACATGTTGGCGGAGAGCCGGTCGGACGCGGCGCCGACCGCCGCCGCGGCGGAGCTCGCGCCGGAGCGCTGGGAACGTGATCTCCTGATTCGCTGGCGCGACGTGACGAGTGACGACGGGACGGTGTTCCAGGTCGGCTCGGACGCCGAGGTACACATCAGGTTCGTCTCGCCCGATCTGCCCGTCGAGGTTCCCCAGCCGGCGGCGAAGATGAACAGGATGATCCTGGGGCAGTTGCCGCAGCATCCCCCGGGGACTCGCGGCCTCCGGGTCGGCGTCAACCAAAGGTTGGGTCTGAGGTCGTCGGTCACGCTGAGCCCCAGCCTCATACCGCCGGGATGGGCTCCCTGGTGGGACGCGGTGCGGGAGGTGCTGGGCGACTGGTTCAAGCTTCGAGTCGGTGCCGGCTTCTCCCGACGCTTCTCGACGTTCGGCAAGGGTGACCGTTACGCACTGCCCGGCCAGGTCAGCGACAACCGGCTCGGTGGGGTACTGGTCGACGTTGCCGGTCACTGGGAGATCCGCGTCCGCACCGCCGAGTCGCTGCGCCGGGCCCAGGAGTCGGGACGGGGGGACGGGTGGAGCGACTGGGCCCAACTGGCAGAGGGTGCTCCCGACGACCCACTGTCGGCGCGGGTATGGGTGCCACACCCGTACACCGAACCGCCTCCGACCAATGTGGTCCGGATCGACCCCAAGGAGCGTGACGACCGGTTCCCCGAGCACTCGGTGACCGGGCTGACCGGTCTACCACGCGCCTACAACGCGATCCTGTCGACGCTGCACCACGGCAACCGCAAGGTGGGTGACACGCCGGCCCGGCAGTTGTCGGTGTTCCTGTTCGAGGAGTATCCGGCCCGGCTGGCGCAGGCGGCCAACCAGCCGTACGGGTTGAGCACCGTGCTCACCGACGACGGCAAGCCGGTGGCGCGGGTCATGATCCGCACGGTGCCGGACCGCACGAAGGCCAAGATGGTGGGCCGGCCGATTCTCAAGTACTACCTGGAGCGGTTGCGAACGGCGTTCGCCAACACCGCGGGTGGCTCGACGGCCGGCGGCGGCCGTGTGGCCGAGCTGGCCCCCGAGCTTTCGATCGGGAGGTTGGTCGAGGGCACCCGGCTGGAGGACATCGCCGGCAGGATCGGTGAACTCATCGCCAGGGTGCGCGCCGTGCCGAGGTTCGACGGAAGCCGCGGCTGGAGCGACGGGTTCTCGGCGGAGTTCAGCAACACCGATGTGAGCGACCGGCGCGCCACCGGATACACCCAGGGCTACCGCATCCCGCTGCGGCACGAGATCGTCGTGCACCGCTTCGACAAGGAGGGGCCGACCCCCATTCACCTCAGGCCCGTGCCGGGCGAGGCGCTGTTCCGGATGACCGAGTCGGACGCCTACCGGTACGGCCTGCCGGTGGCGGCGGAGGCCGTCCAGCGGGATCCCGACGGCACGGTGCGCCTGCGCGACGCCCCGGTGTCCCAACCGCCGCCGGGTCGGGACGCCAAGCCGCCGGTGTTCCTCGGCAACGGGCCCGGCCAGGTGCCCGGCTCGGGACCCGGCATCGCCTGGGACCTGACCGGCGTCGACGGCCCGGACGGGTTGCGAGCCCGGGTGCAGGCGGAACTGACCCGGAGGGGGTTGCTGCCGGAGGTGGACCAGGACGGCTTTCCGGTGTATCCCGACGGGAAGTGGCCGTCCGCGGAGCGGATCGTCGACGACCTCAACAACCTGCAGGCGGTGAACGCGATCTCGGCCGAGTGGTTGGAGGCGCACTACAACCAGGCGTCGCAGGACGGGGTCACCGTCGACCTCATCCAGCACCGTACCGGCCGCCCACCGAGGTACGTCACGATCATGGTCCGGCTCAGACAGGGCGAGTGGACCTTCGAGGGAACCACGCCCGGCGAGGGTGTCGTCCGTCGCAGCCTCTCGTCGAGCATCACCACGCGAACGGTCGAGGTCAACGAGGGCGTGGGCGTGGCGGTCGTCGGTGGCAACGCGAGCCTGGAGGACCCTGCCCCACCGGGACCGGGAGCAAATGTCGACTGGTCCGGGGACACGACGGGCAGCGTCAGTGTCACCGACAGGTTGCAGAACAACCAGATGACCCTCATCGAGGGAACCGGGGACACGGCGGTGTTCACCGTCAAACACGAGCTGACGGCGTGGTTGCTCGACGACGATGACGAGCAGACCACGCCGGTGCCGGATTCCCCGGAATCGAAACATCCCCCGAAACCGGAACTGGCCGCCACGAGCCAGGGCTCGGCCACGGTGCTGCTGCCGGCCGACCTGCTCCCGGAGACCGCGCAGCGGCAGCTGCCCGATCCGCCGCCGCCGGACCGGCCGCCCTCGCCCCGCGCCCAACGGCTCGGAAAGACGGTGGCCATCGACGGGCGTGGACTGCTCGGCGCGGCGCGCAAGGTGCTCACGCGCAGTGGCACGTCCCGCGGCGGCATGCAGAAGCTGCGCGCCATGTTCGACGCGGGCGCCCTGACGGTCAACGACGGACCGCTCCTGGGCCTCCCGTACGACACCAACACCCTGGTGGATCTGGGGCTGCTGCGCACGCCGGGGCCGGCCGGTGTGTCCGTCGAGTTCGACACCAAGCCCGCGGAGTTCGTGGGATCCTGGCCGGAGGCCTACATCGGGGACGTCAAGCTCGCGCTGGTCAGCGACGGCGTGTCCCACAGCCGCGACCGGAGCCGCGGCCTGGAAGGCCGGGTCACCTATCTGGCCGGCGGCGACCTCTCCGGGGACCGCGTCGCGGGCGTCTCACAGACGACGACCAGGGGTCGAGGTCGTGAGCGGATAGCCGTCAACATCGTCAACCACTACGTCTACCGGATTCCGTTCGCCGCCCGGGTCACCGGCGACCCGGGAGAGGGGTCGGAGCGGGTCGACGGCCTGACCGTGGTGCGCGTCTGGTCGGAGCCGAAGGCGCTGGCACTGTGGGTCGACGGGGAGCTGCCGGTCCCGATGGACCAGGTGGCGGATGCCATCGCGCGGTACGCCAGCGGGTACCTGCACCTGGACCGGCACGTCGCGGTCGGGGTGCTGCGACGGTACCGCGCGCAGCTGCGACAGCACGGTGGCCCACAGCCGGACGACCTGGCCAGCGAGCGCTTCGACACCAAGGACGGCTTGGCGCGGCGGCTCGCGGCACGCCTCATGGAGGCGTTCCCGGACGCGGACATCCCGAAGAACGTCACCGAGCCGGCGGACCAGATCGACTACCTGCTCGAGCACGGTCTCGCCCTGCCACCCGTGCCGCCCGAGGACGCCGGGCTGCGCCTGCCGGACCGGTACCGCCAGCAGATCGGCGCCACCGGCATCGAGGACGTGGTGCTCTTTCCGCTCCACAGGGGCCGGGAGCACGTCGCCGAGGTCGGTACCCGTTCCATGGCGACGGGCCCGGTCGCGGCAGGGTCGTCCGCACCGGCCGGTTCCGGTGATCCCGCTGCGGGGGCGACGGCCGGTTCCGGCTCTCCCGCGCCGGCGCCTCCGTCCGCCTCGGGTTCCCAGCCCGTCCCGGGGTCCTCACCCGCTCCGGTGTCCCCGCCCGCGCAGGTGGTCCGGCGACCGCCGGCTCAGGTGCCGTCGCCGTCGTCCGGCGGGTCGCCGGAGCACATCGAGCTCTTCGACCAGGTGCTGCGGCAGATCAAGACCGTTGCGCCGGACGCGCTGTCGCGGACGCCCGGTCTGGGTGAGCGGATCGCAGCCGAACTGTCCGGAAGACGCTGGGAGAGCCTCTTCGATCTGGTCGTCGACGGCAACGAGTGGAAGATCAGCACCCGGGTTGCCCTCGGAGGCTACCAGACGGGGCTGCTCACCATCAGTATCAAGATTGTCGATCTCGATGAGGGACGTACGGTCGGCCGAGAACCGACCGTGGAACTGATCGACCATCACTACAGCCGCGAGGAGTCGAGCCGTGGTGAGTCCGCCGCCCGCTCGGCCGGCGTCGAGGGGCATTCCGGCGCGCTGTTCGCCGAAGATGTGTTCGGCAACGGCAGTCCTGCGGGGAACTCCGACGAGTCGCGACCGCCGGGTGCCGACGTCGGCACGAACATCGGCCGCGACATCGATGGATCGGTGACCAGACAGGACACGCTCCTGCAGCGCAGCAGCGGCGGCGATGACGGCGTCATCCTGGTTCGGCGAACCGGTGTGCTGGTCAGCACGGTCTCCGTCTCCGAGATCGAGCGCACCCCTGAGGCGATCATGCGTACCGAGCCCGAGGTGGTGGACGACGCGATCGATCCGGTCGGACTGGTCAGCACCCGTCCGGTCGAGTCGACCCTGCGGTTCGGTGTCGCCTTCCTCCAGATGGTGCCGGTGAGCCAGATGGTGCCGCCGACACGGTCGGAGCCCACGGGGCCGTTCCGGCCGCGTGACGTGCGCCCCGTGTCGCTGCCGTCGCGGTTCGGCGTGGACGTCGTGCAGTACGGAAAACTGATCGAAGCCATCAGCAGCAGGCTTGCCCGCCCGGATCTCCTCGGCCCGCGGGGCATGAGGCGTTACCAGTCGCAGCTCGAGGCGGCCCTCAACCCGCTGACCGGCAACGCGGACCTGCTGCAGATGTTCGGTGACAGCGGATCCGACATCCTGACGGTGCCGGTCCCGGAACGGAGGTTCGTCCGTGGCCGCCGCCGGTACGCCCACGCACGTGGGCCCCGCATGGCGGTGGTGAACGTCCGGGCCCGGGCGTCCAACCTGCGAGCCGAACCGATCGGCGTGGGTGAGATCGGCCGTATCGAGCGCGGCCAGCAGACCTCCACGTTGTCGGACACCCATACCTGGCCGTCGCCGGTCAGCAGGTCCGGTGCCATGAAGCTGCCCGGTGCCGAGGACGGCGGCGTGGGGGTCAGGGTGCAGCTGTCCGGCGGTGCGCAGTCGAGCAGCACCTCCTCGACGACCCGGGGAGACCGCGACGAGACGAACCTGCACTGGAAGGGCGAGCTGTCGCACGTCGTCGTCGACGTCGCCTACGAGGTGACGATCACCGTGGTACGCCGCGGCACGACGGGCGACCGGGTGGTCCGGCGGATACGCCTGCCCCACATCGGCACCGTCGGGCAGGCGCATCTCCGGCTCCTCGCCTCGGACGTCGACGACATCAGGCGCCGGCTCACCACCGGCGAACACGGCCGGACCTGGACGTTCGACGAGCGGTTCGGCGAGCTGGATCCGGCGCTGCAGGGCCGGGCGGACCGGAACCCGGCGGCCGACTCCGGTCTGCCCGCCGCGGTGCGTCCGGCGCTCCCGCCACCCGACGCGGGTCCGAGCGCTCCGCCGGACACGTCACACACCGCGCGGGAGATGCCCGGAGCCCCGGCGCACCCGTCCGGACCGGCTCCCGACGAGGCGGCCGCGGCGCTCAGGCAGGCGATGCTGTCGGTCCCCGGCCTGGAGGGGACGTTTGACGACAACGTGCTGGTGCCGCCGACGTCGGAGCTTCCACGGCTCCGGTTCGAGGTCGGCCGGACACCGCCGGGGATCCGGGCGTACCGGGAGGAGATCACCTCCGCCGACCGTCAACCCGCCGGCGGGTCGCCCGAGGTCCGGGTCGTGGTGTCGGACGAGATCACCAACCCCGACCAGCTCCGGCGCATCATCCTGCACGAGCAGAGCGAGGCGTACGCGCTGCACGAGCGCGGCCCGGTGAACCGCATCCGCGCCTGGTTCAGGCGTACGCCCACAAGGGACAGCCTGACCCCGGACGGCGACCCACCCGGGACCGAGCTCAGTCCGCACGACCACGGCCACCGCGCCGAGGTCGTGCTGCTGGCCCGGCAGGTGGCCGCCGGCCGGACCGACCTGGAACGCGAGCTCGGTCTGCTGCTGGACGCGATCGGTGTCGGCGTGCCCGACCCGACGGCCCCGGCGGCGCGGCACGCGGATCGCCGGCTCGCCATGCTCAATCTTCCCGACGAGCTGCGACAGGTGGTCGAACCGCTGCGTCCGCACGACGCCGCCTGGCGGCGGCTCTCGCCGAGAGAGGCGCCCAGGGTCCGGGCGGCGATCGACGAGGCCCTTCCGCGGCTCGCGGTGCGGGCCCGGTGGAGTGACGACTCCGTGGTCGAGATCACCGCCGGTGGCCGGACCCGCGCCGTGGACCTCACCCCGGAGATGCTGGCGCTGGCGAACAGCGGCCTTTCCGGACCGCGCCTCGTGGACCGCGCCGCCGCCCTGGTGGGTGCGCGGCTGACCGGGGTCGTGCACCACGCCGCCGTCGTCGTCCCCGGCACCGAGGTGGCGGACCGGATGGCGACGCCCGCCAAACCGGCCAAGCGGAAACATCTCCGGGAGAAGCTCGACGCGCTGCGCCGGCACCTGGAGACCAGGTGGGAACTGGGGGGCACCGACGGCCAGGTACCCCGCGGAGACTCGTTCGTCCGGGGCATCGAGCCGCTACCCGAGCGGACCCGCGGCGTGCTGCACATCCGGGTCCATCCCCGCCGGGGACAGCCGTTCGACGCCCAGGTCCGGATCAGCAGGACGGGAATCACCGACGAGTCGGGTGCCCGGCTGCGGGCCGCGAGCCGGATCGTCATCGACCAGAAGAGCGGCAGGCCCGAGTTCCGGATCGCGATCGCGCCGGACCACCCGAGCACCGACGACCTCGTCGCCACGCTCGCCCACGAGGCGGCGGAACTCGTCACCGCGGTGCGGCGGCGGAGGTGGCACGCCGGGCCCGGACACGGGCAGGACAACCTCCTCACCCCCGGTGACCTGCCGGCGCGGTGGCTGCGCCGGGACCGGCTCAGCCCGTCCGACATCGGCGGGATAGCCGACCTGGAGACGAAGGTCCAGCAACTCGCCGTGGCCGTCGAGCCGGACGAGTGGACCAGGCTCGTCCGGGACATCGAGGCGATCCGTCAGCACCTCGGGCTGGACCCGACCCGCGACGGCCGCTCCGCGCAACGGCGGTGGAGACTCGTCGACCGGCAGCTGCGGACGCGGAACCTCGGTCCGACCGCCCGCCGCTACTGGGCCGCCCTGCACGAACCGAACTGGCCGGGGCGGGCACTGCGCCACGGAATCGCGGCCTACCTGGCCGAGTACGCGGGACAGCAGGTCCGGGTCACCGAGGACGGCACCTTCGAGGTGTCGCGTGGTCGCGGTCGCGCGCCGTTGCGGATGCGGCTGGCGTTCGACTTCATGCCGCCCGAGACGCTGGCCGAGACGATCCGGCGGCGGGACGGTTCGGTCCTGGTGCGGGTGCCGCGGGCGCTGGGTGACGACGTCCGGGCCATCGCGCCGAGGGTCGCCGCGGCCATCGTGGAGGCGACGTCCGGCGAGCCGCGGTCGGGTCGCCGGGCCCGCCGTCGGCTCGACCGCCTGGCCGAGGACGTGCCGGTGCCGGAGGAGGCCCACCGGCTCGGCGGTCCGGCGGCGGCGCAGTGGACCGCCGCCGTCGCGCAGGCCCGGGCGTACGACGCGTTGTCCCGGCGCCGGTCGCTCGACCCGGGTACCGAGAACCGCCTGCGCAGGCGACGTCAGGCCGAGCACTCCCGGCTGGCCGGGCAGCTGCGGTCGATGGGGGTGTTGGAGGGGCAGGAGGACTTCACCCGACGCTGGGAGGTGATCAGTCGGTCGCGGTGGGCCGTGCCGCAGGAACCACCGGTCGCCGCCCTGCTGCACCGGTGGGAGCGGGCGGAGCCCGACGCCGGGATGGCGCGGGACGCGCTGTCGGACGTCGCCTCCGAGGCGGCCCGGTACGCGGGCCTGCGCGGTGCGGAGCTCCGCGACGGCGGGAAAACGCTGCGGGTGATGCTGGACGACGACCGGTTCAGCACACACGACGTCGCGGTGCGGGTGGACCTGCCCACCGACAGCCCCACCTTCGTGGCGCTGACCGGCGACCCACGGCAGGGATGGTCGCTGCGGCTGCGGCCGGACGCGAGCCTGGACGCGGTGGGGCTGGACGCCACCGCGGCGTTGGCCGACCTGGTGCAGCAGGCGCGCGGCGAGACCGATCCCGACAACCGGGCCGTCGAGGCGGTCGCGGCCCAGCTGCGGTATCTGGCGGACCGGCACCGGGTCTCCGACCGGCTGGCCCGGCAGGCGATCCGGGCGAAGGTCGTCGCGCTGGTGGACACGCTGCGGGTGGGTCCGCCGGAGTCGTGGTCGGACCGGCGCGACCTCGTCATCTCCGCCGGCGAACAGCTTGCCGGGCGGATGGCGACGCGGCGGGTCGACCGGGCCCGGGAACACGCCCTCGGCCTGATGATCGGGCGGGCCGCCCGTCGTGAGCTGGCCGAGACCGTCGCGCCGTACCTGCCCGACACCGGGGCGCCTCCGATGAGCGCGTACTTCCCGGGGCGGATTCTCGGTGCGCTCGCGTCGATCGTCGCCACCCTGACCTCGGGCACCATGGCCGGACGGTCGCTGACCCTGATGCTCGCCCAGACGGCCTCCAGCACGGTGGGGAACGCCATCGCGCAACCCCATCAGGACTACTCGCTGCGTGGCGCGGAGGAGTTGGCGAGGGCGGCGAAGGCGCACCAGGACCGGCAGCGGGAACGGGTACGCCCGAGGGCGGCCGCCGCCACCCAGCAGGGTGGCGACCCGGCACCGTCCTCGGAACCGCCCACCGTGCCGAAGCCGCACTGGTGGCCCTTCTACCGCAAGCGGACCCTGCCGGCGGTGCTGGGAGCCCTCGTCCAGGCGGTCATGATGCTCGACGAGTACGGTCCGCGGGCGGCGACGGGCCTGGCGCAGCCGTTGCTCTCGGGGGGCGCCTCCGGGGCGAGTGACCACCTGGCCGAGCGGCCGGAGAAGCAGGCGCGGGAGGACCGCAAGCACGAGGTGGGCCAGCGGCCCGACGGCAGGCGGGACGCCACGCTGGCGGAGGTGCATCACGTCGCCGCCGAGACGCGGCAACGGCTCGCCCGGCAGGCGGAGGCCGGGACGCTGGCGCCGGGCACGCCGAGCGAGATCGACAACTGGCGGCGGGTCAGGACCGATCTTGAGCGGGCCCGACAGGAGCTGCTCGCGGACGCCGAGAGGCACCGGGAGACGCTCCGCACGCGGCGCCGGCTGCGCCGGATGTTGTGGAAGGGCACCCTCGCCAGCGACGTCGTCGGACGTCCGGCCAAGGCCGCGGGACGGGCGGTGACGGCACTGGCCCGCCGGGTCACCCGGCGGCAGGCGGCGACCCCGTCCGCCGGCACGCCGAGCACCCCGCTGCCACCCGGCATGGCCCCGGCCCGACACTACTGGCTGCGGTCGGCGGTCCCCACCACGGTCAGCGCGGCGGCCACCGTCGGCATGACGGCGATGCTCGCCCCGAACAACCTGGGTTTCGTCGTCGTGACCGGGATCGCGTCGGCGCTGGCCGGACTCGGCCTAGGCCAGGGCTGGGTCTTCCACCGCCGCGACGAGATCGACGACGAGGCCCCACTCGCGGCGCTGCGTACGCTGCGGCACGTCGAGGCGGCTCTCGACGACGTGGACCAGGTCCTTGCGCTGCTCGGCGACCCGGATGCGCGGTCGCGTACGGCGACGCCGCCGGCGGACCAGGCCGGCGGGTCGAGGCGGCGGCGCTGGTTCCGGCGCGGACCAGATGCGGTGGCCGGCGACCGCCCCGCCGACCCGGCCGACAGCCACTTCCTCTCGGTGGCCGTGATGAAACACGGGCCAGCGGCGGTGCTGCGTGTCGGGGCGATCCTGGTCGCCGGCAAGCTCATCCTGCCCGAGACGGTGCGTGGACTGGACGCCGACCTGCTGCTCGCGGTGACCGCCGCGCTGGAGGCGGGCAAGGAGGCCGTCTACGGGGTCGGTGAGGGGCTGTACCGCCGGTGGGCCGCGCTGCGCAGCGCCGAGGGCAAGATCGTCACGGGCCAGGACAAGGCCCGCGGGCTGCCGTACACGGGCAGGGAGATGTCCGAACACGCCCGGAAGCTCGCCGCCGAGGGTGCGGACCTCGCGGCCGAGGCCAAGCTTCCGCCGTCCGGCCCGGCGCGTCCCTCGTTCGTCCGGCGGGTGGCCGACACGGCGTCGGCGGCGGCCCGGCAGGGAGTCGACCGGACAACGTCGGCGGTCCGGCGTGCGTGGGACGGGACGTCGGCGGCGGCCCGGAGCGGGTGGGAGACGGTGGTCGCGCGGGGACGCAAGATGGCCTCGGTGGCCCGCTGGGGGCTGGCCAACCCCCGCGCCAACGGCATCGAGGCGATCAAGCGGCTGGTCCGGTTCGACCCGATCGACGTCGCCACCGGCGACATGGTGCTGACCCAGACCGACGTGGAGTTGCCCGGCGCCCTGCCGCTGCTGCTCTCCCGGACCCACCTGTCCTCGTACCGCCTCGGCGGCTGGTTCGGCCGCTCGTGGGCCTCCACGCTGGACCAGCGCCTGGAGGTCGACGGCACGGGGGCGTACTTCGCCACCGCGGACGGGATGGTCCTGGTGTACCCGGCCGGCGACGAGGGCGGACCGGCCCGGCTGCCCGTCGAGGGCCCGCGCTGGCCGCTACACCGCCAGACGGACGGTAGGTACACGGTGACCGATCCGTGGCAGGGCGTGAGCTGGCACTTCGCCCCGGTGACGGACGACCCGGCCGCTCCGCTGCCCCTGGTGGCGATGACGGACCGCAACGGCCACCGGATCGACCTGCACCACGACCGGTACGGCACGCTGCTGTCGGTCACCCACTCCGGCGGCTACCGGATCCTGGTCGAGGTCGACGGGGACCGGATCGTCGGGCTGTCCCTCGCCGGCGTGCCGGACGAGCCGGACGGGTCCCGGCTGGTCCGGTTCCGGTACGACGACGCCGGTGACCTGGTCGAGGTCATCAACTCCAGCGGCCTGCCCCTGCGGTACGAGTACGACGCGGACGGGCGGATCGTTCGCTGGGTGGACCGGAACCACACCGAGTACCACTACACGTACGGGCCCGACGGGCGCTGCGTCGCGACCGGCGGCACCGGCGACTTCCTGGCCGGCCGGCTCGACTACGACCACGAGACCCGCACCACCACCGTGGTCGACTCGCTCGGCCACGTCACCCGCTACCGGTTCAACGAGCTGATGCAGGTCGAGTCGGTCACCGACCCGCTCGGTCACGAGACCCGCTACACCTGGGACCGGTACGACCGGAAGCTGTCGGAGACCGACCCGCTCGGCCGAACCACCCGGTACGGCTACGACGAGGCCGGCAACCTCGTCGAGGTGGTCCGGCCGGACGGGTCGCGGGCCACCGCCACCTACAACGCGCTGCACCAGCCGGTGGAGGTCGTCGACTTCGACGGTGCGGTCTGGCGGCGCGACTACGACGAGCGCGGGAACCTGGTCAGCGTCACCGACCCCACCGGGGCCACCACGCGGTACCGCCACGACGGCTCCGGACACCTGGTCGAGGTCGTCGATCCGCTCGGCGGCGTCCTGCGGATCGACACCGATCCGGCCGGGCTGGTCCGGCGGGTGGTCGACGCCAACGGTGCCGTCACCACCTACCGCCGGGACCCGGCGGGCCGGGTCGTCGAGATCACCGACCCGGTCGGTGGGGTGACCCGGCTCGGCTACACCCCCGAGGGCCGGCTCGCCTGGCGGCGGTCGCCGGGCGGGGCGGTCGAACAGTGGCGCTACGACGCCGAGGGCAACCTGGTCGGCCACACCGACCCGACCGGGGCGAGGACCGAGTTCGAGATCGGTGCGTTCGACCTCCCGGTGGCCCGGACGGACCCGGACGGACGCCGGCTGACGTTCGGGTACGACACCGAGCTGCGGCTGACCACGGTCACCAACCCGCAGGGGTTGACCTGGCGCTACGCGTACGACCCGGCCGGGCGGTTGGTCGCCGAGACCGACTTCAACGGCCGGACCAGGACCTACCTGCGCGACGCCGCCGGGCAGGTGGTGGCCCAGACCAACGGTGTCGGCCAGCGCGTCGACCTGGTCCGCGACGTGCTCGGCAACGTGGTGGAGAAGCGTGCCCCGGAGGGGGTCACCCGGTTCGGGTACGACCCGGTGGGACGGTTGACGTACGCGGCGACCCCGGAGGTGGAACTCCGGTGGGAGCGGGACCCGCTCGGCCGGGTGCTCGCCGAGATCCGGGACGGGGTTTCGGTCACCTCGACGTACGACCGGGTCGGCCGGCGGATCAGGCGGCGCACGCCGTCCGGTGTGGAGAGTGTGTGGGAGTACGACGCCGGTCACCGACCGGTGGCGCTGCACACGGGTGGGGAGACGATCCGGTTCGGCCACGACGCGGGTGGCCGGGAGGTCCGGCGCAGCGTCGGCGCCCTGGTGTTCGACCGCGCCTGGGACGCGGACCATCGGCTGTTGTCCCAGGTCGTCGTCGCGAATCCCGGTGGGGCGCCGGGTGCGCCGACGGACATCCCGCGGACGATCGCCGAGCAGGCCTACCGGTACCGGACCGACGGGCATCTGCTCGCCGTCGCCGACAGGCTCACCGGCGGGCGTGAGCTGGAGCTGGACCGGGCCGGGCGGGTGACCGCGGTGCGTGCCGCCGGCTGGACGGAACGGTACGCGTACGACGAGGTCGGCAACCTCGTCCACGCGGACTGGCCGGAGGCGGCGCCGGGCGCCGACGCGCGGGGCGAGCGGCGGTACCGCGGCACGCTGATCCGCCGGGCCGGCGGCGTCCGCTACGAGTACGACGACGCCGGCCGGGTGACGCTGCGGCAGCGCACCCGGCACTCGGCCAAGCCGCTGACCTGGCGGTACACCTGGGACAGCGAGGACCGGCTGGTGGGGGTGACCACCCCGGACGGCACCCGCTGGCGCTACCGGTACGACGCACTGGGCCGGCGGGTCGGCAAGCAGCGGCTGGACGCCGACGGCGGGGTGGCCGAGCAGGTCGACTACCACTGGGACGGTGCGCTGCTGGTCGAACAGGTGCACCGCGGGCCGGCCGGCGGCCGGGTCAGCACCTGGGAGTACGCCCCCGGCTCGTTCACCCCGGTCAGCCAGACCGACGGGCTGGTCGACCCGGACGACCCGGCCGAGGTGGACCGCCGCTTCTACGCGATCGTCGCGGACCTGGTCGGCACGCCCACCGAACTCGTCACCCCCGACGGCGAGGTCGCCTGGCGGCAGCGGACCACCATCTGGGGCGTTCCGACCCACGCCACCGACACCGGGGTCGACTGTCCCCTCCGCTTCCCGGGCCAGATCCACGACCCGGAAACCGGGACGTCGTACAACCACCACCGCTACTACGACCCGGACACCGGCCGCTACCAGAGCCCCGACCCGCTCGGCCTGCTTCCCGGTCCCGACCCG
>CALGAM010000271.1 GCA_937951935.1 uncultured Micromonospora sp. | reverse complement strand
AGGTTGGCCAGTATGACGTCTTGCTGCCGTCTTACCGATTCGCCGACAACTGCACCGTCGCCCTGCGGAAAGTTGACGTTCCAGAAGGGCATGTCGTTGTTGTAGGACAAGTCGACGCCAACGTGGGTGCCCTCGTGCATGACCACCTGTTGTGCCGTCATGCCCTCTTGGTCCAGCCACTGCCGGTAGATATTGATCTCGTAGCGGTTGTTGGCGAGCTTGTCCGTGTGGGCTGCCTGGTTGTCTTCTCTGATCTCGAAGGTCGCGTAGCTCAGCGCGGACTCGACGAAGTCCCGCTCGTCCTCCATGCCGCTGCTGGCGGAGCTGTTGGGTGAGTACCTGCCGCCCGCGGCCTCGACGATCCTTCGGGTGTTGGGCCGCTCAGGGCGCCTGCGCTCTTCGTTCTGCTCGGTGTCTGGCACGTCTGCCACCCTTCTCGGAGGGGCCCGTGCTCGGGCCGTTGACAGCGGGCTTCAACGACCGACCCACACCGTCGGTTCACCGGCGTCTGTTATGTAACTATTCGCACTTGGTGCAAACTGGCGGCGCCGAGGTCAGTACGGCGAGTCGGGCCCGGATCGGGACCACGCCGAGCGTGAGTGCCCAGTTCCCGCCGGTCGCCGGAGGTCCGGTGCGGGTCGCGCGCCGCGGCCCGGGTGAGCTGTTGAGTGGTGACCAGCGCCGGCCGGTGTCCCAGCTGGTCCAGGAAGGCGCGCGTGGTCCGGCGGGTGGCCGTCGATCGGTCAGGACTCACCACGAGGTGCTCCCGGGTGCGATCGAGGAGATCGGCACAACGGTTGGGGACCGCTGTGACGCCGGGTCACCCTACAGATTTCCTGCGGCCAGACAGCCCGTCACGGCGGAGGTCTGTGGGAACACCAACGACAAGGCTTCGGACGATGCGCTCGGCATCGACCTGCTGAACGATCCCGACCTGGTGACGACCGGCCCGTCGGCCGCGTGGCGGACCCTGCTCCGGTTCTGGACGACACCCGGACCGGCGCGGGAGCGATGACGGCGCACGTGGCGATGAGGAACGCGCCGCGGCCCGGCTCAACCGCACCGCGCTCGGCTGCCGACCCCGAACCGCGACGGCCCGTACGGCTCACCGCCCGATTCGCGGCGCACACGGCAGCCGGTGGACCCGTGTTCGTGGGCGGACGGCCGTGCACCCGTCGGCGGGGTCGGACGGGCGACGGTAGAGTCCACGAGCATCCCGATGTGATCATGATCACTTTCTGTGTTCGGTCTGTGACGAGGGAGTTTGGGAGTGTGGCCGTTTCGGCGCCGGAGAAAACCGAGCGCACCTGACGAACCGACTCTGACCATCGATCCCGCCATGGGCGACGAAACCGCCCGCCGGTTGATCGACGCGTCCGAGGCCGGTGACTGGCGGACCATCCGTGACGTGCTGTCCACCGTGGAGGACCCGGACGACTTCACCTTCTACGTGCACCGGGCGGCCTTTGTCGACGGGGTCGAGAACTGGGTCGACGAGTGGGTCGAGGCCGAGCCCCGGTCGTCCCTGCCGCTGCTGGTCAAGGGGGCGGGTGCGATCCACTGGGCGTGGCAGGCCCGTGGCAGCGGGCGTGCGAGCACGGTCGGTTCCGAGGCGTTCAAGGTGTTCTTCCGGCGGCTGAAGATTGCCGAGAGCTGCCTGGAGGAGGTGACCGAGCGGGATCGTGACGGTGCGGCCGGGTGGGCGTTCCGGGTCATTCTCGGTCGGGCGCGCCAGCTTGGCATCGACGAGACCAGGCGGCGCTTCGAGGAGGTGCGCAAGCGTCACCCCTGGCACGTCGAGGCGCACGAGCACATGCTGCAGCAGCTGTGCCCGAAGTGGGGTGGGTCGCACGAGCAGATGCACCGGTTCGCCCTGGAGACCCTGGAGGCCATGCCGCCCGGGTCGCCGCTGGGCCAGTTGGTCCCGGCCGCCCATCTGGAGCACTGGCTGGACCTGCCCAGCGGGGAGGACGCCGAGTACATCGGCTCCGACGAGGTGACCGCACAACTCTTCGAGGCCGCCAACCGGTCGATCCTGCACCCCGCGTACGTCCGGCGCCCTCGCTGGCCGACGCTGCACAACTCGTTCGCGATGGCGTTCTGCTGGAGCGGCGAGTTGGTCGCCGCCGCGCAGCAGTTCGACGTCATCGGCGACCTGGTCACCGAGTGGCCGTGGCAGTACGCGGGCAACACGGTGGAGGCCTTCCAGGATTACCGGAGGCGGGCGTACGAGGTCGTCGGACGGTGACGTCCCGTTCCGGGCGGGCGGTGGGTGTGCCCGACCAGCCAGCACCCGCCCGGAGATCCTCCCCGGCCCGGCCGTCGGCCGGGCCGGGTTCCCGCCTTCGCGCCCGCGGGGTGGTCCCCGGCGCCGTGTCCGCCGGAATCGCGCAGGCGTGAGCGGTGGCTCGGCCAGAGCGTCACGTCCGGGCGGGTGTCGGTGGGCCGGTGCGGGAACGTTCGACGCGGTGGGTGGGTTCCCGGTCGGCTCGCTCATCGGCGCGTTCGGATCGGCGGAGGCTTCGCAGCCGGCGGGGCCGACGCGGCCCGGAGTGAAATCTCGTCTCGGTGTCGTCGCCAACCGGTCCACCGTGGAGCGGGTCGGCGGTCGACGACGGTCCAAGATTGTCCGGAGATAGGCGAAATCGAGCCGCGTACTCCCGCGGTGGGGTGTCGGCAGGGCACCTGTGCTGCGCAGACACGGTCTCGTGGCGGTCAATGAGACGAATAGTCAGCTCTCGATTGCCAGTACGCGATCTTCTGGTTAGACTACGGGCCGGAAACGGGGAAAGAAGGTCAATGTCTCGGCGATGATTGCCCGTCGCGGCGCGCCGACACGTACTTTCGTGTCAATTTCGGAAGGGAATATCGGCAGTAACAGACTCCTGCGGCTGATCACCATATCACGGGGGTGAAAATGGTGCGTGCTCCGACCGACGTGGCGCCGTCCGCCGCGGATCTCTCGCCGACCGGGCGGCTGCACAGCCGGGGAGCCCAATCGCTGGCCGCCGAGGATCCCGAACTCGCGGCGTTGCTCGACCAGGAGCTGCTCCTGCAGACCGGGACCCTCGCCGTCGTGGCCCACGCCAGTCTCGCGCACCCGTCCGTCCTCGCCGCCGCCGGTTCGGTCCTGTCCAACGTCACCGCCGAGGGCTACCCCGGCCGCCGGTACCACCCGGGAGCCGAGCACTTCGACGCGGTGGAACGGCTGGCCGTGGCCCGGGCCCGCGACGCCTTCCGCGCCCGGTACGCCAACGTCCAGCCCCACTCCTGTTCCAGCGCGAACCAGGCGGTCCTGTTCAGCCTGCTCGCGCCGGGCGACACCCTGCTCGCACTGCGCCTGGACGCGGGCGGTCACCTGACGCACGGCGCCCCGGCATCGGTCACCGGGCAGGTCTTCCGGGCCGTGCACTACGGTCTGGACGCCCACGGGCTCATCGACTACGACCAGGTCGCCGACCTCGCCCGCCGGCACCGGCCCAGGCTGATCGTGGCGGGGGGTAGCTCGTACCCGCGACGCGTCGACTACGCGCGCCTGCGGTCCGTCGCCGACGAGGTCGGTGCGTACCTGCTGGCCGACATCTCGCACATCGCCGGTCTGGTCGCCGCCGGGGTGCTGCCCAGCCCGGTGGACGTCGCCCACGTCACCACCACCAGCACCTACAAGCAGCTCGGCGGTCCGCGCGGCGGGCTGGTGCTGATGGGCGCCGACCACGACACCCCGGGGCCGGACGGCCGTACGCCGCTGTCCGTCCTGCTCGACCGTGGCGTCTTCCCCCGGGTGCAGAGCACGCCGGACGCGGCGGCGATCGCCGCCAAGGCCCGCGCGCTCGACCTGGTCCGGCGGCCCGCGTTCGGCCAGGTCGCCCGGCGGATCGTGACCGGCGCGCAGGCGCTGGCCGAGGCGTTCGTCCGTCGCGGCTACGCGGTGGCCACCGGCGGCACCGACAACCACCTGGTCCTGCTGGACCTCACCCCGCTCGGGCTCACCGGCGCGGTGGCCGAACAGGCGCTGCGGGAGTGCGGGATCCTGGCCAACCGCAACCCGATCCCGGGCGACACCAGGTCGCCGCTGGTCAGCAGTGGGCTCCGGCTGGGCACCAACATCCTGGCCCAGCGGGGGATGGGCCCGGAGGAGACGACGTACTGCGCCGAGCTGATCGACCGGGTACTGACCGCCACCCGGGCCGAGGACGACACCCGGTACCGGCTCGATCCGTCCGTCGCGGACCGGGTGCGCGCCGAGGTGGCGGTGCTGTGCCACCGGTTCCCCGTCCCGATGTACTCCGGTGACGCCGCATGAGTGAGACCGCTACCTTCGCGCCGGCGGCCGAACACGCGTCGCCGGTGCCCCTGACCCCGGCCCAGGGGCGGCGCCTGGTCATGGAGTGGGCCGAGGCCGGCGGCCCGGTGTTGGACGAGCCGCTGGCGGTCCTGCTGGTCCACGGCGGGCTGGACCCGGACGCCCTCGCCGGGGCGGTCCGCCGGTTGGTCGCCGCGCACCCGGCGCTGCGTACCACCGTGGAGGAGACCGCCGCGGGCTGGGTCCAGCGCATCCACGACCGGCTCGATCCCGAGCTGGTCGAGTACGACGCCGCCGGTCGGGACGTCGACGCCGTACTGGACGACCTGCTGGCCGCGCACCGCACCACGCGGCTGGACCCGTACCACGGCCCGGTGCTGCGGGTCGTCCGGGCGCGCCTGGCCGCCGACCGCGAGCTGCTGGTGGTCGCCGCGCACCCGCTGGTGTGCGACGAGCAGTCGGCCGAGCCGCTGCTGCGGGACCTTGCCGCCTGGTACGCCGACCCGACGGCCGAGGCGGCGGGCCCCGATCCCCGTCCGGATCCCCCCGCCCCGGCCCCGCCGCCGGCGGAGGAGACGGGCCCGGCCGAGCCGGTTCCGGTCGACCTGCCGGTGGACCGGCCGCGCCGCCTCGACCGGACGTACGCGGCGGGCCGGCTGAGCCTGCGGCTGGAGCCGGCGCTGACCCGGGCGGTGCACGGCTACGCGGCGGGGCACGGCGTGGACCCGGTGTCGGTCCTGCTGGCGGCGTTCGCCGCCGTGCTGGCGCGGCACACCGGCCAGCGGGAGATGACGATCGGGGTCGCCGAGCGGCGGCACGCCGCCGACCGGGACGTCGTCGGGCGGCTCGCCGACCTGCTGCTGCCTCGGGTGCGGGTCGAGCCGGAGCTGACCTTCACCGGGCTCGTCGCCCAGGTGTGTCAAGCCCTGGCCGACGCACGGCGGGACAGCCGGCTGCCCGCCGACCGGTTCCTGTCCCGGCTGGCCCCGCCGACCGACGCCACCCGTCCACCGCTGGCGTCGGTGGTGCTCGCCACCGTGTCCGAGCGCCCCGACCCGCCACGGCTCGGCGGGCACCGGACCGAGCGGGTGGACGTCGACACCGGACTGTCGCGGTACGAGTGCCAGGTGCGGGTGCGCCTCGCCGACGACGCGGTGGACCTGGAGGCGCGCTACGCCCGGGAGCTGTTCGACCGGGAGACGGTGCGACGGCTGATGGGCCACCTCCGGACCCTGCTGGCCGGCGCGCTCGTCGGGCCCGACACCGTGCCGGTCGCCCGGCTTCCGCTGCTCACCGAGGCCGAGGCGCGGCTGATGCTGGTCGACTGGAACGACACGGCGGCCGACCTCGACCACGGGAGGGGTCTGCACGAGCACTTCGCCGCCCGGGCCGCGGCCACACCGGACGCCCCGGCGGTGATCCACGGCGGGCGGCCGGTGAGCTTCCGGACGGTGGACACCGCGGCGAACCGGCTGGCGCACCATCTGCGCCGGGTGGGGGTCGGCCGGCGGGTCCGGGTCGGGTTGAGCCTGGAGCGCGGCCCCGACCTGCTCGTCGCGATCCTCGCCGTGCTCAAGGCGGGCGGGGCGTACGTGCCGCTGGACGCGGACTATCCGGCCCCCCGGTTGGAGTTCATGCTGCGCGACGCCGACTGCGCGGTGCTGGTCACCGACTCGCGGACCGCGGCCCGGCTGCCCCGGCCGGCGTGCCCGGTGGTGCTGGTGGACCGGGACGCCGCCGCGATCGCCGCCTGCCCGGAGCATCCCCCGCCGGGCGAGGCCGGCCCCGACGACCTGTGTTACGTCATCTACACCTCGGGGTCGACCGGGACGCCCAAGGGGATCGCCCTGCGCCACCGGGGCGTGGTGAACAACCTGCTGGACCTGAACACCCGGTTCGCGGTGGGCGGGGCGGACCGGGTGCTGGCGCTGTCGTCGACCAGCTTCGACATGTCCGTCTACGAGCTGCTGGGCGTCACCATCGCCGGGGGAGCGGTGGTGGTGCCGGAGCCGGCGCGGCTGCGGGACCCGGCCCACTGGTACGAGCTGATCACCGCGTACCGGGTCACCGTGTGGAACTCCGCCCCGGCCCTGCTCGAACTGTTCGTGAGCCACCTGGAGGAGGTGAGCCGCTCCGCGGGTGCGGGCGGGCCGGTCCGGACCGGCCTGCGGCTGGCCCTGCTGGGCGGGGACTGGGTGGCGCCGACCCTGCCGGACCGGGCCCGCGCGTTCGCACCCGGCCTGCGGACGATCGTGATGGGCGGGGCGACCGAGTCGTCGATCCACTCCACGATCGTGGAGGCCGGCTCCCCGCTGCCGGGCTGGACCACGATCCCGTACGGCCGTCCCATGGCCAACCAGCGGGTCTACCTGCTGGACGAGGCCCGCCAGCCGGTTCCCATCGGGGTGCCCGGCGAGCTGCACCTGGCCGGCATCGGCCTGGCCGAGGGGTACCTGGGCCGGCCCGACCTGACCGCCGAGAGGTTCTTCGAGTGGTCGTACGGGCCGGTGCGCGGCGAGCGGCTGTACCGCACCGGCGACCTGGCCCGGTACCGGCCCGACGGGCTGCTCGAACTGCTGGGCCGGCTGGACTTCCAGGTGAAGATCCGCGGGCTGCGCGTCGAGCTGGGCGAGGTCGAGGCCGCCCTGCGGGCGGTGCCCGGGGTGGCCGAGGCGGTCGTCGTGGCGGCGCGGGACGACGTCGGGGACAACCGCCTCGTCGGGTACCTGGTCCCGGCCGAGGGCGCGGCACCGGACGTCACCGAGGTGCGCGACCGGGTGGCCGCCGTCCTGCCCGGTCACCTGGTTCCCGCGGATCTGGTGCTGCTCGACGCGCTGCCGGTGAGCCCGAACGGGAAGGTCGACCGGGCGCGGCTGGCCGACATGGCGCCGCCGCCGGCGGCGCGGGGCGGGTCCGGGGGCCGGCCGGTCGGGCCGGTCGAGGAACTGATCGCCCAGGTGTGGCGGGACGTGCTGGGTGTCGCCGAGGTCGGCCGCGGGGACCGGTTCACCGAGCTGGGCGGCCACTCGCTCGCCGCCATGCGGGTGGTGTCCCGGCTGCGCAGGACGCTGGACACGCCGCCCTCCCTGACCGACCTGCTGTCCGGGCAGAGCCTGGCGGCGATCGCCCGCCGGCTCTCGGTGTCCGTCGCGCCGCCGGGGGCGGGCGGGATGACACGGCGGGCGGGGGACGGCCCGGTGCCGCTGTCCCCGGCCCAGGAACGCATCTGGTACCTGAGCCGTCTGCTGCCCGGCTCCCCGGTGTACCACGTCGGTTACACCCTGCCCTGGCCGGACGGGCTCGACCACCGGATCCTGGCCCGGTGCCTGGACCGGCTCGTGGCCCGGCACGCGGCGTTGCGGACCCGGTTCGGGGAGACCGACGGGGTGCCGTGGCAGCAGGTGGGTGAGGCGTTCCCGGTGCGCCTGGAGGTCGAGGAGGTCGACGAGGCGGCGGTCGCCGCCCGGGTCCGCGAGGAGGTGTGCGCCGGCTTCGACCTCGGCGCCGGCCGCCTGCTGCGGGCCCGGCTGTTCCGCCACGGCCGGGGACCGCACACCCTGGTCCTGACCACCCACCACATCGTCGTCGACGCCTGGTCGCTGGACGTGTTCTTCACCGAGCTGGGCCGGCTGTACCAGGCGGAGCTCGACGGCCGGCCGGTGGAGCTGCCGGAGCCGCCGGTGCGGTACGTCGACTACGCCGTCTGGCAGCGGGAGTGGCTGGACGGGGCGCTGGCGTCCGAGCTGGCGTACTGGCGCCAGCGGCTGGCCGGTGCGCCGCTGGTGCTGGAGCTGCCCGGTGACCGTACCCGACCGGCCGAGCAGACGTTCCGCGGCGGCCACCACCGGGTGCGGTGGGCTGAGCCGTTGCGTCGCCGCCTGGACGAGGTCGGCCGGGAGCACGGCGTCACCCTGTTCATGATCCTGCTGGCCGGCTTCGCCACGCTGCTGCACCGGTACACCGGCGCCACCGACCTGATCGTCGGGGTGCCGATGGCGAACCGGACCCGGCCCGAGCTGGAGCCGCTGGTCGGGTTCTTCGTCAACACGGTCCCGCTGCGCATCGACCTGTCCGGGGATCCGGGCTTTCCGGAGGTGCTGGCCCGGGTGCGCTCCGCCGCGCTGGCCGGCTACGACCACCAGGAGCTGCCGTTCGAACGGCTGGTCGACGCCCTGCGCCCGGAGCGGGACCCGGCCCGGATGCCGATCGTGCAGGTGCTCTGCCAGACGGCCACGATCGCCCCGCTGCGGGTGGCCGGCCACACGCTGCGACCGGCCCTGGTGGACACCGGGACGGCGAAGTTCGACCTGACGCTGACGGTCGAGGAGGACGACGCCGGGCTGGTCGGCCTGTTCGAGTACAACGGCGACATCTTCGACGCCTCCACGGTGGACATGCTGGCGTCGCGGTTGACGGTTCTGCTGGAGGCGGTGTCGGACCACCCGTCGGCGCGGGTGTCCGAGCTGCCGCTGCTGCGCCCCGACGAGCGGCGGCGGGTGCTGTGGGAGTGGAACCGCACCGCCGCCGAGCTGCCGCCGCGCGCCGTCCACGAGCTGGTCGCCGAGCAGGCCGACCGGCGGGGCGACGCCACGGCCGTGTGGTACGGCGGGCAGCGGCTGACTTACCGGGAGTTGGACGCGCGCGCGACCCGGTTGGCGCGGCGCCTGACCGCGCTGGGGGTGCGGCGGGGGACCCGGGTGGGGATCTGTGTGCCGCGTTCGCCGGACCTGGTGGTCGGACTGTTGGCGATCTGGAAGGCCGGCGGCGCGTACGTGCCGCTGGACCCGCAGTATCCGCGGCCGCGGCTGGCGTACCTGCTCGCCGACGCCGGCATCGAGGTGCTGCTCTGCCGGCGGGACACCCGGGCCCAGCTGCCGGCCGACGGGCTGCGACCGGTCCTGATCGACGACGACGGCGACGGCGGGGCCGGACCGGCGGGCGGTGCACCGGACGGCCCGGGCGGTGTGGACGGTGCAGATGGCGCGGACGGCCCGGGTGGCGCGGCCGGCGGCGCCGGGCCGGACGACCTGGCGTACGTCATCTACACCTCCGGCTCCACCGGCGAGCCCAAGGGTGTGATGGTCACCCACCGGGCGATCGTCCGGCTGGTCCGGCAGACCGACTACGTCCGGCTCGGGCCCGGTGACCGGGTGGCCCAGGCGGCGAACGCGTCGTTCGACGCCATCACGTTCGAGCTGTGGGGGGCGTTGGCCAACGGCGCGGGCGTGGTGATCCTGCCCCGGGAGACCGTGCTCGACCCGGACGCGCTGGCCGCCGCCATCCGGGAGCACGGCATCACCACGATGTTCCTGACCACCGCGGCGGTCAACGCGGTGGCCCGGCAGCGGCCGGACGCGTTCGCCCCGCTGCGTGAGCTGCTGTTCGGCGGCGAGGCGGTCGAGCCGCGCTGGGTGCGGACGATCCTGGCCGCCGGCCCGCCGCGTCGGCTGCTGCACGTCTACGGGCCGACCGAGACGACGACGTTCGCCACCTGGCACGAGGTGACCGAGGTGCCGGCGGACGCGGTGACGGTGCCGATCGGCCGGCCGATCGCGAACACCGGCGGCTACGTGCTGGACGCGCGGATGCGCCCGGTGCCGCCCGGCTTCACCGGTGAGCTGTACCTGTCCGGGCCGGGGCTGGCCGTCGGCTACCTCGGCAGGCCCGCGCTGACCGCCGAGCGGTTCGTGCCGCACCCGTTCGGTGAGCGTCCGGGCGAGCGGCTGTACCGGACCGGGGACCTGGTCCGGCAACGTCCGGACGGCGCGGTGGAGTTCCTCGGCCGTGTCGACAACCAGGTCAAGATCCGAGGCTTCCGGGTCGAGCCCGGCGAGGTCGAGACCACGCTGGGCGGTCACCCGTCCGTCGTGGACGCGGCGGTGACGGCGGTGGCCGGCGAGGACGGCGCCCGGCTGGTCGCGTTCGTGGTGCCGGACCCGGAGGCCCGGCTCGCCGTCGGCGACATCCGCGAGTACCTGCGGCAGCGGCTGCCGGAGCACCTGGTGCCCTCCGGGTACGTCCTGCTGGACGCGTTGCCGCTGACCGCGAACGGCAAGGTCGACCGTGGGGCGCTGCGGGTGCCGGACGACCTGGGCCTGGCCGACGACGACCGGGCGTACGTCCCGCCGCGGACCCCGGTCGAGGAGGTGCTCGCCGAGATCTGGGCCGACCTGCTCGGCGTGGCCCGGGTCGGGATCGACGACGACTTCTTCGAGCGGGGTGGTCACTCGCTGCTGGCGGTGCGGCTGGTCGCCCGGGTCGCCGAGGCGCTGGGTGCCGAGCTGCCGTTGCGGGTCCTGCTGGCCGGTCCGACGCCGCGCGCGGTGGCCGCCGCGCTGGAGCGTTCGGCTCAGCGGCCGGCGCGGGCGGCCGTGCCACCGCCGACCGCCGGGAGCCGGCCGGAGCCGGTTCCGCTGTCGTACGCGCAGCAGCGGCTGTGGTTCATGGAGCAGATCGACCCGGAGGGTGGTCTGTACACGGTGCCGCTGGTGCTGCGCCTGCACGGCGCGCTCGACCCGGCGCGGCTGGGTCGGGCACTGGACGACCTGGTGGCCCGGCACGAGGTGCTGCGGACCCGGTATCCGGCGCCGCGGGGGCGGCCCCGGCAGGAGGTGTTGCCGGCCGGCCCGGTGCCGCTGCCGCTGGTGGACCTCACCGGGCGGGCGGACCCGGCCGGCGAGGCGGCCCGGCTGGCGGCGGAGCAGGCCGGCCGGCCGTTCGACCTGGCCGCGGCGGCGCCGCTGCGGGCGCGGCTGCTGCGGGTGGGGCCCGACGAGCACCGGCTGCTGCTGACCCTGCACCACATCGCGGTCGACGCGCTGTCGCTGGACCTGCTGTTCGGCGAGCTGGGTGCGCTGTACCGGGGCGAGTCGCTGTCCGAGGTCGTCCTGCAGTATCCGGACTACGCCGTCTGGCAGCGCGACGTGCTGCGCGGCCCGGTCCTGGACGACCTGGTCGACTACTGGCGGGCCACGCTGGGTGACGATCCGCCCGTGGCGGAGCTGCCGACCGACCGTCCGCGTCCGGCGCGGCGGCGGTTCCGCGGCACGGTCGTGCACGGGGCGATCGGACCGGAGCTGGCCGGCCGGCTGCGCCGGTACAGCCGGCAGCAGGGCGCCACCCTGTACATGACGCTGCTGGCCGCCTTCCAGGCGCTGCTGGCCGGCTGGTCCGGGGTCGCCGAGGTCACCGTCGGCACCCCGGTCGCCGGCCGGACCCGGCCCGAACTGCGTGACCTGGTCGGCTGCCTGATCAACATGGTTCCGCTGCGCACCGACCTGTCCGGCGACCCGGACCTTCGGGAGCTGCTCGCCCGGGTCCGCCGGGTGACCCTGGGTGCCTTCGCGCACCAGGACCTGCCGTTCGACCTGCTGGTCAACGCGCTGGTGTCGCGCCGCGGCCGGGACTTCATGCCGCTGTTCCGGGTGATGTTCAGCCTGCTGGGCCAGACCCGGGCTCCGGTGCTGGCCGGGCTGGACCGGTGTGAGCTGGAGCTGGGCTGGCGCGCCGACACCGCGCTGTTCGACCTGAGCCTCGTGGTCGAGGAGTGCGACGACGGCGGGCTGCGCACCACGGTGCAGTACGACAGTGACCTGTTCCTGCCGTCGACCGCGGCCGCGCTGCTGGTGGCGTACGAGCGGACGCTGGCGCACCTGGTCGACGCGGCCGACGAGCCGGTGCGCCGGGCGGTGTCGGCCGGGCTGGCGGCGGCGGGCATGTCCGGGGGAGGGGAGCGCACGCGTGTCGACTGACCTCATCCACGAGTGGTTCGCGGCGCAGGCCGCCGCGCGCGGGGACGCGGTCGCGGTGGTCGCCGGGTCGGACACGGTGACCTACCGCGAGCTTGACCGGCGGGCCAACCAGCTCGCCCACCACCTGCGGGCGCTGGGCGTGCGGCCGGAGGTCCCGGTCGGGGTGCACCTGGACCGGTCGGTGTGGCTGGTCACCACGCTGCTCGCGGTGCTCAAGGCGGGCGGTGCCTACCTGCCGCTGGATCCGACCCACCCGGACGACCGGCTGGCGTACACGCTCGCCGACGCCGCCGCCCCGATCGTGGTGACCGACGCGCCCCGGCCGGGCCTGGCCGGCCGGGTGGTGGTCCGGCTGGACCGTCTGGAGTCGGAGCTGGCCGACCACCCGGTGACACCGCCGGTCGCGGGCGGACATCCGGCCAGTCTCGCCTACGTCATCTACACCAGCGGGTCCACCGGCCGGCCGAAGGGTGTGATGGTGGAGCACCGCCAGGTCACCCGGCTGTTCCGCGCCACCGCGGACCGGTTCCGGTTCGGCCCGGACGACGTGTGGACGCTGTTCCACTCGCCGGCGTTCGACTTCTCCGTCTGGGAGATGTGGGGTGCGCTGCTGCACGGCGGCCGCCTGGTGGTGGTGCCGCGGCAGGTCACCCGCGTCGCGGAGGAGTTCTACCCGCTGCTGGGCCGCGAGCGGGTCACCGTGCTCAACCAGACGCCGTCGGCGTTCGGCCTGCTGATCCGGGCCGAGCAGGAACTCGGCGTCGACCCCGAGCTGGCGTTGCGGCTGGTCGTCTTCGGCGGTGAGGCGCTGCGGCTGCCGATGCTGCGCCCCTGGTTCGACCGGCACGACCCGGACCGGCCGGTGCTGGTGAACATGTACGGGATCACCGAGACGACGGTGCACGTCACCTGGCGGCGGATCACCGCCTCCGACGTGGACGCCGCGGCGGGCAGCGTGATCGGGCAGCCGCTGCCGGACCTGTCGGCCCACCTGCTCGGCCCGGCCGGTGACCCGGTCGCGCGCGGGGAGGTGGGTGAGCTGTTCGTCGGAGGTGCCGGGGTGGCCCGCGGCTACCTGGGCCGGCCCGGTCTCACCGCCGAACGGTTCCTGCCCGACCCGTTCTCCGGTGTGCCCGGAGCCCGCCTGTACCGGTCCGGCGACCTCGCCCGTACCGGCGGCGCGACGGATCCGGAGGCCACGGACCTGGAGTACGTCGGCCGCGCCGACCACCAGGTCAAGGTGCGGGGCCACCGGATCGAGCTGGGCGAGATCGAGGCGGCGCTGACCGACCACCCCGCGGTCGGCGAGGCGGTGGTTCGGGCTGACGCCGACGCGGCCGGCGGTACCCGCCTGGTGGCCTACTGGGTGCCCACCGGTCCGACCAGGCCGGACGAGCGTGAGCTGCGCGACCACCTGCGCCGCACGCTGCCGGACTACATGCTGCCCGGTGCGTTCCTGGCGTTGGACCGGCTGCCGCTGACCGCCAACGGCAAGGTGGACCGGGCCGCCCTGCCCGCCGTCGCGGCGACCCCGCCCGCCGCGTCGCCCGACGAACCGTCCGACGCGGGGGTCGGGGAACCAGCCGGCGATCCGGCGCGGGTCGCGCAGGTGATCGCGCGGATCTGGGCCGAGGCGCTGGGCCTGGACCAGGTGGGACCGGACGACGACTTCTTCGAGCTGGGCGGGCACTCCCTGCTCGCCGCGCAGGTGGTGGCCGAGACCCGGGAACGGCTCGGGCTGCCCGCCTCGCTGCGTCTGCTGTTCGAGGAGCCGACACCGCGCGGCTTCACCGCCGCGCTCACCGGCTCGACGGCGGAAAGGATGGTGGCCCCGTGACCGACGACGCCGTCGCGATCATCGGGATGAGTGGGCGCTTCCCCGGCGCGCCCGACCTGGACGCGTTCTGGGAGCTGCTGGTCGCCGGCCGGGAGGGCATCACCCGGTTCTCCCGCGACGAGTTGGCCGCGGCCGACGTCGCGCCGCACCTGCTGGACGACCCGGCGTACGTGCCGGTGTCGGCGCCGCTGGACGGGCCCGGCCTGTTCGACGCGGAGTTCTTCGGGTTCACCCCGTCCGAGGCCGAGCTGACCGACCCGCAGCATCGGGTGTTCCTGGAGTGCTGCTGGCACGCGTTGGAGGACGCCGGCTACCCGCCGGGCTCGTCCGGCGCCCGGGTCGGCGTCTTCGCCAGCACCTCCACCAGCGGGTACCGGTTCGAGCGGATCGCCCGCCACCCACGGGCCGCGCAGCTCGCCCACCCGATGCAGGTGACGGTGGGCAACGACCCGGACATGCTCGCGCTGCGGGTGTCGTACAAGCTGAACCTGACCGGGCCGAGTGTCACGGTGCAGACGGCGTGCTCGTCCTCGCTGGTGGCGGTGCACCTGGCCTGCCAGAGCCTGCTGCTGCGCGAGGCGGACCTGGCGTTGGCCGGCGGGGCCGCGGTCCGGCTGCTGGATCCGGCCGGCTACCGGTACGACGAGGGCGGCATCCTGTCCCGGGACGGCCACTGTCGCCCGTTCGACGCCGCGGCCACCGGCACCGTCTCCGGCGACGGCGCCGGGGTGGTCGTCCTCAAACGGCTCGCCGACGCGCTCGCCGACGGCGACCACATCCGGGCGGTGATCCTCGGCTCGGCGGTCAACAACGACGGCGGCGCGAAGACCGGGTTCACCGCCCCGGCACCGGACGGCCAGGCCGCGGTGATCGCCGAGGCGCTGGCGGTCGCCGGGGTGGACCCGGGCAGCGTCCACTACGTGGAGGGGCACGGCACGGCGACACCGCTGGGTGACCCCATCGAGGTTCGGGCGCTGGCCGAGGCGTACCGCACCGGCGAGCGGTCCACGCCGTGCCTGCTCGGCTCGGTGAAGGCCAACATCGGTCACCTGGACACGGCCGCCGGCATCGCCGGCCTGATCAAGACGGTGCTCGCCGTCGAGCGCCGGTTCATCCCGCCGACGCCGCACTTCACCACACCCAACCCGGAGGCGGCGGCGCTGGTGGCCGGCGGGCTGCGGGTGGCCGCGGTGGGTACGCCGTGGCCGGAGGGCCACCCGCGCGCCGGGGTCAGCGCGTTCGGCGTCGGCGGGACCAACGTCCACCTGATCCTCGAGGCGGCGCCGTCCCGTCCGACCCCCGCCCCGCCCCACCGGCCCTGGCAGGTGCTGCCGCTGTCGGCGCGTACCCCGGCGGCGCTGGACCAGCTCACCGCCGCGCTGGCCGGGCACCTGCGGGCCAACCCGGACACGCCGCTGGCCGACGTCGCGTACACGCTGCAGGTGGGACGGCGGGGGTTCGCACACCGCCGGGCGGTGGTCTGCCGCGACCGCGACGGCGCGGTGGCGGCGCTCGAACCGCCGGACCGGCCGGCCCCGGCCACCCACCGGGAGGCGGCGCCGCCGGTGGTGTTCCTGCTCCCCGGCCAGGGCAGCCAGTACCCGGGCATGGGCGCCGAGCTGTACCGGCGGGAACCGGTGTTCCGGGCGGCCGTCGACGAGTGCGCCGACCTGCTGCGCCCGCACCTGGACGCCGACGTCCGGCAGGTGGCGTTCGACACCGGTCCCGAGGCGGCGCGGCGACTGGCCGCCACCGGGTACACCCAGCCGGCGGTGTTCGCCGTCGACTACGCGCTGGCCCGGCTGCTGGAGCACTGGGGGGTCCGACCCGCCGCGCTGCTGGGGCACAGTCTCGGCGAGCTGGTGGCCGCCTGCCTGGCCGGTGTGCTCACCCTGCCGGACGCGGTGCGGGTGGTGGCCGCCCGGGCCCGGCTCATGCAGGCGCTGCCGCCCGGCAGGATGATCAGCGTCGCCCTGGACGAGGAGGCACTGCGGGCGCTGCTGGCGCGGGAGGCCGGCCGGGTCGGCGACGCCTGCGTCGCGGCGGTCAACGCGCCCGGCATGTGCGTGGTCGCCGGGAGCGCCGAGGAGACCGCCGAGGTGGAGCGGTTGCTGGCCGCGCGCGGGGTGGCGGTCCGCGAGGTGGACACCTCGCACGCCTTCCACTCCGCGCGGGTGGAGCCGGCGCTGCCGGGGCTGGCCGAGACCCTGCGGTCGGTGTCGCTGGCCCGGCCGCGGCTGCCGATGCTGTCCAACGTCACCGGGACCTGGCTCACCGAGGGGCAGGCCACCGACCCGGAGTACTGGGTGCGGCACACCCGGCAGCCGGTGCGGTTCGCCGACGGGGTGGCGGCGACTCTCGTCCGGCACCCGGACGCGGTGCTGGTCGAGGTCGGCCCGGGCCGGGTGCTCAGCCGGCTGGCCGCGGCGTGCCGGGCCGGGGCGGGCGGCTCGGCGGTCGTGTCCCTGCTGCGGGTGGATCCCACCGACGAGGACGGCGAGTCGCGGGCGGTGATGACCGGCCTGGCCGACCTGTGGCGGCACGGCGTGGAGGTCGACTGGGCCGCCGTGTGGGGCGGTGAACGGCGCGGCCGGGTGCCGCTGCCGACGTACCCGTTCCAGCGGCGCAACCACCTGCTGCCGCGGGTGTCGGAGTCGGACGTGACGGCGTCGGCCCGCCGCGACCCACAGCGGTGGTGCTGGGTGCCGGTCTGGCACCGGTCGCCGCACGTCGTGCCGCCGGCGCCGGCCGGGACGTCCACCTGGCTGGTGTACGAGGACGACCGCGGGCTGGGTGGGCGGCTCGCCGGCGCGCTGCGCGGGCTGGGGCACCGGGTCGTCACGGTCCGCCCGCACCACGAGCCGGACCGGCCGGAGCCGGACGTGTTCCTCGTCGACGCGGCCCGGCCCGACCACGCCCGCCGGCTGGTCGAGGAGCTGCGCCGCGACGGGCTCCTGCCGGATCAGGTGGTGTACGCCTGGAGCGTGCGGTCGACGCCGCCGGGGGCGGACGCCGTGGACCGCTTCCGGTACGCCCACGACGAGTTCGTCGGCCTGGTGGAGCTCGTCCAGGCCCTGACCGACGCCGACCCTGCCCGGCCGGTGCGGGTGGACGTGCTCACCGACCGCCTGCAGGAGGTGGCCGGGGATCCGGTCCGGGCGCCCGAACGGGCCATGATCGCCGGCGCGGCCACCGTCCTGCCGCAGGAGTTCTCGGCGCTGACCTGCCGCTGGGTGGACGTGGCGGTGCCGGACGACCCGGCCGACCAGCCCGGGTGGACGCGGCTGGTGGAGCTGCTCGCCGCCGAGCTCGCGCAGCCGCAGCCGGACCGGGTGGTCGCCTACCGGGGCGCCCGGCGCTGGAACCGGTCGTTCGCTCCCGTCGACCTGCCCGCGGCGGGCGACGGTGCCGGCTGGCGGGCCGGCGCCGGATACCTGGTCACCGGGGCGGACGGCGAGACCGGCGTGACCTTCGCCGAGCAGCTGGTCGGGGCCGGTGCCCGGCTGGTCCTCGTCGGCCAGCGGCTCACCGACCGGGTGGCCGCGCTGGTCGACGCCCACCCGGACACCGTCACCTTCCTCCCCGCCGACCTGGCCGACCCGGAGCAGGCCCGTCCCGCCGTGGTCGCCGCCCGGGACCGGCTGGGCCGGATCTCGGGGGTGGTGCACGCCGCCGACGCCCGCGCCAGCGGGCTGACCGCGCTCAAGACCCGCGACCAGCTCACCGACGTGCTGGCCGCCCGGGTGCGGTCCACCCTGCTGCTGGCGGACCTGCTCGCCGACGACGACCTGGACTTCTTCCTGCTGGTCTCGTCCACCACCGGCATCCTCGGCGGGTTCGGCCAGCTGGAGAACTGCGCCGCCGCGGCGTTCGTGGACGCGTTCGCCCACGCCGGGTCGGCCGCCGGGCGGCGGTTCCACGCCCTGGACGTGGCCCAGTGGGCGTGGGACGACTGGCACGAGCGGCACGCGGCCTCGCCGCAGGCGCGTGAGCAGTTCGCCCAGCACCGGCGCGTCCACGGTGTGGCGGCCACCGACGGCGTGGCCCTGGCCGGGCGGGTGGTCGCCGGCGGACTGGCCCAGGTGGTCGTCTCCACGGTGGACTTCGACCGGGTGCTCGCCGAGCAGGCCACCCTGACCACCTCGGCGTTCCTCAGCGCCGCGGGCGCGCGGCGCCGCGACGGGGCCGACGCGCCGGATCCCGGTGTCGACGGCGGCGCCCCGGCCGGGCCGGACCTGGTCGGCGGTGAGGCGGAGGCCGACGACGAGGTCGTCCGCACCGTGGCCGGCATCTGGCGGGAGGTGCTCGGGCAGGACCGCATCGGTGTCGACGACGACTTCTTCGACCTCGGCGGCAACTCGCTGTTCGCCATCCAGATCATGTCGCGGCTGCGGCAGATCTACGGCGACCTTCCGATGAGCGTGATCTTCGAGGCCGCCACCGTGCGGGACCTGGCCGCGGCGGTGCGGGCCCGGCAGGCGGAGCTGGTCGGGTTGGACGAGTTCGAGGCCCTGCTGCGGGAGGTGGAGAGCCTGTCGCCGGACGAGGTCGCCGCCCGCCTGCGCGCCATGCCACAGACCGGGAGGGACCGTGCCTGACAACGAGCAGATTCGCGACCTGCAACGCCGGCTGGCCGCGCTGCCGCCGGACCGGCGGGCGGTGCTGGAACAGGCGCTGCGCCAGCGGCGGTTGAGGCTGCCCTGGCTGCCCGACCAGCCGGCGGGCGGGCCGGCGGCCCCGGCCTCGGCCCCGCCCCGTCGCCGGTCCCGTCGCCCCACCAGCCGAATGGACTTCAGCCTGTTCTTCTTCTCCGGCGACGGCTCGGTGGAGGGGCCGGGCAAGTACGACCTGCTGTTGGACTGCGCCCGCTACGCCGACCGGCACGGCTTCTCCGGCATCTGGGTGCCGGAGCGGCACTTCGTGGACTTCGGCGGCCTGTACCCGAACCCGTCGGTGCTCGCCGCCGCGATCGCGGTGCTGACCGAGCGGATCCAGATCCGGGCGGGCAGCGTCGTGGTGCCGCTGCACCACCCGGTGCGGGTGGCCGAGGAGTGGTCGGTGGTGGACAACCTCTCCGGCGGCCGGGTGGCCATCTCGTGCGCCTCCGGATGGCACCCCGACGACTTCATCCTCGCCCCCAACCCCGGCCCGGAGCGGTACGAGCGCCGGCGGACCGAGATGTTCGACTCCATCGAGGTCATCCAGCGCCTGTGGAGCGGCGAGAAGGTGCCGGTGCCCGCCGGTGACGGCGGCACGGTCACCGTCCGGACCCTGCCCCGGCCCATCCAGCCGAGGCTGCCGATCTGGATCTCGTCGCAGGGCAGCGTGGAGACCTTCGTCCGGGCCGGACGGGCCGGCGCGCACGTGCTGACCGGCCTGGTCGCCCAGCGGCTGAGCGACCTGGGGGAGAAGATCCGCGCCTACCGCGCGGCGTTGGCCGAGGCCGGCCACGACCCGGCCCAGGGGCGGGTGGCCGCGATGGTGCACACCTTCCTCGGCCCGTCCGACGAGGAGGTGAAGCGGCTGGTGCGCGAGCCGCTGATCGGATACCTGCGCACCTTCCTGAGCCAACAGGACACGTTCGGCGAGTTCTCGCAGCTCAGCCCGGCGGAGCGGGACACGATGCTGGAGGTCACCTTTGAACGGTACTTCGACACCATCACCCTGCTCGGCACCCCGGACAAGGGCGAGACCCTCATCGAGGACCTGGTGGACATCGGCCTGGACGAGGTGGCCTGCCTGGTCGACTTCGGCCTGGCGCCGTCGGTGGTGCGCGACGGGTTGGACTACCTCACCGAGCTGAAGGACCGGTACCAGCGATGACAGGCACCACCGAGACGAGCCTCGCCGCACGGCTGGCCAGGCTCACCCCCGCCCAGCGGGCCCTGCTCGACGCGCGGGTGCGGGACCTGCGCCGCGCGACGCCGTCGCTGGACCGGATACCGAAACGGCGGCGGCCCAACCGCAACCGCCTCACCGTGGACCAGGAGCGGATCTGGCTGATCCACCAGTTCGACCCGACCGACCCGGTCTACAACGTGTTCCTCGGCTGGCGGCTGCGCGGTGACCTGGACGTGTCCGCGCTGGAGCGCGCGGTCAACGCCGTGGTGGCCCGGCACGAGGCGCTGCGCACCACCTTCGAGGTGGAGGACCTGCGCCCGGTGCAGGTGATCCACGACGAGATGCCGATCACCTTCCGCCGCCTGGACCTGCGGGCGTTGCCCGAGGCCGAGCGGGAGCCGGAGATGGTCCGGCTGGCCACCGAGGAGATCCGCCGGCCGATGGACATCACCCGGGGGCCGCTGCTGCGCGTCGCGCTGATCCGGATGGCCGAGCGGGAGCACGTCATGGTCTGCACCATCGACCACCTGGTCTGGGACCGCGGCTCGGTGGGCATCTTCGACCGGGAGGTGGCCGAGTACTACACCGCGTTCGTCACCGGCCGCGAGCCCCGGCTGCCCGAGCTGGAGATCCAGTACGCCGACTACGCCGAGTGGCAGCCCGAGTGGCTGCGCGAGGAGGTGTACCGGCGCCAGCTGCCGTACTGGATCCAGCAGCTGGCCGGCGCCCCGCTGGTGCTGGAGCTGCCGACGGACCGGCCCCGCCCGCCGGTGCAGACGTTCAACGGCGCCCGCTACGAGTTCCGCATGTCGGCCGCGCTGACCGAGGGCATCCGCCGGCTGGCCCGCGCCGAGGGGGTGACGCCGAACATCACGCTGCTGGCCGCCTGGAACCTGCTGCTGTACCGCTACACCGGCCAGCGGGACATCGTCATCGGCACCACGTCCTCGACCCGCAGCCGGGCCCAGACCGAGCCGGTGATCGGCTACTTTCTCACCATGCTGCCGCTGCGGACCACCGTGGATCCGCAGATGACCTTCCGGGACCTGCTGGCGGCGACCCGGACCACCATGGTGGGCGCGCTGGACCACCACGACATGCCGTTCGGCACCCTGCTCGACGAGTTGCGCATCGAGCGCGATCCCAGCCGCAACCCGGTCTTCCAGGTGTCGTTCATCTTCGTGGACTTCCACGAGGAGCCGGTGTCGCTGCCCGATCTGGTGATGGAACCGCTGGTGTTCGACAACCGCACGGCCAAGGACGACTGCATGCTGTGCGTGTTCGACGACCCCGGGGTGGCCGACCACTACTTCGGACTGTTCGAGTACAACACCGACCTGTTCACCGAGTCCACCATCGCCCGCATGTGGCGGCACCTGGAGCACCTGCTCACGCAGGTGGTGGCCGACCCGGACCAGCGGGTGCAGGACCTGTCGTTGCTCGACGCCGAGGACACGCGCACCCTGCTCGTGGAGTGGAACCGGACCGCCGTGCCGCGGGAGCCGGAGCTGTGCCTGGAGGACCTCGTCCGCCGCCAGGCGGCGCGGACGCCGGACGCGGTGGCGGTGGTCGCCGGTGACCAGCGGCTGCGGTACGCGGAGCTGGTCGGTCGGGCGGAGCGGCTGGCCGGCTACCTGCGCGCCCGGGGCGCCGGGCCGGAGTCGGTGGTCGGGGTCTGCCTGGACCGGTCCGTCGACCTGGTGGTGGGGCTGCTCGGGGTGGTGATGGCCGGGGCGGCGTACCTGCCGCTCGACCCCGGCTACCCGGCCCGGCGGCTCGCCACGATGGTCACCGACGCGGGTGCCCGGCTGCTGCTCACCCGGTCCGACCTGGCCGGCAACCTGGCCGACTGCCCGGCGGAGCTGATCCACCTGGACCGGGAGGCGGAGGCGATCGCCGCCGCGGCGGCGCGCACCGAGCCGGACCCGGTCCGCGACGACCGGCTCGCGTACGTCATCTACACCTCCGGGTCGACCGGCCGGCCCAAGGGCGTCGAGGTCACCCACCGCAACCTGGTGAACCTGCTGCTGGCCATGGCCGACGAGATCGGCCTCGGCCCGGACGACGTGCTGGCGGCGGTCACCTCGATCACGTTCGACATCGCCGGCCTGGAGCTGTACGGGCCGCTGGTCACCGGCGGGCGGGTCGTGCTGGTCGGGCGGGACGAGGCGCAGGACGGCCGCCGGCTGGCGGCCCTGCTCGACCGGGTCGGCGCCACCGTCGTGCAGGCCACCCCGGCCACCTGGCAGCTGCTGGTGGAGGCGGGCTGGCCCAACGAGCGCGGCATCCGGGTGATCACCGGCGGCGAGGCGCTGCCGGTGCCGCTGGCGCGGGCGCTGGCCGAGCGCGCCGACGCGGTGTGGAACGTGTACGGTCCGACCGAGACGACGATCTGGTCCACGGCGTGGCGGCTGGACCCCGCCGCCGGCCGGATCAGCATCGGCCGGCCCCTGGCCAACACCGAGGTGTACGTGCTCGACGCGCGGCTGCGCCCGGTGCCGGTCGGCACCCCCGGTGAGCTGGTCATCGGCGGGGCCGGTGTGGCCCGTGGCTACCGGGGCCGGCCCGACCTGACCGCCGAGCGGTTCATCCCGGACCACCTGGGCCCCCGGCCGGGCGGCCGGTTGTACCGCACCGGGGACCAGGTGCGGCTGCAGCCCGACGGCACCCTGGTGTTCCTGGGCCGCGACGACGGCCAGGTGAAGGTCCGCGGCCACCGCATCGAGCTGGGTGAGATCGAGACCCGGCTGGCCGAGCACCCGGACGTGGCCCGGGCCGTGGTCACGGTCCGCGAGGACCGCCCCGGCGACCAGCGGCTGGTCGCCTACGTGGTCGCCCGGTCCACCGGGGACGGTCGGCCGGCGGCGCTCCGGCCGGAGGCGCTGCGCGAACACCTGCGCGCGTACCTGCCCGACTACATGATTCCCAACGCCGTCGTCGAGGTCGCCGACTTCCCGCTGACCAGCAGCGGGAAGATCGACCGGCGGGCGCTGCCGGCGCCGCCGGCCGACCGGCGTACCACCGACGTCGCGGCCCCCCGCGACCCGGTCGAGCTGGAGGTCGCCCGGATCTGGGAGGACGTGCTCGGCGTGCGGCCGATCGGCCTGCACGACAACTTCTTCGACCTGGGCGGGCACTCGCTGCTGGTGCTGCGGCTGATGGCCGAGATCGAGCGCGCGTTCGGGCGGGCGCTGCCCATGGCCGCGATCTTCCAGGGCGCCACGGTGGAACGGTTCGCCCGCACCCTGCGCGAGGGGTACCAGCCGCCGACCGGCCCGCACCTGATCGAGATCCGGCCGGGCAGCGGCGGACCGCCGGTGTTCTTCGCCCACCCCGCCGGCAGCGAGGTGGTCTGCTACGTGCCGTTCGCCCGGCTGGTCGAGCCGGCCGACCGCCCGCTGTACGCGATCGCCTGCCCGCCGCTGGACGAGGCGGGTCGGATGCCGTTCGCCGGGTTCGCCGAGCGTGCGGCGGCGTACGCGGAGCTGGTCCGCCAGGCCCAGCCGCACGGGCCGTACACCCTGGTCGGCTGGTGCTACGGCGGTGCGAACGCGTTCGCCGTCGGCCGGGCGCTGGAGGACCAGGGCGAGCAGGTCACCGTCGTGCTCATCGACTCGCACACCCCGCAGTACGTGCCGGTCGAGCAGGAGCCCGACCGGGCAGCCCACGTGGAGGGGCTGGCCAAGAACCTGCGCTGGGACTACACCGACGACCTGAGGCCGCTGGACGAGCTGCGCGCGATGACCGACGCCGAGCAGCTGGACTACCTGCTGGAGCTGGCCCGCAAGGGCGACTACCTGCCGCCGGACGCCGGTCACGAGCAGATCCGCACCGCGCTCGACCTGTGGATCGCCAACCTCCGCCTGCTGTGGCGGTACCGGCCGACACCGCTGGCCGGGCGGCTGGTGATGATCCGGGCGGGCGACGAGCCCGACGAGGACCTGTACGCCGGCTGGGAGCGGCTGGCCGGCAACGGCCTGGAACGGCACGTGGTGGCCGGCAACCACTACACCATCATGCGCGAGCCGCGGATCGCGGACGTGACGGCGATTGTCAACGGCCTGCTCGCCGAGGGCCGCAACGGTACCGGGAGAGTCCAACATCCTCATGCGTGAGCTGCTACGAGACGGCACGTACCTGCGGTACTGGCTGTCGGTCGTCGTCTCCTTCCTCGGCGACGCCATGACCCGGGTGACGCTGATCTACGTCACGGCGAAACTGACCGACAGTCCGGTGGTCATCGCCCTGCTCGTGCTGGCGCAGCTACTGCCGTCGGGGCTGCTCGGCGCGTTCATCGGCCCGCTGGTCGACCGGGTGCCCAAGTGGGGCCTGCTGGTCGGCTCCGACCTGGCCCGCATCGTCCTGGTACTGGCGATGATCCCGGTCCTGGACTCGGTCGCCGCGCTGGTGGTGCTGGCCCTGCTGCACGGCGTCGGCAAGGCGGTCTTCGAGACGGCCCGGATCGCCGCCGTGCCGGTGATCGTCGGCTCCCCGACCCGCATCCCGGCCGCGGTGGCGCTGTTCCAGAGCACCAACCAGGCGGTCAACCTGGTCGGCCCGGCCGTCGGCGGCATCCTGGTCTCGCTCGGCAGCGCCGCGGTCGTCCTGGTCGTCGACGCGGTCACGTTCGCGATCTCCGGGGCGCTGTTGTTCAGCATGGCCGTGCTGCGCCAGGTGCCCGTCGGCGGCGGCGCCGGGGAACCGTACTGGCAGGCGCTGCGCACCGGGGTGCGGGGAGTGCTGGCCGTCCCGTCACTGCGTGCGCTGTTCGCCCTGACCGTCCCGTTCGCCGTCGTGTTCGGACTGTTCACCACCAACCTCAACGCCCAACTGCTGACCGTCTTCGACCTGCCCGCCTTCGAGTTCGGCGTGGCGCAGGCGGTGCTGGCCGGCGGGTCGATGCTCGGCGCGCTGCTCGGACCGGCCCTGGTCCGCCGGTACACGTCGTCGAACGGCCTGCTGCTGAGCAGCCTGGGGCTGTTCGGGGTCGCGCTGATCACGCTGGCCCCGACCGGCTGGCTGGTCGGGGCGGTGGGATGGTGGGCGGTGCTGCAGTGGTGCCTGACCACCGGGCTGTTCTCCAGCCTGGTGCAGGTCCCGGTCGCCAACACGCTGCTGCGCGACCTGCCCGAGGAGATGCGGGGCCGCGGCGTCGGCCTGCTGAACACCGTGACGATCAACTTCACCCTGTTGGGCGTCCTGCTCGGCGGCGGCGCGGCGGAGCTGGTCGGCGTCGCCACCTCACTCGTCGCCGCCGGCGTGGTGCTGGTGCTGGTGGCCGCCGCGGCGTTCGGCGTCCCGTCGTTGCGCCCGGCCCGCGCCGGCGCGGCCCCGGACACCTCCGCCGGGGTCGCCCCGGAGACCGGTGCCAAGGTCGCCCCCGAAACCCCCGCCGAGGTGGCCAATGAGTCCTGACGACCCCGTCCCCGCGACCCCGGCCCAGCAGCGGCTGTGGGTGCTGGCCGAGATGCGGCCGGGCGACCCGTTCTACAACATCCCGTTCGCGGTGGACATCACCGGCCCGCTGCGGACACCCGCGCTGGAACGCGCGCTCGACGACGTCGTCCGGCGGCACCCGCCGCTGCGCACCACGTTCCGACGCCACGGCAGCGAACTGCTCGCCCAGACCAGCGACGCGCCCCGGCCGGCGACCCCGCTGGTCGACCTCGCCGACCTGGCCGAGACGCACCGCGAGCGGCGGGCCGCCGAGCTGGCCGCGGAGTTCGCCGGCAGACCGTTCGACCTCGGCACCGGCCCGCTGCTGCGGACCCTGCTGCTGCGCCTGGCCCCGGACGCGCACCGGCTGCTGGTGAACGTCCACCACATCGTCTTCGACGGACAGTCGCTGGAGGTGTTCCTGACCGAACTGCTGTCCCGGTACGAGGAGCACCTGAAGCCCACGCCGGCGGACCCGCCGCCGCTGCCGACCGGGGTCGCCGACGTGGCGCGCGCCCGGCAGGCGGCACGGGAGCGCGGCGGCGCCGCCGAGGCGCTGCGCTACTGGACGGCCCGGCTGGCCGGCGCGCCCGAGGTGATGGAGCTGCCGATCAGCGCGGCGCGGCCGGCGGAGACCCGGCACGAGGCGGCGTACCGGTCCCGGCTGATCCCGCAGGAGGTGCTGGAGCCGCTGCGCCGGCTCGCCCGCGGCAACCGGGCGACCATGTTCATGGTGCTGAAGGCCGCCTGCGACGTGCTGCTGCGCCAGCACGGCGCCCGGGACGTCGTCATGGGCCTGGCCCTGTCCGGACGGGACAGCACCGACCAGGCCGGACTCATCGGATACCTGGCCCAGCCGGTCGTGCAGCGGCAGGAGTTCACCGGCGACCCCACGTTCCGCGAGCTGCTCGCCCGGGTGCGCGCCGACGTCCTCGACGCCCACGAGCATCCCGAGCTGCCGTTCGAGGCGGTGCTGCAGGCCCTCGGCGTGGCGCACGACCCCAGCTACTACCCGCTGTACCAGGTGATGTTCGGCTACCAGCCGCGCCAGCCGGTGCGGCGGGCCGGCGGTGCGGAGTTCGCCGTGTCCTACCTGCGCCTGCCCACCGCCAAGGTCGAGCTGGAGTTCACCCTGGCCGAGACCGAGGACGGGCTGGACGCCCAGATCGGCTACCGGTCCGACCTGTTCGACGCCACGACGATCGAGCAGATGCTCGCCCGCCTGCACACCCTGCTGGTCCGCGTCGGCGAGGACCCGGACGCCCGGGTGTCGCAGCTGATCCTGCCCAGCGAGGCGGAGTGGCACCAGGTCGTCGTGGAGTGGAACCGCACCCGCGCCGACCACCCGCGCGACCGGTGCATCCACCACCTGGTGGAGGACCAGGTCGACCGCACCCCCGACGCGGTCGCCGCGCAGGCCGGCGACCGCCGCTGGACGTACCGGCAGCTGGACGAGGCCGCCAACCGGGTGGCCCACCACCTGCGCGAGGCGGGCGTGGGCCCGGAGGTCGCGGTGGGTGTCTGCCTGCCCCGGTCGCTGGAGCTGCTGGCGGCGCTGCTGGGCGTGTTCAAGGCCGGCGGCGTGTACGTACCGCTGGATCCCGCGCTGCCGGTCCAGCGGCTGCGGACCCTGGTCGAGGACGCCCGCCCGGCCGTCATCGTCGCCGACGACGCACACGCGCCCCTGTTCGACGGGGTGGACGCGCGGATCGTGGCGCCCCGCGACACGGCCGACCGGCCCACCGGACGGGTCGGGTCGACGGTGGTCGCGGCGAACGCCGCGTACCTGCTCTACACCTCCGGCTCCACCGGCCGGCCCAAGGGTGTCGTCCTCGAACACCGCAACCTGACCAACCTGCTCACCTGGGCGCACCGGACGCTGGGCACCGAGCTGTTCCGGTCCGTGCCGCTGATCAGCTCGCTCGCCTTCGACGTGTCCATGTGGGAGATCTTCACCCCGCTCACCTGCGGCGGGATGGTGGTCGTCGCCGAGGACGCGTTCGCGCTCGCCCGTACCCCCGGGGCGGAGACCACCACGCTGCTGACCGCGGTGCCGTCGGTGCTCACCGAGCTGCTGCGCGCCGGCGGGCTGCCGCCGTCGGCCCGCACCGTCGTCTCCAACGGTGAGGTGCTGCCCCCGTCGGTGCTGCGGGACCTGTACGACACCCCGCACGTCGACCTGGTCTACAACATGTACGCGCCGACCGAGACCACCACGTTCTCGCTGTACAACGTGGTCCGTCCCGGCGAGCCGATCCCCATCGGCCGGCCCATGGACAACACCGTGGCGTACGTGCTCGACGCGGCGATGCGCCCGGTCCCGCCCGGCGTGGTCGGCCAGCTCTACCTCGGCGGGGCCGGGGTCAGCCGTGGCTACCTCAACCGGCCCGACCTGACCGCCGAGCGGTTCGTGCCCGACCCGTTCGGCGGCGACGGGCAGCGGCTGTACGCCACCGGCGACCTGGTCCGGCACGGCCCCGACGGGCGCATCCTGTTCGTCGGCCGGGTCGACCACCAGGTGAAGCTGCGCGGCTGCCGCATCGAGCTCGGCGAGGTGGAGTCGACGCTGCTGGCGCATCCCGACGTCGCCGAGTCGTGCGCGGTGGTGATCCGGCGGCGCACCGGCGACGCGCTGGCGGCGGCGGTCATGGCCCGCGACGGCGCCACCGTCGAGCCCGCGCAGCTGCGCGCCTTCCTCCAGGCCCGGCTGCCCGGCTACATGGTGCCCGAGCACCTCCAGGTGCTGCCCGAACTGCCCCGGCTGTCCAGCGGCAAGCTGGACCGCACCCGCGTGCAGCGGCTGCTGGCCGAGGCCGCGGCCGCGCCGGACGACGAACCCCCGACCGGCGACGCCGAGCAGCGGGTCGCCGCGATCTGGGCCGAGCTGCTCGGTCGGGCGGTGGGCGCCACCGAGAACTTCTTCGACGCCGGAGGCAACTCGCTGCTGCTGGTCCGGCTGCGGGAGCGGCTGCGGGCCGAGTTCCGGTGCGAGGCCGGCGTGGTCGACCTGTTCCGCCACCCGACGGTACGGGCGATGGCCGAGTACCTGACCGACGCCGGGTCGGACGGCGCCAGCCTCGGCGACGCCGCCGCCGAGCGGGGCCGGGCGCGGCAGCAGGCGCGGCTGCTGGCCGGACGCCGCGCGCAGCAGCGGGGTGAGCATGCGACCCGGTGAACGGCGGCGGTGACACATGCGGCTGGATGAGTGCCGGGCGGTGGTCACGGGCGCGGCCAGCGGGATCGGCCGGGCCTGCTGCGCCGGTCTGGTCCGGGCCGGCGCGACGGTCGCGGCCCTGGACACCGACCGGAAGGGACTGGACCGGCTGGTCGGCGAGCTGGCCGACCAGCCCGGCCGGGTGCGCGCCTACCCGGCGGACGTGCGGCACCAGGACGAGGTGGTGGCCGCCGTCCGGCAGGCGGCCGAGGAGTGCGGGCCGGTCAACGTCCTGGTCAACAGCGCCGGGATCTACCGGGACGGCCTGATGGTCCGGCCGGTCGAGGAGGGTGCGGTGGTCCGGATGCCGCTCGCCCAGTGGCGGGCGGTGGTCGACGTCGACCTCACCGGCACCTTCCTGGTGTCACGCGAGGTCGCCGCGCACATGGTGCAGGCGGGGGTCCGCCCCGGCGTGATCATCACCATCTCGTCGATCTCCCGGGCGGGCAACGCCGGGCAGGGCAACTACGCGGCCGCCAAGGCGGGTGTGGTCGCGTTCACCCGCTCGATCGCGCTGGAACTCGCCCCGTACGCGATCCGTGCGGTGGCGATCGCGCCCGGGTTCATCGACACCCCGATCCTCGCCGCGATGGACCCGGCGCGACTGGCCGAGCAGATCGACGCGGTCCCGCTGCGCCGGCTCGGCACACCAGAGGAGATCTTCGCCGGGGTGCGGTTCGCCATCGAGTGTGAGTACTTCAACGGCCGGTGCCTGGAGATCGACGGAGGTCTGGCCTTCTGACGCACCGCAACCGCCCGAGAGGATGATCGTCATGCCGGCTGTGAGCTTCGACCCGCGACCCGAGGGGGCCGCGACGCCCTCCGCCGACGGCGTGCGCCAGCGCCGGGAACGGGCGCTCGCCGCGCTGCGCGCGGCCATGTCCGACGCGGACGTGGCCGGCGCCGAGCGGTGCGCCGACCGGCTGCGCGCCAGCCTGCCCCACCAGCGCCGGCTGGCCGACAACACCGTCCTGGTCGCCTACGGCGGGGGCAAGGACAGCAGTTTCACGCTGGCGTTCGTCCGCGCCATGCAGCTGATCCTGTACGCCCGGCACGGCGACACGTTCGGCCTGCGCACGGTGACCAACCGGCAGGCCGGCATGCCGCAGGCGGTGCTGGACAACATCGACCGGGCGTACCGGGCCCTGGACATCCCCGGCGACCCGGACTGCGAGACGCTGCTGGTGGACGGCGACGAGGTCAGGCCGTTCCGGCGCGACGCGCCGACGCCCGCCGCGGTGGTCGAGCGCCACCGCCTCGACCTGCTGATGACCGGGCACCGCACGTTCGCCGAGGCCCGCCCGACGTTCTGCAACTCGTGCAACCTGAGCATGGTGAACGGGTTCGGGGTGGCCGCCGCGTACGGCCGGCCCGTGGACGTCATCGTCACCGGGGACTCCCCGGACGAGCAGCGGGCCTACCAGCTGTGGATCAACCGGCTGGCCCGGCGGTTCGGCGCCGGCGCGGGGCGGCCGGGGCGGCGGCGGCCGGGGGAGACGGGGTTCCGCGGGTTCCTGAAGGCCACCAACGACATCGCGCACGCCTACTACGCCGACCTCTACGGCGCCCAGGCCCACCGGGAGATCGCCGAGCGCCGGGTCAGCCACGACGTGCCGCACCAGCTCCGGTTCTTCTCGATCTTCGACGACACGCGCTACTCGTCGCGGAACCACTGGCGGCTGCTGACCGAGCACCTCGGGTTCGAGTTCGACGAGATCGCGTTCAGCTTCACCGAGTCCGACTGTGGCAACCCGACCCTGATGGCGCACCTGCGCGGGCTGAAGTGCGAGCGCCGCTACGGGCGCGACTACGCCGAGGGCCTGCGCGAGTACCTCACGTTCGCCGAGTCGCTGATGCGGCGCAAGGAGTTCCCCGACGAGCTGATCGACCGGGTGCGCCGCCGCTACGCCGGTGCCGACGCCGTGGCCCACATGCGCTCCCTGGCCAACCGTTTCGCCTGGGACGCGTACGGCCTCACCGAGGAACAGCTGGTGTGCATGGTCTACTCGCCGGTGACCGACAAGGGGGAGCGGCTGGAGCTGTACCTCGACCGGGAACAGCCCCGGCTGGCCGGCCGGGTGGCGGAGGTGCACGCGCTGCTGGCCGGCGACGACGAGCCGGAGACGGGCGAGGCGCGACAGCTGGCCGCCGCGCTCCGGGCGTGCAGCGGGCTGGACCTGCAGCGGCTGCGCACGCTGTACCGCAGCCCCGCCGTCGGTACGCCCGGGCTGTCCACGCTCGACGGCCGCAAGGACCTGCTGAGCGCGGTGCTGGCCGGTGACCCGCACAAGCAGGTGATCGAGACCCGGCACGCCCCGGACGGGCCGGTGGTGCGCGAGCTGCTCAGCGGCCGCTGACGCCCGCCGCCGGGCCGCCCCGCCCCGCGCCTCCCGGGGCCCGGGTCGGCTCAGCGCGCGGCGAGCGCGTCCAGCAGTTCCCGCTCGCGGCGCGCGCTCAGCCCGGCCTTACGCGGGCGGTCCAGGCCCTGGCTCCGCTCCCAGGACAGGAGGTCGGCCAGCATCTCCGCCCGCGGGCGGTGCCGCAGCCCGGCCGCGACCGCGGCCGCGCCGCTGCGGGCCAGGAACCCGCGGAAGTCCGGGTCGACGATCCACAGCGGGAGGGACTCCGACCCCATGAACTCCGACACGTCCTGCTTGCGCAGCCAGTCCGGGTCGGCCGGGACGACCGGGCCGGTGTGCCCGCCCACGGCACGCGACAGTTCGATCCACTCGCCGAGCGAGACCGTCGGGCCGACCGCGTCGTACGTCCCGGTCGTTCCGGCCCGCGCCGCGTCCAGCAGCCACCCGGCGAGGTCCCGTACGTCGACCACCTGGGTGGGCGCGTCCAGCGAGTCCGGCACCAGCAGCGGCGACCGGGGGTCGCGCGCCGCGCGGGCCACCCAGTAGCCGGACCGTCCGGTGTGGTCGCCGGGCCCGCCGATCAGCCCGGCACGGGCGATCAGCAGCCGGTCGCCGAGCGCCTCGGCGGAGGCCCGCTCGCAGGCGGCCTTCGCTCCGGCGTACTGCTCGCCCTCGGCGGTGTCCTGGTCGATGGGGGTGGCGATGGCCGCGGACTCGTCGGCTCCCGGGGTGTCGTGGCTGGCGTACACGTTGGTCGAGGAGACGTAGCTCCAGTGCCGGGCCCGTCCCGCCAGCGCCCGGAGCGCCTGCGCGACCATTCCCGGCTGCCACGACACCTCGACGACGGCGTCCCACTCGACGTCCGGCAGCAGGTCGTACGCGTCCGGCGTCCGCCGGTCGGCGGCCACCAGGACCGCCCCGTCCGCCACCGGTCCGCTGTCGCCGCGTGCCAGGCAGGTCACCGCGTGGCCGCGCTCGACCGCCTGCCGGGCCACCTCACGACCGAGCCACGCCGTGCCACCCAGAATCAGGATTCGCATGCCCTCCACCTAAACACGTCACCACCGCCGCGCGGGGGTACGACGTGTGTCGATTCCCCGTCGCCGCCGACTCCGGTGTCAGCGGGGCCGGGCACGACCGGCGTGGGTCGCCGGGTGACCGCCGTGGCGGGTGCGTGGACCCTCGAATCGATATCCTGCGACGCCGGCCCTGGGTCACGCGGGGAGCCGTCCCGTCGCCGGCGACCGGGCGGGCCGGCGTCCGGCCGGGTGGGGAGGAGAGGACACGGTGAGCAACGGGGGACCAGCACCGACGGGATCGGGCCGCACGTCGGACGCGAACACGGGCGGGGTGCTCCTCGAAGCGGAGGTTCAGGGCCGACAGTTGCGGGTGACGCTGCCGGCCGAGGTGCCGGCGGCGGTGACCGGCATGCCCGTCCCGGCGAGCGTGTTCGCCGGCCGTGACGAGCTCGTCGCGCTTCTCCTCGGGCGGCTGGCGCCGGGGGGTGAGGGTGGCACGACGCTGGTGTCGGCGGCGGCCGGCATGGCGGGGATCGGCACGACCGAACTGGTGTTGCAGACCGCCGCCCGTGCCCTGCGGATTCCGGGCTGGTTTCCCGGCGGGGTGGTGTTCGTCGACCTGTTCGGCTACGACCCCGACCGGCGGTTGTCCGCCGTTGACGCCCTGTGGCGCTGGTTGCGGGCGGTCGGCATCCCGGGCGAGCGTATCCCGGCCGGTGAGCAGGCGCGGGCCCGGCTGTGGCGGAGTGTCGTGGCCGCGTACGTGCGGCAGGGCCGCCGCCTGCTGGTGGTCATCGACAACGCGGCCGACGCGGCCCAGGTGATCCCGCTGCTGCCGGCCGACCCGAGTGTTCCGGTTCTGGTCACCTCCCGGCACGCGCTGGACATCGGCGCCCGCCAGCACACCCTGGACGTTCTCGACGACGCCGCGGCCGTCGACGTGATCAGCCGGGTGGTGGCGTCGCGCCGTGGCGGAGCGGTCTCGTGGGACGCGCCCGGCGAGCGGGAGGCGGTGGCGGAGCTGGCCGGTCTGTGCGCCGGCCTGCCGCTGGCGTTGCGGATCGTCGCCGCGCTGCTGGCGGATCATCCGCAACCGGCCGCGCTGGCCGCGTCGTTGCGCGATGCCCGTGACCGCCCGGATCAGCCGGCTGAGCCGGAGAACCCCGGCATGCTCGCGACACGTGCCGCGGCTGACCTGTCGTACCGACGGTTGACCCCGCGGCACTCCCGGGTGTACCGGCTGCTGCCGCTGGACCCCGGTCCCGACGTCAGTACCGTCTCCGCCG
>CALGAM010000270.1 GCA_937951935.1 uncultured Micromonospora sp. | reverse complement strand
CACTGGACGAACTCGTGGCCCGGGCTCGCGCGCTGGCATCCGAGGGAGGCCGGCGCGTGCTCGGCATCACCGGCCCGCCCGGCGCCGGCAAGTCCACCCTGGCGCACCAGCTCGTCACCGCGCTCGCCGGCGCGGCCGTGCTGGTGCCGATGGACGGTTTCCACCTGGCCGAGGCGGAGCTGCGTCGACTCGGCCGGCACGAGCGCAAGGGCGCTCCGGACACCTTCGACGCGGTCGGCTTCGTCGCCCTGCTGCGCCGGCTGCGTGTGGCCGAGCCGTGGACCGTCTACGCCCCCGACTTCCGCCGCGAGATCGAGGAACCGATCGCGGGCGCGATCGCGGTACCGCCGTCGGTGCCGCTCGTCGTGGTCGAGGGGAACTATCTGCTCCTCACCGAGGAGCCCTGGGACGACGTCCGCCCGCTGTTGGACGAGGTGTGGTTCCTCGAACTCGACGAGGCCGAACGGCTGCGCCGCCTCACCGAGCGGCACATCGCGTTCGGCCGCTCGCCGGCCGAGGCCGCGGCCCGGGCCCGGGGCAGTGACCAGGCCAACGCCGTGTTGATCGCCGCCACCGCCGGCCGCGCCGACCTCGTGGTGCGGATGGCCCCGGCCACCGCGTCGTGACCGTCGTCGGCAGCGACGGGATTCCACATCGTCCCGCCAGCAGTACCCGGCGGGGTGATGGCGAAGCGCATCGAGGACTGATAGACCGATCCACGACGTGTGTGACCCGCGGGGCCGTCCCGGACGATCGGCAGGAGACCGGTGTCAAATCGGACAATGTTGACCTGGTATGCGGTGTCGTTCGGCATACTGACGGTCTGCTATTTCGCGGTGCCCTCGGCCCGCATGCCCCTGACCGGCGTGATCGGCGCGGTCAGCGCCGCCGCCGTCGTCGGCGGCACGCACCGGCACCGCCCCGACCGGGCGTACGCGTGGTGGCTGCTCGGCGCCGCCGTTGCGGTCCTCGCGGCCGGTGACACCGTCCACCTGGTCGACGCTCGTCTGGAGGACGTCGGTTCCCCCGCCGCGATCGTGGCGGACGTCTGCTACCTGGTGATGCTGGGGCTGGTCGGCGCCGGGCTGCTCGGGCTGACCCGTGCCACCACCGGAGCCCGGAACCGGGCCGGGCTGCTCGACTTCCTCATCCTCACCGCGGCGGGCGGGTTTCTGCTCTGGGTGCTGGTGATCCGGCCGTACCTGTCGGAAACCGGCGCGGACGGCTTCGAACAGTCGGCGGTGGCGGTGTACGCCCTGGCCGACGTGCTGCTGCTGGCCACCACCGTACGACTGGCGGTGACCTCGCGGGGCAGCCCGGCCGCCCTGCTGCTGACGGCCGGTGCCACCGGGATGCTCGTCTCCGACCTGCTCTACGGCGCCGCCACGCTGCGCGGCGACTGGCGGCCGGGCGGGCCGGTGGAGCTGGGCTGGCTGCTCCTCTACGCCGCCTGGGGCGCGGCGGCGCTGCACCCGTCCATGGTGGTGCTGACCGAGCCGGCGCCGCCGTGGCACCGGGAGATCACCCGGACGCGGCTCGTGTTGCTCGGGCTCGCCGCGACACTCGCCCCGGCGGTGCTGCTGCTCCAGGCGCTGACCGGGACGGTGCGGGACGGCGCGGTGATCGCGGTGGCCTGCGGAGTGATCTTCGCTCTGGTGCTGAGCCGGCTCGGCGACGCCGTCGACGCGCACGCCCAGGCGGTCGCCAGGGAGCGGGCCCTGCGGCTGGCCGGCGCCGAGCTGGTGGCGGCGGTCGACGCGGCCGAGGTCGACCGGACGGTACGGCGCGCGGTCACCCGGCTGGTGCCCCGGCAGGCCGCCCACCGGGTCGTCCTGTCGGTCGACCAGGACGACGTCGGGCCGACCGACGCCACCGACGACCCGGAGGCGAACGCCACCGACGACCCGGAGGCGAACGCCACCGACGGCCGAAAACCGGAGGCGAACGCCGATGACGGCCGGGAACCGGAGTCGTCCGCCGGGTCGCCGCGGCGGCCGGCACCGACCGGGACGGCGGCCCGACGCAGCCGGCTGCTGCGCATCCAGGATCTCCGGCCGGCTCTGGCGGAGCAGCTGGGGGACTTCGACAGCGCCGTCCTCTGCCCGCTGGTCTGCGACCGGAGGTCGGGCGCGGCGTCCCGGATCGGCGCGCTGCTGGTGGCCGCCGACCGCCAGCTGCTGCCGACGGTCCGGGACGCGCTGGAGGTGCTGGCCGCGCAGGCGGCGCTGGCGCTGCACCGGATCGGCCTCGAACGGGAGATCAGGCGCCGGGACAGCGAGGCGTACTTCCGCAGCCTGGTGCAGAACGCCACCGACGTCATCCTGATCGTCGACGACGACCTGCGGATCCGCTACGCCAGTCCGTCGATCAGCACGGTGCTCGGGGTGGACCCGGCCGACTGCCACGACCTGAGGTCCGTGTTGGACTCCGACGACCACCTGTCGGCCGCCGTGCTGCTGAACCCGGCGGGCGGGTCGGATCGGCGCGGGGAGGGGGTCGACTGGAGCGTACGTCGCCCGGACGGCCAGCGGGTGCAGCTGGAGGTCACCTGCCGGGACCTGCGCCAGGACCAGGCGGTACGCGGCTTCGTGCTGACCATGCGCGACGTCACCGAGCGGGTCCGGCTGGAGCAGGAGCTGACCCACCGGGCGGTCCACGACACGCTGACCGGGCTCGCCAACCGGGCCTCCTACCAGGACCAGGTCTACGTGGCGGTGGAGAAGGCCCGCGACGGCAACCGGACCGTCGGCGCGCTCTCCATCGACCTCGACGAGTTCACCGCGGTCAACGACACCCACGGACACGTGATCGGCGACGCCATGCTGATCGCCGCCGGGCAGCGGCTGCGGGAGGTCGTCGGCCCGGACAACCTGGTCGCCCGGCTCGGTGGCGACGAGTTCGCCGTCCTGGTGCCGGAGGCGGACGACCCCGAGCAGGTCGAGCGGGTCGCCGACGAGCTGGTGCGGGCGCTCGCCGAACCCCTCACGGTCGGCGACACCGTCGTCAACGGTTCGGTCAGCGTCGGCGTGGCCACCACGGTCGACGCCCGGGACGCCGGCGAACTGCTGCAACGTGCCGACCTGGCGTTGTACGTGGCGAAGGGCGCCGGCAAGGGCCGCTGGTGCCGGTACCAGTCGGAGTTGCACACCGCCATCGTGGAGCGGCTGGAACTGCGCGCCGCGCTGGCCGAGGCGGTGCAGAAGCTCAGCTTCTTCGTGGAGTACCAGCCGATCGTCGACATGCGCACCGGCGGGGCGGTCGGGTTCGAGGCGCTGGCCCGCTGGCACCATCCGGCCCGGGGACCGGTACCGCCGGAGCAGTTCATCGGGCTGGCCGAGGAGACCGGGCTGATCGAGCCGCTCGGGACCTGGGTGCTCCGGCAGGCGGTCGAGGCTGCGGCGGGCTGGCAGCTCGACGTCGGGGCGGCGGCCCCGTACGTCAGTGTCAACGTCTCCGCCCGTCAGCTGCGTACGCCGGGGTTCGTGGGGATGGTGCGGTCGGCGCTGACCGCGGCCGACGTGCCGCCGAGCCGGGTGATGTTGGAGATCACCGAGAGCCTGCTGCTGCGGGACAAGGAGTCGGTCTGGGGCGAGCTGGCGGAGCTGCGCACCCTCGGGCTGCGGGTGGCGATCGACGACTTCGGCACCGGCTTCTCGTCGTTGAGCTACCTCCAGCAGATGCCGGCCGACGTACTCAAGATCGATCGCTCGTTCACCGAGACCATCGTCTCGTCACGGCGGCAGCGGCTGTTGGTCGAGGGGATCATCCGGCTCGCCGGCACCCTCGGCCTGGACGTCATCGCCGAGGGGGTGGAGACCGAGGCGGTCCGGGCGATCCTGCTGGACATGGGTTGTGTGTCCGGGCAGGGCTACCTCTTCTCCCGGCCGTTGCGCGACCACGACGCGGCGCGCTGGCTGCGTGGCGTGCCGACAGGGCCGGAGGACGCGCCGACCAACGGTTCGGCGCCGCTGCCACCCGGTGTGCCCCCGAGGCCCCGGCCGCCCGGCGACTGACCGAACCGGTCGCCGAGCCGGTCCCCACCAAACGGTGGCCGACCCGGCCGGGTCGGCCACCGCCGTGGCGCGGGTCAGTCGTTGGCGTGCAGGGCGGCGTTCAACTCGATGCCCCTACCGCTGCGCGGCCTCGCCTCCAGGGCACCGGTCACCGAGTTGCGCCAGAAGAGCAGGCCGTTGGCGCCGGACAGCTCGCGGGCCTTGACCACCCGACCGTCGGGCAGAGTGATCTTGGATGTGGCGGTGACGTAGCATCCCGCCTCCACCACACAGTCGTCGCCGAGGGAGATGCCCACGCCGGCGTTGGCACCGATGAGACTCCGCTCGCCGATGCGGATCCGCTCGGTGCCGCCTCCCGAGAGGGTGCCCATGATCGAGGCGCCGCCGCCGATGTCGGAACCGTCGCCGACCACCACACCCTGCGAGATGCGCCCCTCGACCATCGAGGCACCCAGAGTGCCGGCGTTGAAGTTGACGAACCCCTCGTGCATCACGGTCGTGCCGGCGGCGAGGTGGGCGCCCAGCCGTACCCGGTCGGCGTCGGCGATCCGCACCCCGGACGGGACGACGTAGTCGGTCATCCGGGGGAACTTGTCGACGCCGTACACGGCGAGGTGCCGGCCGGCGGCCCGCTCGATGACCCGCAGCTCGTCGACCCGGTCCGGGGGGCACGGCCCGGCCGAGGTCCAGGCCACGTTCGGCAGCACCCCGAAGATGCCGTCGAGGTTCAGCTCGTTCGGCCGGACCAGGCGGTGGGAGAGGAGGTGCAGCCTCAGGTACGCGTCCGGCACGTCCTTGATCGGGTCGGCCAGCGAGCCGATCTCGGTGGTGACCACGACCGTCCGCAGTCCGGGCAGCGCCCGGTCGCCGAGCGCACCCGGCGGAAGGTCCAGTCTGTCGCCGTCGTCGCCGGCCACCAGCGGCGACTCGCCGAGGCCGAGCCTGCCGGTCGGATACCAGGTGTCCAGCACCTGGTCGCCGGCGATGGTGGCCACTCCGATCCCCCAGGCGGGCGATGTGGTCGTCACCGGATTCCTCTCACTCGTACGGGCGACTGGTCGTGCCCTCACCGGGCGGTGCGGGACGTCGTGTCGGGCGTGGGACGCGTCCCGCCGTCACGACGGTGACGGTACCGTCTCCCAGCATGGAGAACCCGCTCACCCCCGAGGTGTTGGCCGATCCGGTGGCGTTGACCCGTGCCCTGGTCGACATCGAGTCCGTGTCGCGTAACGAGAAGGTGATCGCGGACTGCGTCGAGGAGGTGCTCCGGGGCGTGCCGCACCTGGAGGTACGGCGGCACAGCAACACCGTGATGGCCCGTACCGAGCTGGGCCGGGCCCAGCGGGTGGTGCTGGCGGGTCACCTCGACACCGTGCCGTTGAACGACAACTTCCCCTCCACCGTCCAGGGCGACCTGATCTACGGCTGCGGCACCTCGGACATGAAGTCCGGGGTGGCGTACGCCCTGCACCTGGCGGTGAGCGTGCCGGAGCCCCGGTACGACGTGACGTACTTCTTCTACGAGGCGGAGGAGATCGACTCCCGCTACAACGGGCTCACCCTGGTCGCCGAGGCGCACCCGGAGTGGTTGGCGGCGGACTTCGCGGTGCTGCTGGAGCCGACCCACGGCGTCGTCGAGGCGGGCTGCCAGGGAACGATGCGGGTGACGGTGACCGCGACCGGCCGGCGTGCCCACTCGGCCCGCTCCTGGAACGGGGTGAACGCCATCCACGCGATCGGCCCGGCCCTGCAGCGGCTCGCCACCTACCAGGCCCGGGTGGTCACCATCGACGGCTGCGTCTACCGGGAGGGCATGAACGCGGTCCGGATCGGCGGCGGTGTGGCCGGCAACGTGGTGCCCGACCTCTGCGAGATGGAGGTCAACTACCGCTTCGCGCCGGACCGGACCGTCGAGGAGGCGGAGGCGCACGTCCGTGAGGTCTTCGCCGGGTACGACGTGCGGGTGACCGACTGCGCGCCCGGTGCGCTGCCGGGGTTGACCGCGGCGCCGGCGCGGGAGTTTCTCGCGGCGGTCGGCACGGATCCGGTCGGGAAGCTCGGTTGGACCGACGTCGCCCGGTTCGCCGCGCTCGGCATCCCGGCGCTGAACTTCGGCCCCGGTGACCCGAACCTGGCGCACGCCCCGGACGAGCGCGTGGAGATCAGCAAGATCCGCGACGGCATCGCCATCCTCCGCCGCTGGCTCGCGTCCGACTGAACCCGGCGGCCGGCCCGCCGGACGTCTCCGGGCCGGGGCGCCGTCGGCGCGGGCCGTGGCCGGCCGGTGACCGATCCCCCGGCCGGCCACGAACCCCCGGAACTATCCCTCGATCGGCTGGGGCAGGTGGGTCTGGCCCGTCTCCGGCCCCTGTTCGAGTTCATCGGCGCCGGGCGATGCGACGTGCCGCGCCAGCCGGCGCTCGGCCACCACCGCCCGGATCCGGCGTTGCATCTGCCGGCGGAACCGGATTATTTCGCCGTTCGTCATCATCACAATCGGCCCCCCGAAAGCTGCGTGGCGGTGGCGTGGACGCCACGCTTCTACCCTCCTATGTACCGCATAGGACGCCCCACGTCCCCGTTCGGTTGCCCCAGGTTGGATGTTTGTCACCCATGCGACGGTCATGCCGTACCAGGTGCGGTGCACCCCACTACGGTGGACGCATGAACCACACCGAGGGGCGCGACGGGCGCCGGGGTCCCGGGCCGGAACGGCACCGAGGCGCGGTCACCCTCCGGCGCGAGGCCATCCCGCGTAGTACGGCGGACCAGCGGTTGCTCGACTCTCGGAGCCGGGCGGACTGGAAGACCAGGGACGCCTGGCGGGCGCTGCGGATCCTGTCGGAGTTCGTCGAGGGTTTCGACACCCTCGCCGACCTGCCCCCGGCGGTCAGCGTCTTCGGCTCGGCACGCAGCAAGCCGGACAGCCCCGAGTGTGAGCTGGCCGAGGCGTTGGGCCGGGCGTTGGCCCGGGCCGGCTACGCGGTCATCACCGGCGGCGGGCCGGGTGTGATGGAGGCGGCCAACCGGGGTGCCAGCGAGGCCGGCGGCCTCTCCGTCGGACTCGGCATCGAGCTGCCGTTCGAGCAGGGCATCAACGACTGGGTCGACCTGGGCATCGACTTCCGGTACTTCTTCGCCCGCAAGACCATGTTCGTCAAGTACGCCCGGGCGTTCGTGGTGCTGCCGGGCGGCTTCGGCACCCTCGACGAGCTCTTCGAGGCGCTGACCCTGGTGCAGACCGGGAAGGTGACCCGCTTCCCGGTCGTGCTGATGGGCGAGGCGTACTGGCGTGGCCTGCTCGACTGGCTGCGTGACACCCTCGCCGCCGATGGCAAGATCAGTCCTGCCGACCTGGACCTGCTCGTCGTGACCGACGACGTCGACATCGCCGTCCAGCGCATCGTCGACGCGGACGCGGCGCTCGCCGCCGAGCAGGAGGCGTTGCAGGAGGCCGCGATCGCCCGGGCCGAGGCCGACCAGCACGCCGCGTCCGGCGGTCGGGCCGGCCGGTCCCGCTGAGCGCGAACTCCGCCGTGCGGGCGGGCGTGGCGGGGCGGCGCGACGTCGCACGACGCGTACCCGCGTGACGTGCCGCCGGTCGCCGACCGGCCGGTCGATCCGGGGACCTCTCGGTCCGGACACGACCCCGCCGGTACCGACCCCGTCGGTCCGGCGTGGTGAGATGGGCGGCGTGCAGACGTACCGGCTGGTCCGCCGGCCGGCCGAGGCGGGGCCGGCCCGGCTGCCCGACCCTGCGCAGGAGGCCGTCGTCGCGCACACCGACGGGCCGCTGCTGGTCCTCGGCGGACCGGGCACCGGCAAGACGAGCACCCTGGTCGAGGCGGTCGCCGCCCGGGTCGCCGCGGGGGTGGACCCGGAACGGATCCTGGTGCTGACGTTCGGCCGCCGCACCGCCACCGCGCTGCGGCACCGCATCGAGGCCCGGATCGCCGCCGGCACCCGCCGGGTGCTGCACGAGCCGCTGGTGCGGACCTTTCCGGCGTACGCCTTCGGGCTGCTCCGCCGGGCGGCGGCCGAGCGTGGCGAGCCGTCGCCCCGGCTGCTCACCGGTCCGGAGCAGGACCTCGTCATCCGGGAGCTGCTCGGCGTCGTGGCGGGAGAGGACGCCGAGGAGGAGGTCGACGACCCGGTCGGCTGGCCCGAGGCGCTACGGCCGGCGCTGCGTACCCGGGCCTTCGCGCAACAGCTCCGCGACCTGATGATGCGGGCCGCCGAACGCGGCGTCGGGCCGGCCGAGCTGGCCCGGCTCGGTGAGAGACTCGGGCGGGCCGACTGGCCGGCCGCCGCCCGCTTCCTCCGGCAGTACGTCGCCGTGCTCGCCCTGCGCGACGTCAGCACCCGGGGCTCGGTGGCGTACGACCCGGCCGAGCTGGTCCGGGCCGCCAGCGGCCTGCTCCGCGACGACCCCGAGCTGCTCGACGCGGAACGTCACCGCCTCGGGTACGTCTACGTCGACGAACTCGCCGACACCGACCCGGCCCAGATCGAGCTGCTGGAACTCGTCGCCGGGGGAGGCCGGCCCCTGGTCGCGTTCGCCGACCCGGACTCGTCGACGTACGCCTTCCGGGGCGCCGACCCGACGATCGTCGGCAGTTTCACGGGTCGGTTCCGGACCGCCGCCGGGGCGCCCGCACCGACCCTGACCCTGCACACGTCCTACCGGGCCGGCCCGAACCTGCTGGCCGCGACCCGGCGGTTGGCCCGTCGGCTGCGTGGTCCGGCCGGGCACCGTGACCTCCGCCCGGCGCCCAACGTCGACGCGGGTTCGGTCGAGGTCCGCGTCTTCCGCTCGCAGACGAGCGAGGCGGCCTACCTGGCGCACGCCCTGCGTGCCGCGCACCTGCTGGACGGGGTGCCCTGGTCCCGGATGGCGGTGGTGGTCCGCTCCACCGCGCGGCAGCTGCCGCCGCTGCAGCGTGCCCTGCACACCGCCGGGGTACCGACCGTGGTGCATGCCGAGGACCTGCCGCTGCACTCCCAGCCGGCGGTGGCGCCGCTGCTGCTCCTGCTGCGCTGTGCCCTCGAACCGGAGCGGCTGGACGAGGAGGCGGCGGTGACGCTGCTGCACTCGCCGCTCGGCGGCGCCGACCCGCTGGCCGAACGGCGGCTGCGGCAGGGGCTGCGGGCGCGGGCGCTGGCCGCCGGGGACCGGCGTCCGTCGGGGGAACTGCTGGTCGAGGCGCTGCGCGACCCGACCAACCTCATGGCGGTCGACCGGAGCTGGGCCGAACCGGCGAAGGCGGTCGCCGCGCTGCTGGCCACCGCCCGCGAGGCCGCCGCCGTGCCCGGGGCGACGGCCGAGGACGTGCTCTGGGCGGTGTGGCGAGCCAGTGGGCTCGCCGAACGCTGGACCGGCGTGTTGGCCCGGGCCCAGACCGCCACCGACACGGCGGACAGCGGGTTGCGCTGGCGGGCGGCGGCGGCCGACCGGGACCTGGACGCGATCGTCGTCCTCTTCGACGCCGCCGCCCGGTTCGTCGACCGGCTGCCCGGGGCGCGTACCGAGGTCTTCCTGGACCACGTCATGGGTCAGCAGCTTCCGGCGGACACCCTCGCCCCCAGCGCCGACCGGGGCGAGGCGGTACGCCTGCTCACCGCGCACGCGGCCAAGGGGCTGGAGTGGGACCTGGTCGCGATCGCCGGCGTCCAGGAGGGAGTCTGGCCGGACCTGCGGCTGCGGGGCAGTCTGCTCGGCTCGGAGCTGCTGGTCGACGTCCTGGCCGGCCGGGGGGAGGGAGCCGGGGAGACGGCCACGCTGGTCGGTCAGACCTCGGCGATCCTCGACGAGGAACGCCGGCTGTTCTACGTCGCCGCGACCCGGGCGCGGCGACGCCTGCTGGTCAGCGCGGTCGCCTCGGCCGCGGTCGGGGTCGCCGACCACGAGGAGCAACCGAGCCGGTTCCTCGACGAGCTCGGCACGCCGACGGTCGCGGAGCCGGACGACGAGCCGGCGGGCGGGGCACCCACCGCCGACGGCACCGGGTCGGCGGGTGGGGTGCCCGCCGACGGCGACGCCGACGCAAGCCCCTCCCTGACGCGGGTCCCGCGGGCGCTGACGCTGCCGGCGCTGGTGGCCGAGTTGCGCACGGTGCTCACCGACCCGGCCGCACCCCCGGCCCTGCGGCGGGCGGCGGCGGAGGAGCTGGCCCGGCTGGCCCGCGCCGGGGTACCGGGAGCGCACCCGGACGACTGGTGGGGGCTGCGCCCGCTCTCGGACGACCGGCCGCTGGTCGACGAGGGGGAACCGGTCCGCGTCACCCCGTCCGGCATGGAGAGCGCGCTCCGGTGCAGCCTGCGCTGGCTGCTGGAACGGCACGGCGGCCGGGCGCCGGCCAGCGCCGCACAGGGGGTCGGCAACCTGGTGCACGCCGCCGCGATGCTCGCCGAGGACGCCAGCGTCGACCGGGGGAAACTCCTGGAGTACGTCGCCGCCCGGTTCGACATGATCGAACTGGCCGCCCGCTGGCTGGCCGGGCCGGAGCGGAACCGGGCCGAGGCGATGGTGGACAAACTCCTCCGCTGGCTGGCCGGCAACCCGCGCCGGCTGCTCGCCATCGAGCACGAGTTCGCGGTCCGGCTCGACGACCCGAAGCGGCCGATCGAACTGGTCGGCCGGGTGGACCGGCTGGAGGTGGACGACCAGGGCCGGCTCGTCGTCGTCGACCTCAAGACGGGCCGTGCCACGGCGGTGAGCGCCGGCGAGATCGCCGAGCATCCGCAGCTCGGTGCGTACCAGGCGGCGGTCGAGGCGGGCGCCTTCACCGACCTCGGGGTCGGGACCGAGTCCGGTGGGGCGGCGCTGGTGCAACTCGGCACACCGACCAGGGAGGCGAGGGAGCAGGTCCAGCCGCCACCGTCCGGCGAGGGCGAGGAGGCGGGCTGGGCCCGGGCGATGGTGCGGCGTACCGCCGAGACGATGGCGGCGGCGACCTTCTCCGCGGTGGCGAACGCGACGTGCCGGGTCTGCCCGGTCGCCACCAGCTGCCCCATCTCCGGCAAGGGCCGGCAGGTCGTGGAGCCGCCGCGGTGGCGGCCGGGCCACCGGGCGCGTCCGCCGGAACAGCGGGGTGGCCGGTGAACCAACCACCGCTTCTCGACACGGCTGACGGCCGGACCCGCCCGGTCGCCGACGCCGGACCCCGGTACACCCCGGTCGAGCTGGCCCGGCTGCTCGGGCGTCCCGCCCCGACGGTCGAGCAGGCGGAGATCATCGCCGCTCCGGTCGAACCGATGCTGGTGGTCGCGGGTGCCGGCTCCGGCAAGACCGAGACGATGGCCGCCCGGGTGGTCTGGTTGGTCGCCAACGGGTACGTCCAACCCGGCCAGGTCCTCGGGCTCACCTTCACCCGCAAGGCCGCCGGTGAGCTCGGCACCCGGATCCGTACCCGGCTCGGGCAGCTGGTCCGCCACCTCGGCCGGAACCACCGCGATCGTGCCCAGGACCCGTTCGCCGGAGAGCCGACCGTGCTCACGTACCACTCGTACGCGGCCCGGATCGTCACCGAGCACGGCCTGCGCGCCGGGTACGAGCCCTCCACCCGACTGCTCACCGAGGCGTCCCGGTGGCAGCTCGTCGACCTGCTGGTCCGTAACCACGACGGGGACATGTCCGATGTGGAGCGGTCGCCGAGCGCGGTCACCGACGCCGTCCTGGCCCTCGCCGGGGACATGGCCGAGCACCTGGTGACCCCGGACGAGCTGGCCGCCTGGACCGGCCGGTTCTTCGCCGAGGTGCAGTCCCGGCCCGGCCGGGTGTACGCCGACGTCCGTCGGGCGCTGCACCTGCAACAGCTCCGGCTGCGGCTGCTCCCGCTGATCCGCGCCTACGAGGCCCGCAAGCGGGAGATCGAGGCGATGGACTTCGGCGACCAGCTCGCCCGGGCGGCGCTGGTGGCCCGGGACCACCCCGAGGTCGGCGCGATCGAGCGGGGTCGCTACCGGGTGGTGCTGCTCGACGAGTACCAGGACACCAGCCACGCCCAGGTGGTGCTGCTCCGGTCCCTGTTCGGCGGTGGTCACCCGGTGACCGCGGTCGGTGATCCGTGCCAGTCGATCTACGGCTGGCGTGGTGCCAGTGCCGGCACCCTGGAACGGTTTCCCACCGAGTTCGGGCACCCGGACGGCCGCCCGGCGCGGGTGCGGACCCTGAGCACGAGCTGGCGGAACCGTCCGGAGATCCTGGACGTCGCCAACGGGATCGCCGCGCCGCTGCGCGCCGCCGGGGCCCGGGTCGCCGAACTGGCCGCCGCGTACCAGGCCGCCGAGGAGATTCCGGCACGGACGGCCCGGGGCCGACCCGGCGGCACCGTGCACTGCGCGCTGCTGGAGACGTACGCCGACGAGGCCGAGTGGATCGCCGACAGCATCCTCGCCGCCTGGCGGGGCGCGGCGCGGATGCCGGACGCGCTGCCGGAGCAGATCCCGGTGGCGAGGCGACCGACGACGGCGGTCCTGGTCCGGCTCCGCAACCAGATCCCCGCGATCGAGGCGGCGCTGCGGGACCGTGGGCTGCCGGTCGAGGTGGTCGGGCTCGGCGGGCTGCTCGACACCCCGGAGGTCCGGGACGTGGTCTGCACCCTGCGGGTGCTCGCCGACCCGACCGACGGGGCCTCGCTGCTCCGGCTGCTCACCGGGGCGCGCTGGCGGATCGGCCCCCGCGACCTGGTCGCCCTGCACCGTCGGGCCACCGCGCTGGCCGCCGCCCGGCGTGCCCGGCCGGACGACGAGCCGGACATCGTCGTCGACCGCCTGGACGAGGCGAGCCTGGTGGAGGCCCTGGCCGACCTGGGGCCGGCGCAGGCCTACTCGGCGGAGGGGTACGCCCGGCTGCGGGCGTACGCCCGGGAGCTGGAACTGCTCCGACGCCGACTGGACCAGCCGCTGCCGGACCTGCTCGCGGACATCGAGCGGACCATGGGGCTCGACGTGGAGGTGGCGGTCCGGGCCGGGCTGCACGGGCGGGGCGGGGACGCCGGGCTGGCCCGGGCCCACCTGGACGCGCTCGGCGACGTGGCGGCCCGGTTCGTCAGCGACACCGGCGGCGCGCCGCTGCACGCCTTCCTGGCCTATCTCGCCGCCGCCGAGGACGAGGAGCGGGGCCTGGCGCCGGGCGAGGTGGAGGTGGTCGAGGGGGCGGTGCAGATCCTCACCGCCCACGCGGCCAAGGGCCTGGAGTGGGACGTGGTCGCGGTCGCCGGGCTGAGCCGCGGCGTGTGGCCCGGCACCGCCCGCGCCTCCGACCACTACCTGAGGGGCCTGGGGGTGCTGCCGTTCCCGCTGCGCGGCGACGCCGACAGCCTGCCCCGGCTGGCGCTGGAGGAGGCCACGGACCAGAAGGGGGTGGCCAGGGCGCTGGCCACCTTCGCCGACGACTGGCGGGCGCACGACGAGCGCGAGGAACGGCGGCTGGCGTACGTGGCGGTGACCCGGCCCCGTCGGTTGCTGCTCTGTTCCGGCCACTGGTGGGGGGAGGGGACGAAGCGGCCGCGGGGTCCCTCGACCTTCCTGCGCGAGGTGTACGACTGGTGTGTGGGCACGCCGGGCACCGGCGGCGCCGGGAACGGTTTCGTGGTCGACGTCTGGACGCCGGAGCCGGCCCCCGACGCGACCAACCCGACGACCGAGGTCGTGCGCCGGGCTGAGTGGCCGGCCGATCCGCTCGGCGCCCGCCGGCCGGTGTTGGCCGAGGCGGCGGCTCTGGTCCGCCGGCTGATCACCGAACAGGAGGCGGCCGCGGGGCACGGCGGCCGGCCGGAGGACGGTCGGGTGCCGGCACCGCACCCGGCGCCGTCGCACACCGAGGAGCCGTCGTCGCTCGATGCGCGGACGGCGGCGGTCGTGGCCTCCTGGCGCCGGGAGGCGGATCTGCTGCTGGCCGAACGGGAGGCGCTCGCGCGCCGCGCCGGGGCGGTGGAGGTGTTGCTCCCCGACCACCTGTCGGTCTCCCAACTGGTGACGCTGCGCCGGGATCCCGCGGCGCTGGCCCGTGCCCTGCGCCGGCCGATGCCGGCCCGGCCCGAGCCGCACGCCCGGCGCGGCACCGCCTTCCACGCGTGGCTGGAGCAGCGGTACGGCGCCAGCCGGCTGCTCGACGTCGACGAGTTGCCGGGGGCGGAGGACGCCGACGCCGCGCCCGACGAGATGCTGGCCGAGCTGCAGGAGCGCTTCCTGGCCAGCGAGTGGGCGGACCGTACGCCGATCGAGGTGGAGGTGCCGTTCGCCACGGTGATCGGCGGGCTGCTGGTCCGGGGCCGGATGGACGCGGTCTTCGCCACGCCGGACGGGTACTACGACGTCGTCGACTGGAAGACCGGCCGCCAGCCGGCCGCGGCGGAGGCGGAGGCGGCGGCGGTGCAGTTGGCGGCGTACCGGCTGGCCTGGGCGGAGTTGGCGGGGGTGCCGGTGGATCGGGTCCGCGCCGCGTTCCACTATGTCCGGGAGAACCGGACCGTACGTCCGGCGGACCTGCTGGACGCGGCGGGACTGGCCGCCCTGGTGACACAACTGCCCGAGGCGCGCCGGCCGGACTGAGCACAGCGACCACCCGCCGGCCGCGTCCCCACCCTCCGCACGGGACAGGTACGTTCGCCGGGACTGACCAGGACAACCGACCCAACGGACTGCCGGGATGTCCCGGTGGGGTGTTCCGAACAGCCAGTCCAGTTATGCCCGCGAATACATCTGATCGCGCCGGATGGTCGGCTGTGGGCCGACGATCGACCCGGCATTCTGTTCTGGGGATCTGGCGGCCGGTCGAAGGGGCCGTAACGGGGGGAGGTTGCGATGACCGTCAGCGTCGGTGCCGGTTCGATGCGGGAGATCCTGGTCGTACTCGCCCTCGCCGCCGCCGGTCTGCTCCTCGCCACGGCCGCCGCGTTCGCGCCCTGGTACGGGATCGCCGCCGGCTCGCCCCGGCCGGAGGTGGTGGAGGTGTACGCCCCGTCTCCGCCGCCCGCGGCTGGCGGCGGTACGGCCGCGAGCAACGGCTGAGCTTGCCCCTGGGAGGTAGAAGGCCGGTGTCGGTGGTGGTGGGCGTGGCCCTGCCCGGTCGCTGCGAAGCGGCGCACCGCCGTCCGCCCGTGTGGTGTTCACTAGAAGCATGCCGGTGAACCCCATCCCCTCGTCGAGCGGTTCCCAGGCCCCGCCCGGCGCGAACTGGGCGGCGGGACCGGTCACCCGACTCGGTACGCCGACACTGCCGTCGGTGCCGCCGGCCGGACCGCCGACGGTTCCGCCGCCCGGCGGGTCCGCGGGCGGCGGGGACCGTCGCCGGCTCTGGTGGTTCGGCGGGGCGGCCGGCGCCGTTCTGGTGGTCGGCCTGGTGGTGGTGCTCGCCCTGACCCTGACCGGCCGTCAGGGCGCCAGCCCGTTCACCGGCAGGCCCGAGGCCGCGGAGGACGTCCGGCCCCCGTTGGCCCGCAGGTGTCCGCCGCTGGCCGGTACGGCGACGCCGGCCCAGCCGGGGGAGCCGCAGGGCGAACCCCGTGTGCCGCCCGGCGCGCCCGGGCAGCCGCTGGCCGGAAAACGAACCGTCGACGAGGAGGCGGGCATCTCCTACCCGACGTACGGGGCGCCGTGGCAGCCGTGGCGGACGGTCTGGAACGCCGGCAGCCTCCAGGTGCCGTACAAGGTCGGGCAGCACTTCGTCACCGAGGAGGCGTACGACGGGTTCAACGACTACCACGCCTCGATCCTGTCGGCGGCCGTACCGGCGGTCGAGAACGACGCCCTCACCTTCGACCTGGAGTGTGTCGGCCGGCAGGTGGCGCACGACGCCCGAACCGAGTACTACCCCCAGCCGAACCGCCTGGAGTCGATCCGGGACGAGCGGACCACGATCGGCGGTCGGCCGGCCTGGGTGACCGTGTTCCGGCTGCACTTCAGCGCCAACGGACTGCGGGCCACGGACGAGCTGGCCGCGGTCGCCTGCATCGACGTCGGCAGGCCCACGGCGGCCGTTCTCTACATCTCCATCCCGGGCACGCACCGCCAGTTCGACTGGGTGGTGGACCACGCGCTCGCCTCGGTGGAGGTCCTGTAGCCGACCCGGTCGCGCCGCCGGAAAGGTGCGGGCGGCGCGTACCCCCGCCGGCGGGGCGAGCGGGCGGCACGCGGGGAGCCGACCCGGGGAGGACACCCGACGCGCTAGGGTCGTCTCGTGGCGGCGGGAAGATCGAGAATTCCGGGGGCGAGGCATCCGGTCGAGCGGTTCACCCTCGACAACGGTCTACGGGTGGTGCTGACCCCGGACCGCAGCGCCCCCGTGGTCGGGGTCGCGGTCGTCTACGACGTCGGCATCCGCTCCGAGCCGGAGGGCCGGACGGGCTTTGCCCACCTGTTCGAGCATCTCATGTTCCAGGGTTCGGAGAGCCTGGAGAAGCTGGCGCACTTCCGGCACGTCCAGGGTGCCGGCGGCACCTTCAACGGCTCGACCCACCTGGACTACACCGACTACTGGGAGACGTTGCCGAGCAACGCGTTGGAGCGGGCGCTCTTCCTGGAGGCGGATCGGATGCGCGGCCCCCGGCTGACCGAGGAGAACCTGCGCAACCAGGTCGACGTGGTCAAGGAGGAGATCCGGGTCAACGTGCTCAACCGGCCGTACGGCGGTTTTCCCTGGTTGACCCTGCCACCGGTGCTCTTCCGCACCTTCCCGAACGCACACGACGGCTACGGCTCGTTCCAGGACCTGGAGAGCGCCACCATCGCCGACGCCGCCGAGTTCTTCGACCGCTACTACGCCTGCGGAAACGCGGTGCTGGCGGTCGGTGGGGACTTCGACGTGGCGGAGGCGACCGCGCTCATCGAGCGTCACTTCGGTGACGTGCCGGCCCGGCCGGCCCCGGGTCGGCCCAGCTTCGCCGAGCCCGACCTGACCGAGGAGCGTCGCGAGTCGTACACCGACGCGTTGGCGCCGTTGCCGGCGGTGGCGGCGGCCTGGCGGGTGCCGGACCCGATCGAGGACTTCGCCGGCTACCTGCCGTACGTGGTCCTCGCCGAGGTGCTCACCGACGGCGACGCCTCCCGGCTGGTCGAACGGTTGGTGTTGCGCGACCGGACGGTGACCAGCATCGCCGGCTACCTCGGCCTGATGGGCAGCCCGTTCGACGTCCGGGACCCGACCGCGCTGGTGTTGCAGGCGCACCTGCCGTCCGGCGGCGACGTGGATGCGGTGCTCCGCGCCGTGGACGAGGAGATCGACCGGATCGCCACCGACGGGCTCGACGCCGACGAGCTGGTCCGCACCCAGGCGCGGATGGCCACCCACCTGCTCCGGGAGACCGACGCGGTGCTCGGCCGGACCCTGCAGATGGCCGTGCTGGAACAGCAGCGCGGCGACCCGGGGCTGCTCGGCGAGCTACCCCGCCTGCTCGGCGAGGTGACCCGGGAACAGGTGCGGGCGGCGGCGGCGACCCTGCGTCCGCAGCGCCGGGCCGTGGTCGAGGTCGTTCCCGGTGGAGGTGCCCGGTGAACACCCGGACGCTGCCCCCGCTCGGACCGAACCGCCCACTGAGGCTGCCCCGCACGGCCGAGCGCGTCCTGGACAACGGGCTGACGGTGATCGCGATCCGCCGGCCCTCCGTACCCCTGGTGGAGCTGCGGCTCTGGCTGCCCTTCGGCCGGGCGCACCTGGCCCGGGGGCTGCTGCTCTCCCAGACGCTGCTCTCCGGCACCGCCAGGCTGACCTCGGTGCAGCTCGCCGCCGAGTTGCAGAAGGTCGGCGCCGGGCTCTCCGCCGGGCTCGACGCCGATCGGCTGATGGTCTCCGGAACGGGCCTGGTCACCGGTCTGGACCGGGTCCTGGAGCTGCTGGCCGAGGTGCTGACCAGCGCCACCTACCCGAACGCGGAGGTCGCCACCGAGCGGGCCCGGCTGATCGACGGGATCCGCATGGCGCAGAGCCAGCCGGCCCACCTGGCTCGTAGGGCACTGCTGAAGCGGGTGTACGGCAAGCACCCGTACGCCGTGCAGACACCGGAGCCGGAGCAGGTCGAGGCGGTCCGGCCGGCGGCGCTGCGGGCGCTGCACGCCGACCGGGTACGACCGGCCGGGGCGATCCTGCTGATGGTCGGCGACGTGTCGCCGGCCCGGGCGCTGGACGCGGCCGAGCGGGCGCTGTCCGGCTGGACCGGACACGGCAAACCCGCCGGGCTGCCCCCGATCCCGCCACTGGAGCCGGGCCCGCTGCTGTTGGTCGACCGACCCGGGTCGGTGCAGTCCTCGCTGCGGTTGGCGTTGCCGGCGGTGCCGCGTACCCACCCGGACCACGCCGCGCTGCAGCTGGCCAACCTGGTCTTCGGCGGCTACTTCTCGTCCCGGTGGGTGGAGAACATCCGGGAGGACAAGGGGTACACGTACGGCCCGCACTCCGCGATCGAGCACTCGGTCGCCGGGTCGACGCTGGTCGTCTCCGCCGAGGTCGCCAC
>CALGAM010000269.1 GCA_937951935.1 uncultured Micromonospora sp. | reverse complement strand
TTCTTCTCCCGGGGCGCCTACCGCAACCCGATGGTGGTGCGGATCCCCGGGCTGGCGTACCAGGAGGGCTTCGGCGGCCACTTCCACAACGACAACTCCCTGGCGGTGCTGCGGGACATCCCCGGGCTGGTGATCGCGGTGCCGGCCCGGCCCGACGACGCGGCGCCGATGCTCCGCTCGTGCCTGGCCAGCGCCGTCGTCGACGGCAGCGTCTGTGTCTTCCTGGAGCCGATCGCCCTCTACCACACCCGCGACCTGTACGTCGAGGGCGACGGCGAGTGGCTCGCGCCGTACGTCGGGCCGGGTGGCTGGTCGGCCAGCCACGTGCCGATCGGCCGCGCCCGGGTGTACGGGGTCGGCTCGGCCGAGGACGTCACCATCATCACGTTCGGTAACGGTGTTCGGATGTCGCTGCGGGCCGCCGCGACGCTCGCCAAGGAGGGGATCGGTACCCGGGTGCTGGACCTGCGGTGGCTGGCGCCGCTGCCTGTGGCGGACATCATCCGGGAGGCCTCGGCGACCGGCCGGGTGCTGGTGGTGGACGAGACGCGCCGGTCCGGCGGGGTCGGGGAGGGGGTGGTGGCGGCACTGGTGGATGCCGGATTTGTGGGATCTGCTCGCAGGATCGCCGCTATCGACACTTTCATCCCGTTAGGTCCGGCAGCCCAACGGGTCCTCGTCTCCGAGGAAGCCATTACCCAGGGTGCCCGCACGCTGCTGGCACGGTAAATTCCCTTCGACCCGGTGCGCCACTTGCGCGCGGCCGGACAACTGTGTGGACTTTGCGTCATCGGCGTCGCGAGGATGCCGTGGCAGGCAGATGAGGAGGCACGTGACAGTGAGCGCGACCGCTGGTCAGGCCGCCGACGGTGTACGGAGTCTGGCGGACCGGTTCGGCATCGAGCCGGGGATGGTCGTCATGGAGATGGGTTACGACGACGACGTCGACCACGACCTCCGCGACGCCCTGACCGATCGCTGCGGGGAGCTGGTGGACGAGGACACCGACGAGGTCGTCGACGCCGTGCTGCTCTGGTACCGGGACGGCGACGGCGACCTGTTCGAGCTGCTCACCGACGCCCTCGGTCCGCTGGCCGACAACGGGGTGGTGTGGCTGCTGACCCCGAAGGCCGGTCGGGAGGGCCACGTCGAACCGAGCGAGATCAGCGAGTCGGCCCCCACGGCTGGCCTGCAGCAGACGTCGACGGTCAACGCCGGTCGGGACTGGAGCGCCGCGCGACTGGTCCTCCGCCGCGGCGGCAAGTCCAAGAAGTAGCGCCGTTCACGGGTAGAGTGCCGTCCTCCCCACCGGTCGTGCCGGTGACGGCTCCTGGGGAGGCGGTACGCCGCGGTGCGGCCACATCACGGCCTTCATATATGATCAATACGCTGGGCCACGACTGGCAGCCGGTGGGCTGCGGCCGGAAGGAGGCGGACAGTGCCGATCGAGGTGGGCGCCGAGGCGCCTGACTTCGTGTTGAAGGACCAGAACAACCAGGAGGTCCGGCTCGCCGACTTCCGGGGTCGACGTGTCGTCCTGCTCGTCTTCTACCCGCTGGCCTTCACCGGGCTCTGCCAGGGGGAGCTGACCGAGGTGCGGGACAACCTCGACGCGTACCAGAACGACGACGTGCAGGTGCTGACGGTCAGCGTCGACTCGGTCTTCGCGCACAAGGTGTGGGCCGAGCGGGAGGGCTTCCAGTTCCCGCTCCTGGCCGACTTCTGGCCGCACGGGGCGGTCGCCCGGGCCTACGGTGTCTTCGACGAGAACACCGGCGTCGCCAACCGCGGCACCTTCGTCATTGACAAGGCCGGCATCGTCCGGTTCGCCGAGATGAACCAGCCCGGCGAGCGACGTGACCAGGAGGGCTGGCGCAAGGCGTTGGCCGCCGCGCTGGGCTAGGGCACCGGCCGGCTGGCCGACCTGATCAACTCCTTGGGACAGCGGACCACCACAGCAGGGTAAGCTAGCCGCGCCGGTGGTCCGTACGGGTGTTTCCGGGCGCGTAGCTCAGCGGGAGAGCACTCGCCTTACAAGCGAGGGGTCGCAGGTTCGAACCCTGCCGCGCCCACGACGTACCACCGGCACGGTCGTGGTTCCGGGGATCAGAAGTCCGGCCGCCGACCGCGGTGGTGACAGCAACGGGAACACGACACGGCCGCCCGTCGGGCTCGCCGGGCGCCCGGTGCGTCACGTCAGGGTCGGTCACGTCAGGGTTCGCAATGCGAGCAGATCGCGAGAGCGGTTGTCACGTCGGCGTGCCGGGCGACGGCCGGGACGCCGGGTGGCGGCACGCCCGGCTCCGTCAGCAGCCCCGTCGGTGGTTCGACCCGGTGCGGTCGGCCCTCGTCCGCCGGCACGACGGATGACCACCGGTCCCGCCCGCCCGCGTGACGGGGTCGGTGCCGTACTGCTCGACTTCGACGGGCCGGTGTGCCGCCTCTTCGCGGGCTACCCGGCGCCGCGGATCGCCGCCGAGCTCGTCGACGTGCTGCGGCGACGCGGTACGAGGCCACCGCCGGACCTCGTCGGCGAACAGGATCCTCTCGCCGTCCTACGCCGCACCGCGGCCACCGGCGACGAGGACGCCACCCGGGCCGTGGAGGACGCGCTGTGCGCGGCCGAACGCCGGGCCGTCGAGACCGCCGAACCGACGCCGTACGCCCGCGAGGTCATCGTGGCCGCCCGGCGGGCCGGTCTCGCCGTGGCGGTGGTCAGCAACAACTCCGCCGGTGCCGTCGACGCCTACCTGGCGGCACACCGCCTGGCCGGTCATGTCTCGTCCGTGGTCGGCCGGGCGTACGCCACTCCGGACCGCATGAAGCCCGACCCGGCCCCGATCCGGGCAGCCGTGCGGGCGGTGGGTGAGTCACCGGGTCGCTGCGTCCTGGTCGGCGACTCGCTGGCGGACCTCAACGGGGCCAGAGCCGCCGGGGTACGGGTGATCGGGTACGCGAACCATCCGGACAAGGTCGAAGCCTTCCGGGCGGCCGGGGCGGATGCGGTGGTCGCCAGCATGTGGGACGTCGCCGCCGTGCTCCTCGGGTGAGCCTCGACGCCACCCCACTGCCCGGGTGGCCGAAGCGTGGCGTGTGATCAGGCGTGGCGTGTGGTCAGCCCTTCGCCGGTGCGAACGCCCCGGCCGACGTGTCACGGGTTGCCGCCGAGATCAATCGGACAACCGGTGGAACCGGCGCACCGACGCGGGCGCCCGTCGGCTGTCCGGCCAGTCACGACGATCCGAACACACACTACCGGTGATCGACACGGGTTGACGACACTCCGCCGGTGGCCAAGAACAAGAAGAACAACGCCGTCGCCGCCGTTGTCGGCGGTGTGATCGCGTTCGTGCTCCTCTGCTGTGGCGGCACCGCGGTCATCGGCGCGTTCGGTGGGGACGACGGCACGCCGACGTCGAGCAGCCGTGCCGCCGGAACCGACCGCGGTGGTACCGACGCCGTCGAGTCCCCGACACCGGCCAGCAGCACGGCCGACAGGTTCGACGATTCCGCCACGACCTCCGTGCCGACCAGCTCGACCCCTGTCCCGACCCGGACAACGGAGGGGCCGACCCCGCAGCCGACGACGGCTAAGCCGACCTCGAAACCCACGCCGGGGCCGACGACGGCGAAACCGAAGTCGACGGCGGCGAAGCCGAGGCCGACCACGGCGAAGCCGAAGCCGACCACGAAGAAGCCCACGACCCCCGCCGTCCAGCAGGGTGTGCACCCTGGGGCGTTCTGCAAGCCGGCGGGCGCGCTCGGCCGCACGTCCACCGGAAAACTGATGGTCTGCAGGTCGACGGCGACCGATCCCCGGAACCGGTGGCGGGCCGTCTGAACCCGGAAACGGCGGAGCCCCGGCGCGCTCCGGGTGGCGCCGGGCACACCGCTCCACCCGTTCACCCGCCATCCCGATCGACGCCCTCGGCCCCCACCCGGTACGGCGTGGACCCGCCCGCCCGAGACGCCCGCGTACCATGCCTGGTATGGCAGAGAGCTTCAGCCTCGACCCAGACACCCCCGACACGGCGGGCGAGGTTGACCGGGCTGACGGGCTGTCCCCGTCGGGCCGGACCGACCCTGCGAGGCGTGGGGATGTCGTGCGTGCGGGCCACCACGCACACGAGGAGTGGCTGGCGGCCCACCCGGAGATCCGGAGCGAGCTGGACGCCTTCGACCGGTACGCCGACACGCTCGACGCCGACTGGACCGACCTGGCGTACGCCACGTGAACCGCGGAGAGATCTGGACCCTCGGCGAACCGGGTCAGCCGTCTCGCTACCGGGTCATCGTCCTGTCCGGGGGCGCCCACAACATGCGGCCCTCGGGGTCTCCGTACTGCGCGCCGATCGTCCGGCAACGGGGGAGCAGCGACGAGCTGCCGCCGTTCGTGGTGCCGCTGGCCGAAACGGATCCGGTGGCCGGGGTCGTGGTGGTGAACCGGCTGCGTCGCATCCCCGTCGAGGCGGGTGCGGAGCGGGTGGGGATGGCGACCGGGGCGAGCATGGCCCGCATCAACGACGCCATCAAGGACCTGTTCGAGCTCTAGCCCTCGCGCACCCGGGCCGCCCGCCGCACGGCGATATAGGTTTCCGTTAAGTGCCGTTCAAGCTTTTCTGTCCTCGGGTCCGCAGACACCGACGGTGGCATACGGTTCTGGCCGAGTTCGTCACCGTTCAGTGTCACCCGGGAGGATGAGAACGTGGCCACGGCCCGATCTGTGGGAATGGCAACGCGTCGAATGGCCGCCGTCCTGGCTGGTCTCGTCGCTGGGCTGCTCCTGCTGCCCGCCGCGGGACTGGCCGCACCGTCCGGGCCGACCCAGCTCGGAGCCTCCGACATGGCGCTGCTCAACAGCATACGGCTCGCCGGCCTGTGGGAGATGCCCGCCGGGCAGATGGCGGCCGAGAAGGGCAGCCGCGCCGAGGTGCGCAAGGTCGGCGCTGAGATCGCGGCCCAGCACTACGAGCTGGACCAGCTGGTCGTCGAGGCAGCCAACAAGCTGGGGGTCCAGCTCCCCACCGAGCCGAACGCCCAGCAGAAGGGTTGGCTCGACGAGATGAAGAACGCCTCCGGCGCCCGGTTTGACCGGATCTTCGTCGACCGGCTGCGCGCGGCGCACGGGGCCATCTTTCCGGTGATCGGCGCGGTCCGTGCCGGGACCCGCAACGAGATCGTGCGCAAGCTCGCGGAGCAGGCCAACGGGTACGTCATGGGCCACATGAACCTGCTGGAGAGCACCGGTCTGGTGCGGTACGCGGAGCTGCCGCCGGTCGCTCTTCCGGTGCCCCAGGACGACGGCCTGGTCGCCGCCGCCCGTGCCAACGCGGAGTTCGGCACCGGCCTGAACACCACGGTCATCTGGGCGGTGCTCCTCGGGGCGCTGGCCCTCGGTGGCGTCGCCACGGCCCGACTGGTCCGCCGCAGGTAGCGTCGCCGGGCGGTGCGGTCACGAGGCGGTACCCCGCCACCGGTAGACCCAGGGCGGTCCCTCGTCCGATCCCGACTCCAACTCGTAGATGTCCGCGCCGGCCAGTCCGCCGTCCACCAGGTGGTGGTGGGTGAGCGGCGGCCGGCCGTGCATGTCCAGGTCGACGATCACCGTGTCCCCGTCGGCGGTGCCGCCGACCAGCGGGATCTCCGTGGTGGCCCCCATGGGAACCATCCTGCCGCCCCCGGCGTGGCGGCGCAGCGGATCCGCCGGGCTCGCGGGCCCGGCGGCCGATCCGGGCCCGCCGCCCGCCGCGGCCGGCCTCACCGCCATCGGTACTCGAGATCCGCGACCCGCGGCCCGACCCGGACCTCCGCGAGCACGGCCCTCAGCAGGGTCGGCCGTTGCTCGACGGGCGTGTCCCGTGCCGTCACGCCGAGTCGCGCCGCCACCCGGGCCCAGACCACCTGCTCGGTCCGCTCGGCCGGCACCCAGGGGCGGGGGCAGCGCCGCTGCGGGCAGCCGTAGTAGCGGTGGCCGTGCGACGAGAAGGAGGGGACGAGCAGCTCGTCGCAGGGCCCGCAGCGCAGCAGCCCGCGGAGGAGGTAGCGCCCCGGGGTGGCACGCTGCGCGCCGGGAAGCTCCATGATCACCACCTCGGCCCCAGAGCTCGATGAATCCACATTCATCCATCGTGTCCGGTGGTGGGGCTGGTGGGGCGAAAGTGTTTGATTCGCGACTGACCGGACGGGTCCGTCACCCCGGACACCTGCGGCGAGCAGGTGCGGGCGAAAGGGCCGTACCCCGGCGGGGTGCTAGAAAGGGACCGCCGGTAGCCGGGACCGAAGAGGGGGACGTCGGTGCAGGTCGTGCACGGTGTGTGGCGGACCGGCGGCCGCCTCGCGCTGTGGGCCGAGGACTCCACCCTGCCGCCCCGTCCACCCCGTCGGCGTGGTCGCCCGGCTCGGGCCCGGCCGCATCCGTTCGCCGTCGGCCACCCAGGGCTGGCCGACGCTCTCGGCGAGTGCGCCGCCACAGCGGTGACCGGCACCGCCCTGCTCGCCCTGCCGACGCGGGCGGGTGCGCCCACCGACTCGCCCGAACTGGTCCGCACCGAGCCGGTCGAACCAGCCGACGGCCCGGTCGGCCTGGCCGAGTGGTGGGTACCGACCCTGGAGTACGACGCCGACGACGCCCTCGCCGTCCTGCTGGCCCTCGGCGGCCAGGAGCGGTACGGCCCCGCCCCGGTGCCCGGGGCCTCGGTCCGTCATCTGGCGCGGCTGGCCGAGTTCGCCGTCGACCTGGTGCGCCGAGGGCGGACCCTGCCCGGAATCCGACGGGTGTCGGTTCCCGCCGACGGTCCGGCGACCGGGCGCCGCCCCGGGGTCGACGCCGGCGTCGACGGGGCCACCGGGGAGCCGGCCGAGGCGGTGTGGCGTCCGCTGCTGACCGGCACGGACGCCGCCTGGGCCCGGGACCTGGCCCTGGCCCTGCCTCCGGCGGCCCGCTGCGCGCGGCCGGTCCCGCGCTCCCGGCGGGCCGCGCCGTCCCGTGCCTCCGGCCGCGACACCGCGACCCGGGGTGGCGCCCCGTCCCGCGCCGTGGCGCCCCCGCCCGAGGCGACGGACGGAGACGGGACGGAGCAGACGTCGGCGACGGTCGTCGCCGACGTGCTCGACACGCTCACCGACGCCGCCGCGCGCAGCGCCCTGGCGGGCGTACGCCTCACCGGTGCCGACCGGGCCGGTGGCGTGGACGCCACCGTCCGGGCCTGGCTGCGGGCGCTGACCGGCCGGCGGCGCGACTTCACCGCGTCGCCGGCCGCCCTCGACGGGCTCGACGCGCGGCTGCGGACCTGGCAACGGGATGCCGCCGGCGGTCCGGTCCGCGCCTGTTTCCGGCTGGTGGAGCCGCCCGCACCCCCCGACGACGATCCGGCCGGGCTCGTCGCCGCCCACCCCGGCGGTACCGGGACGACCAGCCCGCCGCCGGGTGCCGCGGGCGCCGCCGGGACGGCGGCCGAGACCGGCGGGATGCCGCCGACGGCCGACGGGCGCTGGCGGCTCGAGTTCGCGTTGCAGGCGGCCGACGAGCCGAGTCTGGTCGTCGGTGCGGACCGGATCTGGGCGTCCCGGGCCGACCTGCGGGCGCTCGCCCGGCACCTGGCCGCCCCGCAGGAGACGCTCCTGGCGGAGCTCGGCCGGGCCAGCCGGCTCTGGCCGGAGCTGGAGGAGGCGCTGCGCACCGCCACGCCGACGGGGATGGATCTGGACACCGAGGGTGCCCACCGCTTCCTCCGGGACGGCGCCCCCGTGTTGCACGCGGCCGGCTTCGGCGTCCTGCTGCCCGCGTGGTGGCAGCGTCCCGGCGCCCGGCTCGGTGCCCGGCTGCGCGCCACCACCCGGACCGCCCCCGGCACGGTCGGCGGGCGTGGCGCGCTGGGAATGGCGGCGCTGGTCGACTACCGGTGGGAACTGGCGATCGGGGACCAGCCGCTGTCCGCCGCCGAACTCGAGGCGTTGGCCCGGCTCAAGACCCCGTTGGTGCGGTGGCGCGGCCAGTGGGTCGAGCTGGACCCCGGACGCCTCGCCGCCGGGTTGCGGCTGCTGCGGACCCGCGGCGAGCTGACCGTCGGCGACCTGCTCCGGATCGGCCTGGAGAGCCCGGAGCAGCCGGAGGCGCTGCCGGTGGTGGCGGTCGAGGCGGACGGCCCGCTCGGCGACCTGCTCGCCGGGCAGGTCGAGCGGCACCTCGCCGACCGGGACCCTCCGCCCGGCTTCCGGGGCACCCTCCGGCCGTACCAGCGGCGGGGTCTGGCCTGGCTGACCTTCCTCGAGTCGCTCGGGCTCGGCGGCATCCTCGCCGACGACATGGGGTTGGGCAAGACCGTCCAGTTGCTCGCGCTGTTCGCGCAGGATCCGCCGGAGGCCGGGCCGACCCTGCTGGTCTGCCCGATGTCCCTGGTCGGCAACTGGCGGCGCGAGGCGGCCCGGTTCACCCCCCACCTGCGGGTACACGTCCACCACGGTGCCGAGCGGGCCCGCGGGGAGCGGTTCGCCGCGGCGGTGCGCCAGGCGGACCTGGTGCTCACCACGTACGCGCTGGCGGCCCGGGACGCCGCGGCGCTGGCCGGGATCGACTGGCACCGGATCGTGGTGGACGAGGCGCAGGCGATCAAGAACGCCGCGACCCGGCAGGCCGCCGCGATCCGGTCGCTGCCGGCGCGACACCGGGTGGCGGTCACCGGTACACCGGTGGAGAACCGTCTGGCCGACCTGTGGTCGATCATGGAGTTCGCGAACCCGGGCCTGCTCGGCGGCGCCGCCGCCTTCAGGCGGCGGTACGCCGAACCGATCGAACGGCACGGCGACGACGAGGCGGCGGCACGGCTGCGCCGGATCACCGGCCCGTTCGTGCTCCGGCGGCTGAAGACCGACCGGTCGGTCATCGCGGATCTGCCGGAGAAGGTGGAGATGGAGGTGCTCTGCAACCTCACCCGGGAACAGGCGTCGATCTACCAGGCCGTGCTGGACGACATGATGGCGAGGATCGAGTCCAGCGAGGGAGTCGAGCGCCGCGGGCTGGTGCTCGCCACCATGACCAAGCTCAAGCAGGTCTGCAACCACCCGGCGCTGCTGCTCCGGGACGGCTCCGCACTGCCCGGACGCTCCGGCAAGCTGGCCCGGTTGGAGGAGATCGTCGAGGAGATCCTCGCCGCCGGCGAGAAGGCGTTGCTGTTCAGCCAGTACGCCGGGTTCGGCGGGATGCTCCGCGCCCACCTGTCGGCCCGGTTCGGCCGCGAGGTCCTCTTCCTGCACGGCGGGGTCGGCAGGGCGGAGCGGGACGCCATGGTGGCGCGCTTCCAGCACGACGACGGACCGAGTCTGTTCGTCCTCTCGCTGCGGGCCGGCGGCACCGGGCTGACCCTGACCGCCGCCAACCACGTCGTCCACGTCGACCGGTGGTGGAACCCGGCGGTGGAGGACCAGGCGACCGACCGTGCGTTCCGGATCGGCCAGCGTCGCGCCGTGCAGGTCCGCACGTTCGTCTGCGCCGGCACGGTGGAGGAGAAGGTCTCGGCGATGATCGCGGAGAAGCGGGGTCTGGCGGCGAGGATCGTCGGCAGCGGGGAGCGGTGGCTCACCGAGCTGTCGACGTCGGAGCTGCGCCGGCTCTTCGCCCTGGAGTCCGGGGCGGTGGTGGAGTGAGGCGGCTGTGGACGGTGGGTCGCCCGCGGCGGCGGAGGGCACGGACGTGACCGTGCGGAAGGGCTGGACCAACTTCGCCGACTACGCCCCGCCCCGCCGGGTCCCGGGCGGGCTGCGCGCCCGCAGCACCCGGGGCGCGATCGGACGGTCCTGGTGGTCACGTCGGTTCCTCGACGTCCTCGAGTCGTTCGCGCTCGGCAGCCGGCTCGCCCGGGGCCGGTCGTACGCCCGGGCGGGGCAGGTTCTCTCGCTGGAGGTGACACCCGGTGAGGTGACCGCCGTCGTCCAGGGTTCCCGGCCGGAGCCGTACCAGGTGTCGATCCGGCTGGAGCCCTTCGAGGAGCGGGTCTGGGCCCGCGTCGAGTCGTTGCTCGCCGCGCAGGCGCTGTTCAGCGCCCGGCTGCTCGCCGGGGACGTACCGCCGGAGTTGGAACGGCTGTTCGCCGAGGCGGGGGCGCCGCTGTTTCCCGGCGGAGTCGACGAACTCGAACAGCGGTGCGACTGCCCCGACGCCGCCGTCCCGTGCAAGCACATCGCCGCCGCCTTCTACCTGCTGGCCGAGGCGTTCGACGCGGATCCCTTCCGCCTGTTGCACTGGCGGGGCCGCGCCCGGGCGGCTCTGCTGGCCCGCCTTCGGACGTTGCGTGCCGCCGGGTCGGGCGACGCGGACGGTGCCGGCGGTGACGGCGAGACCGACGGGCGCGCGGTCGGGCCCGTCGGGGACGGTGGCGGTGAGGCCGGCGACCGGGGCGGCGACGGCGCGGCGCGGACCGTGCCCGCCCACGGGGGCGGGCCGCCGGCCCGGCGTCGTCGCCACGCCGGCCCGGCCGGTGCCGACCCCGGGTCGGACGGCCACCCGGACGACACCGCGTCCGGCTCGCCGCCGGTCGGTGCCGGACCGGCCCTGGCCGACCTGCCCGCCACGCCGTTGGCGGAGGTGGCCGACCGGTTCTGGCTCTCCCCGGTCCCGCTGCCGTCCCGCGCACCGGTGCTGGCGACAGAGCCTGACCTGGTGTTGCGGCAGCTCGGGGCACCGGACGCCGCGATCGGCGGGCAGCGCCTGATCGAGCGGCTCGGCCGGGCCTACGCCCGGTTCGGTACGGTCACCGACCGGTCCGGCCCCCGCACGCCCGGGGCGGTCACCACCGGTGCCGACGGGCCTGCCACATCATGAGGGTGGCGGCGACCAGGACCGCCGGGGCGATCGCCGTGGCCAGCCAACCGCCGACGACGACCAGGGCCGGTACGGCCGCCCAGAGTACGAAGGTCAACACGAGCATCAGCCGGGCCCGGCGTAGCCTGGCCCCGTCGCCGAGACGGGCGACGAACTCCGGATCGGTTACGCGAAGATGGTGCATGATCTCGTCGAAGCGGCGCTGATCCTCTTTGCTGAGCATGGCGAGGGCCCCTTCCTCAGGCGTCAACCAGTCCGGAGCGGGAGTACCCGGTCCCGGCTGGTCTCACGCTTCCCCGGCTTCTCCTGCTCCCGCCGCACGGGCGGCGAAGCGGGCACGGCGCCCCAGACGGCGCGGCCGTGCCCGTACGGCGTGAACCGTCCCCGCGTCCGCGGCCGCGCCAGAGGGCCGGGTCCCGCACCCGGTGCGGGTGGCGGTCAGCAGCCGCGGCGGGGTGCCGGCAGGCGGGAGGACGACAGCGGGGCCGGGAACGTCGGGGTGGCCGCGTCCAGGGCCTCCAACAGGACTTCCTGGACATGCCGCGGGTCCGGCAGCCGCCAGCGGGTCTCCTCGGGCGAGCGCACCCACCGGACCGGTCCCTCCGGCAGCCGGGTCGGCGGCGCCGGAATCCACGAGCCGGCACCGTGCCGGATGACGTACAGCGACTCGTCGAGTTCCGGCCGCAGCGTCTCGCCGGGACCGACCAGGATCATCCATCGCCCGGTCGGGGTGGCCGCGACCGGACCACGGACCCGTTCGGCGAGGTGGCGGCCGAGTCGGGGCCGGACCTCGTCGAGGGCGTACCGGCCCAGGTAGGCGGGGACCTCAAGGACGTCGAAGGACCGCCCGGTGGCGAGCAAGATCGAGTGTGGACGTAGGCGCCACCAACTCGCCACCCGGGCGGGATCCGAGCTGGCCAGCTCCTCCCAGTGCTCCAACGCCGGATGACAGCCGGTCGTCGGGCAGCCGGCCCGGCCACAGACGAACCGGTGTCGGGCCAGGCAGGCACCGGGCGTGACGGTCCATCCGTGGCTGGCGTAGCGGACCGCGATGCGGCGCAGCCGGATCCGATCGACCTGGCTGAGGCGCACCGCGGACGGACGAACTCTCCCCAACATTGCTGGGAACCCCCTAATTCAGCGATCTCGGCCAGCGTTGGGGGGTCGAAACCCGTCACTGGCATCTGGTGCGGTCGTTTCTTCGGGCAAACCGCCGCGCGTCATATCGAAAGCTACGAGCGGCCCGGCACGGCGTGACGTACATGCTGTGCGACCCGCATCGGGCGGGAGCAGCCACGTTTCAGCCGGACGTCCGGAGGGGACGGTCCCAGAGGAGGAAGGGGCGGGACATGGACGAACTGCCGATCGGCCGGCGCGTCGCCTACTGGCGTACTCGCCGCAAGATGTCGCAGCAGGTCTTCGCCGACCGGCTCGGAAAGTCGAAGAGCTGGGTCGACAAGATCGAGAGGGGGGTACGCCGGCTCGACAAGTTCTCCGTTCTGTACGAGATCGCGGACGTGCTCCAACTCGACGTCCAGATCCTGCTCGGCAAGGCGCCGGAGCGCCGGACCGACGCCCTCACCTGCATCGACGACGTCGAGGTCGAGGAGATCCGCTCGGCGCTGGAGCGCTACGACTCCATGACGTCGTTCTTCGCCGTCACGCCCGAGCCGCCGTCGATGGCCGAGCTGGAGAAGTCGGTCAACCACGCCTGGCTGACCTACCAGTACGCCCGCTACGGGGTGCTGACCCGGGCGTTGCCGAAACTCCTGCGGGACGCGCAGGCCCTGGACAGCACGGCCAGCGGCGACCTGGCCCGGCGCGCCGCCCACCTGCTCGGGCAGGTGTACCAGATCGCCTCCTCGGCGCTGCGCAAGCTCGGCGAGTACGAGCTGGCCTGGCTCGCCGCCGACCGGGCCATGGCGGTGGCCCAGCGGGCGGAGGATCCGCTGCTCGCCGGAGTGGCGACGTACCGGGTCGGCAACGCGCTGCTGGCGCTGGGCCGGGCGCGGGCGGCACTGGAGGTCAACGTCAGCTTCGCCAACCGGATCGCCCCGGGGGGTGGGAACGACGCCAGCGACGACCGGCTCTCGGTGTACGGGATGCTGCTGTTGCAGGGGGCGATGGCGGCGGCCCGGATGGGCGACAACAAGACCGTCCGGGACCTGGTCAACGAGGCGGCGGAGGCGGCGCGCCGGCTCGGCCGCGACGACAACTGCTACTGGACCTGCTTCGGGCCGACCAACCTGGAGCTGCACCGGGCGGCGGCGGCGGTGGAGCTCGGCGAGGGCCGGTACGCGGTGCAGACCCACGAGCGCGACATCGTGGGACGGGAGGGGTTCAACGCGCTGGTGCCGGAGCGGCGTGCGCACCACATGCTGGACCTGGCCCGGGGGTTCGCCCAGATCGGCGCGCTGGACAGGGCGGGCGAGGCGCTGGTCGAGGGGGACCGGCTCGCCCCCTCCGAGATCCGGTGCCGGCCGATCGCCCACGAGGTGATGTCGAACGTGCTGCGTCGCACACGGGGTACGCCGCCCGCGCCGATCGCGGAGTTGGCTGAGCAGATGGGTGTAGGAGTCTGACCGTGCGGCGGAGGTGTGTCCGGTGACGGTGAAGTCGATCGGGTCCCGGGTCCTGTACGTCATCGCCTGCGGGACGCCGGCGACCCGGCACGTCGGACGGCTGGTGTCCGGGGCGCAGCGCGACGGCTGGGACGTCTGCGTGGTGTTGACCCCGGACGGGACGAAGTTCGCCGACGTGCCGGCGCTGACCAGGCAGACGGGCCATCCGGTCCGGTCGACGTACAAGAATCCCGGCGACCCGGACGTGCTGCCGAGCGCCGACGCGATGATCGTCTCCCCGGCGACGGTGAACACCATCAACAAGTGGGCCGCGGGAATCGCCGACACGCTCGCCCTCGGCCTCCTCGTGGAGGGGTTGGGCAAGGGGCTGCCGATCGTGGCGATGCCCTTCACCAACGCGGCGATGGCCGCCCACCCGGCGTTTCTCGCCAGCATCTCGCGGCTGCGGGAGTGGGACGTCACGGTGCTCTTCGGCGACCACGTCTTTCCGCTGCACGCCCCGGGGACGGGAGAGCGACACCTGGACCGCTTCCCGTGGGACATGGCGGTGGCGGCGCTGCGCAGCCGAACGTCGGTCAGCGACCAGCTCGGTTGAGCCGCCGGGCGGTGGGTCGGCGCCGCCGGGTCGGCGGCGCCGCCCGCCCCCCGGCGGCGGCCGCAGGGGGGCGGCTTCCGGCCCGTGGTGGCGCGTCGTCACACGCGGTCGCGGCGGCCGTTCCCGGCCGCGGGTAAGCTGAGCCGCCGTGGGGGCATCCGGATCTCCGACTGTCAGTGTGGCCGACGTCGTCGCGGCCCTGGACGGGCGCTATCCGCCGGCCTGGGCCGAGGGTTGGGACCGGGTGGGTCTGGTGGTCGGTGAGCCCACCGCCGCGGTACGCCGGATCCACTGCGTGGTCGACGTGGTTCCGGAGACCGTCGCCGAGGCGCTCGACCGCGACGCCGACCTGATCGTCGCGCACCACCCGCTGCTGCTGCGGGGCGTGTCGTCGGTGGCGGCGACGACGTACAAGGGACGGATCGTGCACCGGCTGATCCGTCACGACGTCGCCCTCTACGTCGCGCACACCAACGCCGACGTCGCCGACCCGGGGGTCTCGGACGCCCTGGCGGCCCGGCTCGGGCTCACCGGACTGCGCCCGCTGCGTCCGGCCGCCCCGGACAGCCCCGCCGCCGGAGCGGGCCGGGGGATCGGGCGGGTCGGACGGCTGCCGGCGCCGATGACCCTGGCCGAACTGACCGCGCACGCCGCCCGGGTCCTGCCGCCGACCGCCTGGGGGGTACGCGCGGCCGGCGACCCCGCCCGGGTGATCCGGACGGTGGCGGTCAGCGGTGGGTCGGGCGACTCGTTCCTGGAGGACGCCCGACGGGCCGGGGCCGACGCGTTCCTCACCGCCGACCTGCGCCACCATCCGGCCAGCGAGTACGTCGCCGAGGACGGTCCGGCGCTGCTGGACGCGGCGCACTGGGCGACCGAGCGTCCCTGGCTGGACGACGTCGCCGAGTTCCTGCGCACCGCGCTGCCCGTCGAGGCCACCGTCTCCGACCTGGACACCGATCCGTGGACCCTGCACGTGCCGTCCCCCGCCCACGCCGTGGACAAGGAGCCCCGCCGATGAAGGCCGACCCGAAGGACCAGCGCCGCCTGCTCGACCTGCAGGCGATCGACACCGGGCTCGCCCAGCTCGCGCACCGGCGTCGTACCCTGCCGGAGCACGCCGAGCTGGAGTCACTGACGCGCGAGATCGCCGAGCTGGAGGATGAGCGGGTCCGGGCCCAGGTCACCGTCGACGACCTGGACCGCGACATCAGGCGGCTGGAGCGGGACGTCGAGCAGGTCCGCCTCCGCAAGGAACGGGACGAGGCGCGGCTGACCATGGGCACCGGCCCGGCCCGGGAGCTGGAGGCGTTGCAGCACGAGCTGGTCTCGCTCAACCGGCGGCAGAACGAGCTGGAGGACGCCCAGCTGGAGCTGATGGAGCAGCGGGAGGCCGCGCAGGGCGTCCTGGACGAGGTCCAGGAGCGACTCGCCGCCGCGCGGCGGCGGCGCGCCGAGGCCGAGGAGCGCCGGGAGCGGGCGCTGGCCGAGATCGCCAAGGAGGAGGAGTTCAAGACCCGGGCCCGGCAGCCGCTCGTCGCCGACCTGCCGGCCGACCTGGTGGCGCTCTACGACCGCATCCGGGAGGCGTCCGGCGGCCTGGGTGCGGCGCTGATCACCGCAGGCCGGTGCGGCGGCTGCCGCCTGGAGCTGGCCGGGGCGGACCGGGCCCGGATCAGGGCCGCCGCCCCGGACGAGGTGGTGCGCTGCGAGGAGTGCCGGCGGATCCTGGTGCGTACCGCCGAGTCGGGCCTGTGAACACCGTGGTTGCCGATCCGACCGGGCGGGGGTGTGGCGGTGTCGGGTCGTAGGGTCGTGGTGGAGGCCGACGGCGGGGCACGGGGCAATCCCGGTCCGGCCGGCTACGGCGCGGTGCTCCGGGACGCCGAGACCGGTGAGGTGCTGGCGGAACGCTCCGAGTCGATCGGCGTGGCCACCAACAACGTCGCGGAGTACCACGGCCTGATCGCCGGTCTGGAGGCCGCCGTCGAGGCGGGCGCGGCCCGGGTCGAGGTGCGGATGGACTCCAAACTGGTCGTCGAACAGATGGCCGGGCGCTGGCAGATCCGGCACGCCGGGCTGCGGCCGCTGGCCGCGCGGGCGGCCGGGCTGGCCCGCAGGTTCGACACGGTGACGTACACCTGGGTGCCCCGCGAGCGCAACCGGCACGCCGACGCGCTGGCGAACGCCGCGATGGACATCGCGGAGGGAAAGGCTCCCGAGCCTGCGGCGGCGGCGACCGGCGGGACGAGCGCCGACGCGACCGGCCGGGCGCGGGCGCACACGGTCGCGGCCCAGGGCTCCACCGCGCGAACCTCCTGGGAGCCGCGTCCGGCCGAGACCGCGACCCGGCTGCTGTTGCTGCGGCACGGCGCGACCGTGTACACCGAGCAGCGCCGGTACTCCGGCCGGGGCGACGTGCCCCTCTCCGAGCGTGGCCTGGCCCAGGCGGGCGCGGCGGCCCGCCGGATCGCCGGGCTCGCCCCGTCGGTCGCGGCCGTGGTCAGCTCGCCGCTGTCGCGGTGCACGGCAACCGCCGGGGTGGTGGCGGGCGGGCTCGGCGGCGTGCCGGTGACGACCGAGCCCGACCTGGTCGAGTGCGACTTCGGCGAGTGGGAGGGGCGGACCTTCGCCGAGGTACGCCAACGGTGGCCCGCCGAGATGGATGCCTGGCTCGCCTCCACCGAGGTGGCCCCGCCGGGCGGCGAGTCGTTCGCCGAGGTCGCCGTCCGGGTCCGCCGTGCCATGTCCGCCCTGCTCGCGGCGTACCCGGGTGAGACCGTGGTGGTGGTCTCACACGTCTCGCCCCTGAAGATCGCGCTGCGGGAGGCGCTCGCCGCGGGCGACGCCTTCCTGCACCGCCTCTACCTCGACCCGGCCGGGCTCTCCGTGCTGGACGTCTGGCCCGACGGCGGCATGGCGGTGCGGTCGGTCAACGACACCGCCCACCTGGCCGGGATCTGACGCCACTCCGTCGGGCTGGTGTCCGTCTCCGCCCCGTCCCACCGGGGTCCGTCACCGGCGACCCGGGGGACCCCGGGGTGCCCACCCGTCGAACCGCCCGCCCGGGCTCCGGCGGCGGTTCGGGCCGAACCGCCGTCCGCACCTGGACAACGGTTCGGCGCTGTTCCCGACTCAGGCGTCGCCGAGGAAGGCGAGGACGGCCTCGCGGAACCGGATCGGGTTGTCGATCCACGGGTAGTGGGCGGCACCGGGCTGGACCACGACCTCGGCGTGGGGGAAGAACGCGGCGAGCTGCGCGGCGGCGGCCGGCGTCGGGACGGGGTCCAGTTCGCCGGCGAGGATCAGCACCGGGACGTCGAGCGTGGCCAGCCCGTTGCGGACGGCGGCGACGTCGGGCGTGAAGTCGGCGTAGAAGCCGGTCAGGGCCGCGGCGGCCAGCTCCCACTGCTCGTTCTCGGCGTGCGACCGGCTCCGTTCGTCCCACCGGCCGTAGCTGAACGGCGCGGCGGCCACGCGCAGCGGGGCGACCTCCGCAGGGTCGGCCTTCCGGGCGGCGGCCTCCTCCCAGGCGTCCAGCGCCTCCTTCGCCCGCGGGTACCACCACTCGCCGGAGCGGGCGGCGACCGCCTCGGCGAAGCCGACCGGATCGAGTCCGACCGCGCGTAGGCCGGGGGTGACCAGGACGAGTCGGGCCAGCCGTTGCGGGAACCGGGCCGCGTACAGCACCGCCAGGTTCCCGGCGGCGGAGTGGGCGAGCAGGTCCATCCGCTCCAGCCCGAGGTGCTCTCGAAACGCTTCGACGTCGTCCACCAGTCGATCGCACCGGTACGTCGCGGGATCGTCCGGGACGGCCGACTCGCCGCTGCCCCGGAGGTCGAGCCGGATCAGCGTACGCCGTTGGCCCAGCCCGCCCAGGTCGCCGAGGTAGCTCGACGCCCGGGCCGGCCCGCCGGGCAGGCAGACCAACGGTGGCCCGGATCCGAGAACGTGGTACGCCAACTCCGTCGCGTCGTACGAGAGGAATCGGGGCACCGCGCCAGGATGGCAAATCCGGTGAAGCTGATCAAGCCCGATGGCGTCCGTCGATCGAGTCGGGATCTGCGTCGTCCTGCTGTCAGATGCGGTGTTGTCCTGTCGGCTTCCGCCATCTGACGACCGTCTGGCGCACGGAATCCGCCGTTGGGCGCATCGATCAGTGGGTGGGCACATGACGCGGTCGCATTGTCCTAGCCTCCGGCGTCACGGCCGTGGTCCGCACTCCGTCCGGAACCATATACGCTGATTATAGGCTTATTTGTCCAAATAAGTCCATTTGTGGTGCTTCCTGGCTGACAGAGCGCGACAGCGGGAGGAGCGGGCGGGCGGCGGCGAGAACGGGGAAATCGCGACGACGACGCGAGGAGACGGCATGAGTGAACCGGAGATGGAGGCGGCACCGAACACGGCGGTGACCGCCCGAGCCAAGGACCACAGCCCATGGAACTGGCTGCTCGTGGTACCCATCGTGGTGCCGCTGGTCACGCCGCTGTTCAACGCCGACTCGCCCCGGCTGTTCGGCTTTCCGGTCTTCTACTGGCTGCAGCTTGCCTTCATCGCCCTCGGGGTGGGCACCACCACCCTCGTCTACCAGATGACGAAGCGGCGGAGGTGAGCGGCGGTGTGGCGGGACCACCTCACTGAGATCACCATTTTCACGCTGCTGTTCCTGCTGGTCAGCGTGATGGGATTCGTCGCCGCCCGCTGGCGGGCGCCGAAGGACATGGAGCACCTCGACGAGTGGGGGCTCGGCGGGCGCAGCTTCGGCGGCTGGATCACCTGGTTCCTGGTCGGTGGTGACCTCTACACCGCGTACACCTTCGTGGCGGTGCCGGCGCTGCTGTTCGGCGCGGGCGCGGCCGGGTTCTTCGCGGTGCCGTACACGGTCATCGTCTACCCACTGGTCTTCCTGGTGCTGGTGCGGCTCTGGTCGGTGTCGCACCGACACGGCTTCGTCACCCCGGCCGACTTCGTCCGCAAGCGGTTCGACTCGCCGACCCTGGCGTTGCTCGTCGCCATCACCGGGATCGTCGCGACGATGCCGTACATCGCGCTGCAACTGGTCGGCATCGAGGCGGTGCTGAAGACGATGGGGGTCACCGGCGAGAGCGCCCTGGCCCGGCACCTGCCGATCATCGTCGCCTTCGCCATTCTGGCCGCCTACACCTACCAGTCGGGGCTGCGGGCACCGGCGCTGATCGCCTTCGTCAAGGACTCGCTGATCTACATCGTGATCCTGGCGGCGGTCATCTACCTGCCGTACAAGCTCGGCGGCTGGGGCGCCATCTTCGACGCGGCGCAGGCCAAGTTCGACGCCACCCCGTCGGCCGGCGACGGCATCCTGCTGACCGAGAACAACCAGGTGCAGTACATCACCCTGGCGCTGGGCTCGGCGCTGGCGCTCTTCCTCTACCCGCACAGCCTCACCGGCGTCCTGGCGGCCCGCAACCGGGACGTCATCAAGCGGAACATGTCCGCCCTGCCCGCGTACAGCCTGCTGCTCGGGCTGATCGCCCTGCTCGGCTACCTGGCGATCGCGGCCGGGGTGACGCCGCTGCCCGGCGCGACCGAGGGGACGGTCGACAACAACACCGTGGTGCCGCTGCTGTTCGCGCAGGAGTTCCCGAGCTGGTTCACCGGGGTGGCGTTCGCCGCCGTCGGCATCGGGGCCCTGGTGCCGGCCGCGATCATGTCGATCGCCGCCGCGAACCTCTTCACCCGCAACATCTACAAGGAGTACCTGCGTCGGGACGCCACACCCGCCCAGGAGGCGAACGTCTCCAAGATCACGTCCTTGGTCGTGAAGATCGGTGCGGTCGCCTGCATCGTCTTCCTCGACCCGCAGTTCTCGATCGACCTCCAGCTCATCGGGGGCGTCATCATCCTGCAGACGCTTCCGGCCGTCGCGTTCGGCCTCTACACCCGCTGGTTCCACCGGGGCGCCCTGATCGCCGGCTGGGCCGCCGGGATGGGGCTCGGGATGTGGATGCTCTACCAGATCCCGAACCCGGCCACCGGACGCGCCCACTTCGGCGGCTCCGCCTTCCCGCTGGAGAAGTTCGGCCTCGACACCCCGAAGACGATCTACGTCGGACTGGTCGCGGTCGCGCTCAACCTGCTCGTCGCCGCGGTCGGCACGCTGATCCTGCGGGCCGCGAAGGTTGCCGAGGGCGTCGACGGCACCCAGCCCGACGACTACTTCGCCGACGAGGGCGACCCGCGGGTGACTCCGGCGCCGCGGGCGGAGACGGAGGTCGACGGGGCGCCCGCCACGGAGGCCGCCGCCAGGAGCTGACCCTCACGCCGGTGCCCGCCACCCACCGGATCCCCGTGACCGACGCACGCCCGGTCGGACCGGGCGTCCCGGTCGCGGGGATCCGGGTGTCCGGGCCGCGGGCGGGTGGCGCGGTGGGCACCGCACCGCGCCGCCGGCGGCGCGTACCGGCGACACCTCGTGAGCCGCGCGGGTGGGTCAGGTGAGCGCCCGGACGAGCAGCAGCAGCCCGACCGCCGTACCGAAGGTCACGATCACCACCCGGAGGACGGCCGCCGGCATCCTCCGGACCAGCCACGCACCGACGTACCCGCCGACGATGGTCGCGGGAGCGACCACCGCCACGGCGACCCAGTGGACCGGACCGAACGCGGCGAAGGCGACCGTCGTGGTCAGGCCGACCACCGCGGAGAGCAGGTTCTTGATCGCGCTGATCCGGGCCAGCGTCGCCGGCAGCGCCAGCGCCAACCCGGCGACGAGCATGACCCCGAGCGCGGCGCCGAAGTAGCCGCCGTACACGGCGCCGACCGTGACGATCGCCTGTACCGCCATCGTCGGCGGGGCCGAGCCGGTCGGCGTCGTCGCCGCGTCCCCCGCCGCCGGATCCGTCCGGGTCGGGGGTTCCCGCCGGTCGCCGGACCGACGGGTGACCAGGCGCCGGAGTCGGGTCTGGAAGGCGAGTACGGCGGTCGCGCCCAACACCAGGAACGGCACCACCACCTCGAAGGCCCGAGCCGGGGTGGAGAGCAGCAGGGCACAGCCGGCGGCGCTGCCGAGCACGGCGCCCGGGACCAACCGCAGGAGCCACCGCCGTTGCGGCAGGTCCGCCCGGCTCGCCGCCACGCTCGCCAGGTAACCCGGGAAGACCGCGATCGAGTTGCTGACGTTGGCCGCCACGGGCGGCAGCCCGACCGCGATCAGGGCGGGAAAACTGATCAGGGATCCGCCACCGGCCACCGCGTTGATCGTCCCCGCGGCGAACCCGGCGGCGAGCACCAGCAGCACCTCGGGAAGCCCCATCGCCGTGAGGTTAGCCCGCCGACCCGTACCGCCTCCGACCAGGGGCGATGCCGACGACGTGCGGCCGGTGGGAATCGGACGGGAGGTCGTCGACACCCCGGCGGTGCCGAAGAAGGACGATTCCCCCACCGCGTTCGTGCCGGTGGTTGCCCCTCCGGATCTTCGTTACGATTGCCACGCGACGGACGAGCCGACCGGGCGGTCGCGTCGACGGGACACGTGCCCGTCGCCGAGGAACGTCCGGACTCCACAGGGCAGGGTGGTTGCTAACGGCAACCCGGGGTGACCCGCGGGACAGTGCCACAGAAAACAGACCGCCGGAGCGGGTGATTCGGCCCTTCGGGGTGCGAATCGGCCGGATCCGGTAAGGGTGAAACGGTGGGGTAAGAGCCCACCAGCATCCCGGGTGACCGGGATGGCTTGGCAAACCCCACCCGGAGCAAGGCCAAGAAGGGCCTGTCGCCGTACCGGTGACGGGCCCGCGCAGGCGTTCGAGGGTTGCCCGCCCGATGCCTGCGGGTAGGCCGCTGGAGCCTGTCGGCAACGGCAGGCCGAGATGGATGACCGCCGCCGGCGCCACCGGCATCGGTGCGCGCCGGGCACAGAATCCGGCGTACAGGTCGACTCGTCCGTCGTACCCCGGCTCGGAAGCGTCGATCAACGCACTGAGCTGCTGCTACCTGGTCTCAACCTGCGGCGTCGTCGGTACGCGGCCGAGCGCCGGCGATGAACGTGTCGAGCGCCTGCCCGTGCAGCACGGCGCCGGGCAACGGATCGCGCAGCACCCGGGCCGCCAGCCGGGCCACGGGCAGCCGGCGCGGACGTGCCGCCGCGGCCAGCACCACGTTGCCGTACCGTCGGCCGCGCAACATTCGCCGGTCGGCGACGACGCACACGTCGGCGAAGACCGCGCGCAGGGTGGCCGCCTGGACCCGGGTGATGGTCAGGAGCGGCAGGTCCGTGACGTTGACCAGGTAGATGCCGTCCGGCCGCAGGACCCGGGCGACCTCGGCGGCGAACGCCACGGTGGCCACGTGCGGCGGCATCCGGGCCGCCTGGTAGATGTCGGCGAGCACCAGGTCGTACGCGTCGGCGGGAGCGGCGGTGACCGCCTCCCGGGCGTCGGCGACCTGGACGTCGACGCCGGCTGGCCGGGGTGGCAGGTCGCGCTCCACGAGTTCGACGACGGCCGGATTCCGCTCGACGACCACCTGGGCCGAACCGGGCCGGGTCGCGGCGACGTAGCGCGGCAGCGTCAGGGCGCCACCGCCGAGGTGCAGCACGTCCAGCGGGTCACCGGCCGGGGCGGCGAGATCGGTCACGGCGGCCATGCGGCGGACGTACTCGAAGTGCAGGTACGTGGGATCGACGAGATCCACGTACGACTGCTCGACGCCGTCGGCCAGGAGCGTACGGCCGGTGGGTCGGGTCGGGTCGACGGCCAGCTCGAGCCGGCCGTCGGATGCCTCCATGACCAGGCAGGCTAACCCACCACCCGGGGCCTCACCCCGCCCGCCTGGCAGCGACCGGCACGCGGCCCGGCGCCGCGCGGACCCGTCCGGCGTCCTCAGGGCACCCGGTACGGCTCGCCGCACACGACGGTCTGCGGACTCCCGGGCGGGTAGAGCCCGTCCGGCGTCGGTGGGTTGTCCTCGGTCGCCTCGGTGAACCCCACGCAGAAGACCACCTTCCGCCCGGCCAGCGAGATGCTCGTGTGCCGGGCGGACGCCGGATGGTCGGGCTCCACCTGGAGCGGCACCCGGACGCTGTCCGACCTACTGGCACCCGGTTCGAGTACGGAGCCCCGGATCCGTGCGGTGGGTTCGCGGGCGCCACCGCAGTCGCTGGTGTCCTCGGTCTGACAGGGGTGGATGATGCGTCGGGAGATCTCGATCACGCCGTCGTCGCGGACGCTGACCTCCACCGGCCCCCGCGACCAGCCGGGCTGCTGCGGGTCGGTCCATCCTCCGTCGTAGACCACCATCGGCGCGTCGGACCGGTTGGCCAGGGTGTACTCGACCGTGACGTCGCCGCCGGCGACGGCGGTCCGGACCGTCAGATCCAGGTCCGGGTCGCCCGAGCAGGCGGACAGGGTCGCCGTGACGAGCAGCAGGCCGACGGCGCGGCGCAGCCTGGTCACCAACCGTCTCCCGGGTAGGTGGCGTAGGTGTCGCGTTCGCGCATGCCCATCTCCCGGCGTAGCCCGTTCTCGGTGTACTGGATCGGGTGATCGGGGTCAAGCCGGTCCGGCGTCGAGGGGTCGTCGTCGTGGTCGAAGGGGAGCCCGGTCGCCTGCCGTTCGGCCTTCTTGATGCCGTCGTCCGGCCCGCCGACGATCTTGTCGCCGTCGAAGGTGCCGTTCCAGTAGTCGTACACGTGCCCGAGTTCGTGGTAGAGCACCACCGACGGTCGACCGCGCTCGGAGTCGAAGGTGAAGGCGGGGTTGTACTGGATGACGGAGTCCGAGTTCACGAGCTTGCGGCCTCTGCTGGCGTACCCGTTCTCCTCGTCGAGCTCCTTGATGGTCAGCGTGTTTTCGCCGAACAGGAAGTTCGGGTCGCGCTTGTCCTCGAGGTTGGCCAGCATCTGCTGGCCGGTGGGTGAGGCGCGGTACATGTCGAGATCGGCCAGCACCCGTTCCCTGAACTCGTCGGAGCCCTCGATCTTGATGAACTGCGCCTTGTCGCTGATCTCGACCCTGACATCCGAGGCCACGCCGTCGACGGTGTCCTCGTCCTGCCGGTAGGCGGTGTCACGGCCGCCACCTGCGGTGATGTTGTCCTTGCCATGCCCGCCGTAGTAGACGTCGTCGCCGGTGCCTCCGGCGAGTCTGTCGTCGCCACGGCCTCCGGAAAGCACATCCCTGCCGGCGCCGCCGTGCAGCGAGTCGTTGCCCTTCGCGCCCTCGAGGTAGTCGTCGTCCTCGCCGCCGGACAGCTGGTCGTCACCGCCCAGGCCGTACAGCGTGTCCTGGCCGGAACCGCCGGACAGCACGTCGTTCCCGTCCTGGCCGTCAATGTAGTCGATGCCGGAGCCGCCGGAGATGTAGTCGTTGCCCCGGCCGCCGTAGAGGTCGTCCTTTCCGCGTCCTCCGAAGATCTTGTCCGCGCCGTCACCGCCGCGGATGGTGTCGTCCCCTTCTCCGCCGAGCAGGGTCACGCGGATGTTGGAGCCCTTCGGGACCTCGATGGTGTCGTTGCCCTCACCGCCGCGGATGGTGATCGGGGTACCCGGCGGGTAGTGGTAGTCCGCGCCGTTGACGGTGACGATGACCTCGCCGGTCTTCGGGTCGACCCTGACCTTGACGTCGTCGTCTCCGGTTCCGGTGTTCACGATCACCCGGCCGTCCACCGTGATCACGGAAACGCCGTCCGTCGCCTCGGGCGGTAGCGTGAACGGGTTGGTGGTGCCGGTGGCGACCGCGCCCCAGTCGCCGGCGATGGCATCCCAGCCCGACCTGTCGAAGCCGCTGAGCTTCTGGGCGAGTGCCTGCTCCAACTCCTTGCGCAGGGTTACGGCCTCGGCGATGGCACCGCTGATCAGCTTCTGCTCTTCCGCGCTCCGGGGATAGAACGTGCCGCCGACGTCGCGGAACCTCACCTTGTCGTACTCGGCGTCGAGCAGCCCCTGGTAGCGCTGCAGCAGGTCGGCGATGCCCTCGAGGTGATCGGCCAGCTTGCCCGCGTTGCCCGGGAGCGCGTCGATGCTGGAGAGCAGTTTGGCACGGTGCTGCACGAAGCTGTCGCGGGCCGGGCCCGCCCACTGGGAGCTGACCAGATTCTTGCTGCTCGCGTCGAGGTCGTCACCCAGCGACGTGGCGAACGTGCCGAACCGTCGCCACGCCGACGCCGCGCTCCGGATACGACCCGGGTTCGCGTGCAGATGCCAGGTCGATTCGGCCGCCGTGATCGGCGGGAAGCGCTCTTGGTCTTCCGGTGGAATCCCCATCGGCGACCTCCCCGTGGTCAGTTCGGAATGTTGCGATGCTTCTGCCGCATCCTGCGCTCGGCCGCCTCGTCTGCCTGCCGGTAGGCGAAGGCCACCCGGAGCAGGCTGTCGTTGTCCACCTCGAAGACGGTGATCAGCCGTTCCACGGATGTGCCCGCACTGCCCTCCACGCCGTGGTAGGCCGTGCTCAGCCGGTCGGCGTTCGCCACGTTTCCGAAGTCTGACGTGGACAGGACCGCATCGGCCCTGACGGCGCGCAGTGCCGCCGCGAGTTCCTCTGAGCTGTCCAGACAGAACTGTGCGACACGCGCCAGCTCCACCGGGTCCGCCCGTACCTCCGCACCCATGCCGGCACCCTAGAACGTCGTCGCACCATGTCCACCGCTGTGACCGCGATCCGACACATCCGCGCGGCCCTGCCGGCGATCGGTGGCGTCGTAGGGCGGAACCGGGTCGTCGAGGCCGCCGGCGTTGCTTTCCGGGCCGACCGCGGACCTGTGCTTCACGGCCACGCTGGACCGCTGGAGCGCCTGACGCATCCCGGCTGGCGGAACTCGGGTACGACCTCGGTCAGCCCGACGATGTGGTCGTTGAACTCGTCCAGTTCCTCGGCGGGAACCCACAGCTCGAGGATGGTGTCGCCGCCGACCTGGCGGACCGGGTACCGGGCCGGGAATCTGACTCCACCCGGAACCGGGTCACGTAACCCACACCGGCGGCACGTTCCGGTCCCGGGCGATCCTGATCGCGTGGTCCTCGTTCATCACGGGAAGAAGATCGGCTGGCCGGGCAGCCGCGCCGGCCAGCGTCGCCACCCCGAGGCCCGGACGAGCTCCACACTCGTCAGGGCCGGTAGGACGTCAGGACGTCGTGGTCCCGCCGGCGCTGCCCATGCTGCCCCCGCTGGTCGTTCCGACGGTGAGACCCGAACTGTACCCGCCGGCGCACACCCGCACGTCGGCGCGCGGACGCCGGGCTTGTCGCGCGCTGCCATCGTGGCGGGGTGTCGCGCGGGCTGGATCGAACGGCCGTGGTTCTGGGCGCGCTGTTGCTCGTGGGCGCGTGTGTACAGCCCCGTGGGCCGTTCGTCGACGAGATGGTCGCCTCGATGCCGCGCCAGGATCCGATGCTGCGCCGGCAGGCGGCGGAGATCGCCGAGGCGCACAGCGTCCTGGTGACCCGGCTGTGGATCGCCGCCGGCGTCGCCGGGGTCGGGCTGGCCCTGCTCGCGTACGGCATCTGGCGCCGGTGGCGCCGCTGGACCGGTTTCCCCGCCCGGTGCCGGTGCCGCCCGAGGCCGGCGTGACAGGCCGGCACGCCGCCGACGACCGGCAGCCCGAGCTGCCAGAAGTCGTTGGACCTCCGGACCGGGTGGCGGGAGGATCCCGGCGTGACGCTTCACCACAACGAACTCCCGGTCGACGGTGCGCTGGTCCGAACCCTGCTGACGGAGCAGTGCCCGGAGTGGGCCGACCTGCCGTTGGCGTACGCCGGCTCGGGCACCGACAACACGATGTTCCGGCTCGGCGACGACCTGCTCGTACGACTGCCCCGCACCCCGGACAACGAGCCGTCGGTACGCAGGGAACAGAAGTGGCTTCCGCGCCTGGCGCCGCGGCTCACCCTCGCCGTCCCCGAGCCTGTCTTCGCCGGTACCCCCACCTCGGACTTCCCGCTCGCCTGGTCGGTCTACCGCTGGATCGAGGGCGCACCGCCGGGTCCGGAGACCGTCGAGGACTGGGCCGCCTTCGGCACCGACCTGGCGGCGTTCGTCCGGGAGCTGCACGGCCTGGACCTGATGGGCGCGACCCGGGCCGACGGGCTCGACGGTTACCGCGGCGGCATCCTGCGCTCATTCGACCCGTCGGTCAGCAGGTGCTTCGCGGAGTGCCGGGACACGGTCGGTGCCAGCCTCGACGTGGCGACCCTGGAACGGTTGTGGCGCGCCGCGCTCGACCTGCCGCAGCCGTCCGGACCCCACGTGTGGCTGCACAGCGACCTCAGGCCGGCCAACCTGCTGGTGCGCGACGGTCGGCTGCGCGCGGTCATCGACTTCGGGGCACTCGCGATCGGCTTTCCCGACGCCGAACACGCCCCGGTCTGGGACCTGCCGGCGCCGGCCCGACAGGCGTACCGGAACAGCCTCGACCTCGACGATCTGACCTGGTCCCGGGCCCGTGCCTGGGCTATCGGCGTCGGCGTCGTCGGCCTTGCCTACTACTGGTCCACCTATCCCGAGTTCGTCACCGAATGCCAGGCGCGGCTCCGGGCGATCCTCGACGACGCCGCCACCCGGTGAGCAGGCCGGCGGAGCCGACCGCCGGCATCAGCCGAACGAGCGGGTCACCTCGGTCACCACGTCCTCGGCGGGTGGGCGGGCGGCGACCCACTCGAAGGCGACTGGAACTGGCTTCTCCCTACCGGGGGACGGGAGAGGCGGACGGCGGTGGGGTCGGGGTGGGGTCCACCGGGGGTGGGCAGGGCACCTCGAGTCGGGAGAAGTCGCCGCGCTCCTCGTCGATGGTCTGGCGGAAGCAGACCGCCAGCTCGGTGCGGGTCAGCCCGGCCATGCCGGGCTGGGACATCTCGACGCGTACCCGGAACAGCAGCCGGACCCCGGGAGAGCGGCGACGGTCGGTTCCCTCGACGCGTACCACGTCGACCCGGTCGTTGCGGGCGGCGTCTTGGCCGAGTGCGGCGGCGTCGACGGCATCGCCGTGGACGAGTGCGTGACCGATCAGGGCGGCGCGGCGTACCGCTTCCTCGTGGGCCCGTTCCTCGATGGTCGGGGAGGTGAGGATGGTGAGCACGGTGTGCCCGGCCGTGCCGACGAGTAGCAGCAGAATGGCGAACCCGACCAATGGCGGCACCCGGGGGAGTCCTCGTCGGTGACCTGCCTGTCGTCGCGTACCCATACTGCGAATTGTGCTCCATTTCTGGGCGACGAGTGCCCAGGTCAGGGGGATGGAGCCGGCTCGGGTGAGCGGTTCGGGGGACTCCGGACGGCTCGGTGGGCGGCGCCGGGGAGAACTTTCTTCCGGAGTGTGCGGGGCGCCGGTTGATCCGTCCCGCGCGACGCTCACGGCGGTAAATCCCTTGGTGCAAAACGGCTTTCCGGCGTACGGCCGTACGTCGCCGATTCCGGGGACGGGTTAATCGGACGAGGTCTACTGTGGAAGTCGTACCGCCAATTTGCGTGAAGCGGTAGCGCATGGTCGGTTTGGCATGCACAGTGATGCCATGAACGACAGCGGGAGTGGTAGGCGGTACTTCTGGTGCGTCCGCCACCACCGAGTCGAAACCGATGCGGACGTGTGCGCAACGCGGTACGTGCTCGGGCCCTACGCCTCGGCCGCCGAAGCGGGGCAGGCGCTGGAGCTGGTGCGGCAGCGCAACGAAGCGTGGGAGGCCGAGGACGCCCGCTGGGCCGGGGAGGAGCGCTAGACCGACGCGGCGCGAACGCGTCGAGACATTCGCGGTCCCCGTGAGGAGACCCCGAGAGCATGTCCCGCAAGGAGGAGACAGATGGCCGAAGCAACCAGGGCCACCGGCCCGGTGGCCAGGAGCGCCGCCGGTAAGAAGGCGGCGGCGCGGAGCCGGACCGTGGGCGCCGCCACGCGCACCACCGCCCGGGGGGCCGCGCGTACCACGGCTACCCGGGCGCCGGCGAAGAAGGCCCCGGCCACGCGAGCGACAGCGGCCAAGAAGACGACCGCGAAGAAGGCCCCGGCCAAGAAGGCGACCGCCCGGACGGCTCCGGCGAAGACGACGGCGGCGAAGACGGCGAGGAAGACCCCCGCGAAGGCGGTGACCGCGAGCAGGTCGGCGGTGACCCGGGCGGCCGAGAAGCGGACCGCCGCCACACGTACCACCGCGGCGAAGGGTACGGCGGCGGCGCGGAAGACGACGGGCACGGCGAAGCGGGCCACGACCGCGGCGCGGAAGACGACGGGAGCGGCCGGGCGCACCACCACGACCGCGGCGCGGAAGACCGCGGCGGCGGCGAAGCGGACCACGGCGGCGGCCAAGAAGGTGGCCAAGAAGACCCCGCCGAAGAAGGTCTCGACCACGCGTACGACCGCGGCGAAGGCCCCGGCGAAGCGGGCGCCCGCCAGGAAGGCTCCCGCCAGGAAGGCCCCCGCGGCCCGGACCACCGCGACGGCGAAGCGGACGGCCGCCGGGGCCACGCGGACGCGGGCCGTCCCGGCCAAGAAGCTCACCGCCCGGAAGACGCCCGCCAGGCAGGCCGCGGCCCGGAAGACGACGGCGGCCTCGTCGGGGCGGAAGACCGCGCGGCCGAGCGCCCGCACGATGATGGGGTGAACCCGCACCGGAACGCCCCGTGGGACAGGGGCGTTCCGGTCGTGCCGGTCACGGCCGGAGCCGGCCGGCTGCTCGCGTGGGTCGTCACCGCCGGGGCGCCCGCTCGTGTCGATGCCCGTCCCGGTCTGGAAGGATGCCGGCATGGGATACGACGCGAGCAGCCTCCCCGACGTGACCGGACTGACCGTCGGCATCATCGGCGGCACCGGTGACCAGGGGCGAGGTCTGGCCTACCGGCTCGCCCGGGCGGGGCAGACCGTACTCGTCGGTTCGCGGTCGGCACAGCGTGCGGTGCAGGTCGCCGAGGAGCTGCGCGGGCTTGCCGGCCTGTCACCGGAGGCGGCCGTCTCCGGTGGCGACAACGTGGAGGTGGCGACGCGGTCCGACATCGTCATCGTCGCGGTGCCGTGGGCCGGGCACCGCGACACCCTCGCCGGGCTCCGCGAGCCGCTGGCCGGCAAGGTGGTCATCGACTGCGTCAACCCGCTCGGCTTCGACAAGCACGGACCGTACCCGCTGCCGGTGCCGGAGGGCAGTGCCGTGCAGCAGGCGGCGGCCCTGCTGCCGGACTCCCGGGTCTGTGCGGCCTTCAACCACGTCAGCGCGCCGCTGCTGGCCGACCCGACGATCGACCGGATCGAGCTCGACGTGCTGATCTGCACCGAGGACCGGGAGCTGGTCGACATCGTCGCCGCGCTCGTGGCCCGGATTCCGGGGATGCGGGGCGTGTACGCGGGGCGGCTGCGCAACGCGCACCAGATCGAGGCGTTCACCGCCAACCTGATCGCGATCAACCGGCGGTACCGGGTACACGCCGGGCTCCGGGTGACCGACCTGTGAGAGACGGTCGACCCGCGAGGTGAGCGGACCGTGGGCCGGGAACGGGGACGTCCCGGCCCACGTCCGTGGCGTGCCGACCGTGGCCGCGGTCAGAACGTGTGCTCGGCGGTGGGGAACCGGCCCTCCCGTACCTCGGCGGCGAATTGTCGCGTCGCCTCGGTGAGGATCCCGTGCAGGTCGGCGTAGCGTTTGACGAACCTCGGCACCCGCCCCGGCCGCAGTCCGGCCATGTCCTGCCAGACCAGCACCTGGGCGTCGCAGTCGGGTCCGGCGCCGATCCCGACGGTGGGGATCGCCAGTTCCTCGGTGACCCGCTTGGCCACCTCGCCCGGGACCATCTCCAACACCACCGCGAACGCGCCGGCCTCGGCCACCGCCAGCGCGTCGGCCACCACCTCGTCGGCGGCATCGCCCCGGCCCTGCACCCGGTAGCCGCCGAGGGCGTGCTCCGACTGCGGGGTGAACCCGACGTGCGCCATCACCGGAATGCCCGCCGCGGTGATCGCCCGGATCTGGTCGGCCACCCGTCGGCCGCCCTCCAGCTTGACCGCCTGGCAGCCGCCCTCCTTCATGAACCGTACGGCGCTGCGCAGTGCCTGGGCCGGGCCCTCCTCGTACGCGCCGAACGGCAGGTCGGCGACGACCAGGGCGTAGCTGGTCGCCCGGACCACGGCTCGGACCAGCGGCAGCAGTTCGTCGATCGTGACCGGAACCGTGGTCTCGTAGCCGAAGACGTTGTTCGCCGCCGAGTCGCCGACCAGCAACACCGGTATCCCGGCGCTGTCGAAGAGGGCGGCGGTGTACTGGTCGTACGAGGTGAGCATCGGCCACCGCTCGCCGCGCTCCTTGGCGGCGTGCAGGTCGCGGATCCGTACCCGCCGGGTCGCCGGCCCGCCGTAGAGCGCCGTCACCTCGGCCTGGGCGGGCCGCGTTCCGTGTTCGGACATCGTCGTCTCCTCTCGCCTCGAGGCCGCCTGCGCGGTCCCCGGGTCACCGCCGATCGTCGCATCACCGGTGGCGGCGTCGGCAGAGGAGAGTGCACGGGGTCACACCGCGTGAGGTCGTCGCGGTACGTCGGAGGGGTCCTCCGGACGCCACGCGGGACACCTTCGGGTGCCCGGGGTCTTCCGCGTCGCCCGGGAGCGCGCCCTCGTCACGGCCGCTCGCGCCACCGGTTGGTGATCGGCAGCCGGCGGTCCCGGCCGAACGCCTTGATGGAGATCTTCGGCCCCGGGGCGGACTGCCGACGCTTGTATTCGGCGAGGTCCACCATTCGCAGCACCCGGTCGACCACCTCGGGGTCGTGCCCGGCCGCGATCAGCTCGTCCCGGCCCTGGTCGCCGTCGACGTAGCCGACCAGGACCGCGTCGAGCACCGAGTAGTCGGGCAGGGTGTCCGTGTCGAGCTGGCCGGGACGCAGCTCGGCGCTGGGTGGCTTGCGGATGCAGTTCTCCGGGATCGGCGGTATCTCGCCGCGCCGCGTCGCCTCCGCGTTGCGCCACGTCGCCAGCTTCCAGACCATGCTCTTCCAGACGTCCTTGATCGGGTTGAAGCCGCCGACGGAGTCGCCGTAGAGGGTGGAGTAGCCGACCGCCAACTCGCTCTTGTTGCCGGTGGTGAGGACGAGGTGCCCCTCCTGGTTCGACAACGCCATCAGCAGCACCCCGCGGACCCGGGCCTGGAGGTTCTCCACCGACGTGCCGTGCAGCGACAGGTTGGCCAGGAAGCTGTCCACCATCGGCTGGATCGGCTCGCTGCGGAAGTCCAGCCCGGTCCGCTTGGCCAGCTCGGCGGCGTCGTCGCGGGAGTGCGCGGAGGAGTGCCGGCTGGGCATCGAGACCCCGACCACCCGCTGCGGGCCGAGGGCGTCCACCGCGATCGCCGCGACCACCGACGAGTCGATGCCGCCGGAGAGTCCCAGGACCACCGAGCGGAAGCCGTTCTTCTCGACGTAGTCGCGCAGTCCGAGCACCAGGGCCTGCCACACCTCGCCCTCGTCGACCACCGGCTCGGTGATGCCGCCGACCGCGGGCGGCCCGGCCGGGGCCGGAAGGCTGTCGCTGACGTGTGTCCGGACGATCCGCATCTGGTCGGGGCCGCCGCTCGGCAGCGGGCTCACCGGCGTGCTGTCGGCCGGGGCGTCGGCTGCGGCCGGCGGCAGCGCCACGTCGTGTACCAGCAGGTGTTCGACGAACCGGGGGGCACGGGTCAGCAGGGTGCCGTCCGGGGCGACGATCATCGAGTCGCCGTCGAAGACCAGCTCGTCCTGGCCGCCGACCATGTTGACGTACGCGACCGTGGCGCCGGCCTCGGCGGCCCGGCGGCGGACCAGCGGCAGTCGGATGTCGTCCTTCTTCAGCTCGTACGGTGAACCGTTGACGTTGACGACCAGCCCGACCCGGGCGTGGTGGGCGACCGCGAACGGCCCGCCCGCCTGCCACAGGTCCTCGCAGATGGTGAGTGCCACGTCGACCCCGCCGATCCGGACCACCGTCAGGGTGTCGCCGGGGACGAAGTAGCGGTCCTCGTCGAAGACGCCGTAGTTGGGCAGGTGGTGTTTGAAGTAGCGGGCCACCACCCGGCCGCGGTGCAGGACGCCGAGGGCGTTGCGCGGCCCCCGGGTCGGCCGTGCCTCGGCGTTGGCGCTGGCCGGACCGTCCGCGTCCAGGTAGCCGACGAGTACCGGCAGGTCGCCGAGCCCGTCGGCGGCGAGGTCGGCGGCGAGCCGGTCGAGGGCGTTCCGGGAGGCGGTGACGAAGGAGGTCCGGAAGACCAGGTCCTCGACGGGGTAGCCGGTCAGCATCATCTCGGGGAACGCGACGAGGTGCGCGCCGGCCTCGGCGGCGGACCGGGACCACTGCCGGACCAGCGTCGCGTTGCCTGTCAGATCGCCGACGGTGGGGTTGACCTGGGCGAGGGCGATACGCAGGGTCGGCATGCCACCATCTTGCCGCAGCCGTCGTCACCCGGCGTGGCGCACGGCGGCCCCCGCCGCGTCGTGCCGGTCACGTTCGCGCCGACGTTCGACGGCACCGCACCCCCTGGGTCACACCGGGTGACGTCGTGGGGTCGCCCCGACGGGTTCCGGTCCGGACCGCCGGGTTGGTCCGGGCGGTGGGTCGAGCGCCGTGCGGCCCCGGAACAGCGCCCTATCCTGGGTGTCGGCACCCCGGCCGAACAGGGAGGGGACGACTCGGAATCCCGGCAGTCCGCGGTCACCCCGCGCATCGGTTCCGATCCAGAGCACGTAACGTCTGTGTAACGGAGTCCGTGAAGACTGGACCGCTAAGCCGGGCGCCGGCTGGGCCGGTCCGAACGACATGTGCAAGGGGTAGAGGTGGACCGTCAGCAGGAGTTCGTGCTCCGTACGCTGGAAGAGCGTGACATCCGTTTTGTCCGGTTGTGGTTCACCGACGTGCTGGGCATGCTCAAGAGCGTTTCCGTGGCTCCCGCCGAACTGGAGGCCGCCTTCGAGGAGGGCATCGGCTTCGACGGCTCGGCGATCGAGGGCTTCGCCCGGGTCTACGAGTCGGACATGGTCGCGATGCCGGACCCGACGACCTTCCAGGTCTTTCCCTTCGAGGGCGGGATGAGCGGGGAGAGCGCCCGGATGTTCTGCGACATCCTGCTCCCCGACGGCAGCCCCTCCTGGGCCGACCCCCGGCACGTGCTGCGCCGCGCGCTGTCCAAGGCGGCGGAGAAGGGCTTCACCTTCTACACCCACCCCGAGATTGAGTTCTTCCTGCTGGAGAACGGCCCGAACGACGGCTCGGTGCCGGTGCCGGTCGACAACGGCGGCTACTTCGAGCACACCACCCACGCGGTGGCCCGCGACTTCCGCCGGCAGGCGGTGCTGGCGCTGGAGCGCATCGGCATCTCGGTCGAGTTCAGCCACCACGAGGTCGCCCCCGGCCAGCAGGAGATCGACCTGCGCTACGCCGACGCGCTCACCACGGCCGACAACATCATGACCTTCCGCCACATGGTCAAGGAGGTCGCGCTCTCCGCCGGGGTGCGGGCCAGCTTCATGCCCAAGCCCTTCACCGACCAGCCCGGCAGCGGCATGCACACCCACCTCTCGCTCTTCGAGGGGGAGCGCAACGCCTTCCACGACCCCAGCGACCCGATGAAGCTCTCCAAGGTCGGCAAGGCGTTCATCGCCGGGCTGCTCGTCCACGCCCGCGAGTACACCGCGGTCACCAACCAGTGGGTCAACTCGTACAAGCGGCTCTTCCCCCAGGCGCTGCCGGACCGGATCACCGAGTCCCCGGCGTACGTCTGCTGGGGGCACCTCAACCGCTCGGCCCTGGTCCGGGTGCCGGCGTACGGCAAGCCGAACTCGGCCCGGGTGGAGATCCGCTCGCCGGACTCGGCGTGCAACCCGTACCTCGCCTTCGCGGTGCTGCTCGGCGCCGGTCTGAAGGGCATCGAGGAGGGCTACGAGCTGCCGCCCGGGGCCGAGGACGACGTCTGGTCGCTGTCTCCCGCCGAGCGCAAGGCGATGGGGTACGAGTCCCTGCCGGAGAACCTCGCCGAGGCGATCGACGTGATGGCCGGCTCGGAGCTGGTCGCCGAGATTCTCGGCGAGCACGTCTTCGACTTCTTCCTGCGCAACAAGCGTGCCGAGTGGGAGCAGTACCGGCGCGAGGTGACCCCGTACGAGCGCCAGCGCTACCTCACGCTCCTCTAGCGCGCGTCCGCTCTGGTGCCGGGCGGCCCGCCTCGGCGGCGTCGGGGCGTGGTGATCACGCTATCGTCCTCACGACGCGGCCCTTGGAGACGGCCGCCCGTACCAGAGGGGGACAGTCGTGGCCCAGGATCTGCTCGCGGGAGCCTGGCAGAGCATCGTGTTCGGCGTGGTCGGCATCGCGTTGATGGTCGCCGGGTTCCTGCTGGTCGACGTTCTCACCCCGGGTAGGCTGCGCGACCTGATCTGGGTACGGCGCAACACCAACGCCGCGACGTTGCTGATCGCCAACCAGATCGGGATCGCGGCGATCGTCTTCACCGCGATCCTGACCAGCTACCCCGACTTCGCCAGGGGGCTCGCCTCGACCATCCTCTTCGGACTGATCGGGCTCGGCATCATGGCGCTGGCCTTCCTGGTCCTCGACTGGCTCACCCCCGGCAAGCTCGGCGAGGTGGTCTGCGCCGACGAGCCGCACCCGGCCGCCCGGGTCAGCGCGGCCACCCACCTCGGGGCGGCGTTGTTCGTCTGCGCCTGCATCGCCTGACGCCGGCGGGGGCGGCAGCCCGCGTCGGCCGCCACCCCCGCCCCGGGTTCTCCGCTCCGGGACCGTCCGCCCGAACCGCCGAACTACTTCCCGGTCCTGGCGCCGGGCCCGTCGCCGTGGCCGTGCCCGAAGCCGCCCCAGCCGGGCAGGACACCGGCCCTGACCGCGGCCAGGATGGCGTCGGCCTGCTCCTGGGTCAGCCTGCCGTCCGAGACCGCCCGGTTGAGCCGCGACGTCAGCCACGCCTCCCGGTCCTCCGCGGACGGCCGGTCGGCCCTGCCCCTCCAGCCGGCCCGGTTCCGGTCCTTCCAGTCGGCGTGGTCCCGGTCCTTCCAGTCGGCCCGGTCCTTCCAGTCCGCCCGACGCTCCTCCCAGATCTTCGTCAGCGCCGCCTCGACCTGCTCCTGCGGGACGCCCAGCTCGGCGGCGAGCCTCTCGGCCAGCCTGCCGCGCCGTTCACCACCCCGCTCGGCGGCGCCGCCGTCGGCCGACGACGAGGCCGACGGCGAGGCCGCCGGCGCCGGCGTGTCACCCTCGGCGAACGCCACGGCCGGGACCGCCAGCCCCACCGTCAGCACGCCCCCGGCCACCAGCCCGCCGAGGACCTTCTTCCGGGAAAGGAAGTTGCCCACCGGTTTTCTCCTCCTCCTTCGGTCGTAACGCGCCGCGGCGCGTGTGCCAGTCGCCCCAACCTCCGTCACCAGCCTTGACGCCGGCGCACAGCGAGCTGGCAACATGCTGAGAGTCGCCGGCGGACGGGCGACCGGTCCGGCGGGCGGGTGTCCGCCGACGCCCGGTCGCCGCCGGTGACCGCCTCCTCGTCCGGTTTCCGACCGGCGGCGGCTCGGCGGACGGTGGGGGCGGGGTTCAGCGGACGGCGGGGGAGACGGTCAGGGTGCCGGCGGCGGTGTCCAGGGTCGCGGGTACGCCGACCGGCACGGTGAGCTGTCCGGCACCGTGCCCGATCGG
>CALGAM010000268.1 GCA_937951935.1 uncultured Micromonospora sp. | reverse complement strand
CGCCGTAGGTCGACGGCTGCGGGGCGCCGTGGTACGTCGGTGGCTGCGGCGGCGGGGTGGAGGACAGGGGGTTGGTGCCCGCCAGCCCCGGATCGGTGGGCGGCGGAGTGCTTCCACCTGCTCCCGCGCCGGTCGGGTCCACGCTCATGTCGAATCCTCCCCGGTTCTCCCGCGTCACCCCAAGCCTGTCCGGCCGACCCTAACCGACCGGGATTCGGCCCGGAAATCCGGTATCCGCCCCGGAATCCGGCCTACGAACCGCCCCGCGACCTCCGCCGTCGGCGGTCAGTCGGCCCGGTTCGCGGCCGGGTCTCGGGGCTTCGGCGGTTCGGCGGCCAGGTCGCGCGGCCTGGCCGAACGGGTTGCGCCGCCGGATGCGCGGCCGGCGTCGCCGACCCGGTCGACGGCGGCTCCGCCGGTCTCGCCCCGGGCCTCGCGGCGGGCCGCCCAACCGAAGCCGAGCAGGGTCAGCAGTGCGAAGACCCACCACTGCACGACGTATCCGGCGTTCTGCCAGTCGTTCTCGTGGCGGATCGGGATCGCCGTGAAGGCCGCGTCGGCGGGCGGCGTCTGCTCGTCCAGCAGGACGTAGCCGTGGTAGACCGGGTACGGCAACTCCCGGGCCAGCTCCGCGACGGCGATCCGCCGCGTCTCCAGCCGCCCGTCCCGGCGGACCACCGCATCCGGCCGGCTCTCCGACAGGTGCAGTCGACCGACCACGGTCACCTCGCCCGAGGGCGCCGCCGGCACCTCCGGACGGGACGCCGCCCCGCCGCCCGGAGCCGGCGGGAGCCAGCCCCGGTCGACCAGGACCGCGGTGCCGTCGGACAACACCAGCGGGGTGAGGACCTCGAAACCGACCCGGCTGTCAACCGTACGGTTGCGGACCAGGATCAGGTGGCTGTCGTCGTACCGCCCGGTGACGGTGACCCGGGTCCAGGCGGCACTGTCCGGCGGCGCCGGACCCACCGACCCGGCCGCGCCGGTCGGCGGCGCGACGACCTCGCCCAGCGGCACCGGCGCCACCCGCGCGGCGGCGTCGATCCGCTCGTTCGTCGCGGCCCGCTCCCGGTACCGGTGCAGCTGCCAGCTCCCGAGCAGCACCATGACCGCGGCGGCGGCCAGGGTCAGCGCGAGCAGGCCCAGCCAGCGGGGAGTGAGCAGGAACCGGTACACGACCCGAGGCTACCCGCCCCGCCGCCCCCGGCGACCGGGCGGGCGTCGAGGTGGGGCGGGTCCGGGCACCGGTGACCACGCCGGCCGGGCGGCGACGGCCCACCCCGGGCGCGGCGCCCGCGCCACACGGCGGCTCGGTGCCCCTGCCGACGGTCGATGGGCGGGTATCCTCACGCCGGTCGGTCCGATCGATGGGTCCGACCGTGTCGCTTCCGTACCGCCGCCGTCCGCACCGTCCGACACACCGGGCCGGTGCCCGCGCCCCGAGGAGCCGACGATGATCGCCGTGCCGCGCGTAGTGGTGAGCGCCCCGTCGTCCGGACACGGCAAGACCGCGATCGCGGTCGGCCTGCTCGCCGCCCTCGCCAACCGCGGCCTGAAGACCGCCGGATTCAAGGTCGGGCCCGACCACACCGACGCCGCCTACCTCGGGATGGCCGCCGGGCGGCCCGGCCGCAACCTCGACCCCCGCCTGGTCGGCGAGCAGCGGATCGCCCCGCTCTTCGCCCACGGCGCGGCCGACGTCGACGTCGCGGTCGTCGAGGGGACGATGGGCCTCTTCGACAGCCTGGCCGGGCTGCCCGAGACCGAGTCGACCGCCGCCGTCGCGACCGCGATCCGGGCGCCGGTCGTCCTGGTCGTCGACGTCGCGGCGATGGGGCAGTCGGTCGCCGCGCTCGTGCACGGCTTCCGGGCCTACGACGAGATGCTGTGGCTCGGCGGGGTGATCCTGAACCGGGTCGCGTCGGACCGGCACGAGGACCTGCTCCGGGACGCGCTCGACGACATCGGCGTACCGGTCTTCGGCGCGCTGCGCCGGCGGGACCTGCCCGCCGTGCTCCCGTCACGGCAGCACGGGGTCGTGCCGGTGGTGCAGCGCGAGGTCGAGGCGTACCGGGGAGTCCGCCGGCTCGGCGAGGCGGTCGACCGTACGGTCGACCTGGAGCGGTTGCTCACGCTCGCCCGCTCGGCTCCCCGGGTGCCGGTCGAGGCGTGGTCGGCGCCGGAGGCGGTCGGGGAGGCGGCGCAGCCCGGCACGACGGGCGACGAACCCCGGCGCCGCCCCGTCGTCGCCCTCGCGGGCGGCCCGGCGCTGTCGTACTCGTACGCCGAGACGGCCGAACTCCTGGCGGCGGCCGGTGCCGAGGTGGTGACCCTCGACCCGCTGCGCGACGAGACGCTGCCCGAGGGAACCGACGCGCTGGTGATCGGCGGGGCGCTCCCCGAGACGTACGCGGAGGAGCTGTCGGCGAACCGACGGCTCTGTATCGCGGTCGCGGAGCTGGCCCGCACCGGCCGTCCGGTGGTCGCGGAGGGGGCGGGTCTGCTCTGGCTGACCCGGGAGTTCGACGGGCGCCCGATGTGCGGGGTGCTGCCGGCGACCGGGACGAGCCTGGACCGGGCCGTGGTCGGGTACCGGGAGGCGATCGCCCAGGCGGACTCGCCGGTGGCCCGGGCCGGCACCCGGGTGATCGGCTACAAGCAGCACCGGGGCGTGGTCAACCCGCGGGCCGGGCAGACCCCGGCGTGGAGCTGGGGCGGTGGGCCCCCGGAGGGATACGTCTGGCAGCGGGTCCACGCCTCGCAGTTGACGCTGCACTGGGCGGGCAGCCCGGAGATCGCCCGGCGTCTGGTGACGGCGGCGCTCGTCGGTCAGCCCGCCCGGCCCGCCAATCCGGTGACGTCTGCCGCGCCCACCGGGCCGGTCGCGCCCGCCGTACCCGTTTCGCCTGTCGCGCCCGCCGCCCCGGCGGCGGTGCCCCCGGCCGTACCGCCGCCGCCTGCGGCACCGGCGGCGGTTCCCGCCGCGGCCCCGGCCGCCGCAGCCCAGACCGTCGCCCCGTCCGCGGGAGGGGAGGCCGTGAAGTGAGTGGTGAGGTGGCGATACGCCGGTTCCCGACCCTGACCGTCTCCACGCCCCGCATCCTCGTCCGCCCGCTGTGCGCCGACGACGCCGAGGCGGTCTCGGCGATCTTCGCCGACAGGCAGACCCAGCGCTGGCTGCCGTTGGCCCAGGAGCACGGGCAGATCGACGGGCTGGCCTGGTGCACGGAGATGGCGCAGGAACGGCGGGACAGCGGCAACGGCGACCACTACGGGGTGATCCGGCGCGAGGACGACAAGCTCGTCGGCTGCCTGTGGACGAAGCGGACCGACTGGGGCGGCCGGGTCACCGAGGTGTCGTACGCGATCGCGCCGGAGGCGCGTGGGTTCGGCATCGCGCCCGAGGCGGTCGACGCGCTGGCGGTGGCGCTCATCCTCGAACACGGCTTCCAGCGTCTGGAGGTGCGGGTGGCGCCCGGGAACACCGCCTCCCGCCGGGTGGCGGAGAAGGCCGGATTCACCTACGAGGGTCTGCTCCGCAACGCCGGATACGTCCACGGCGGCCGGGTCGACCTGGAGGTCTGGTCGCTGGTGGCCGCCGACCTGCACCGCTGACCGGGCCACGCGGACCCGGCCGACGCGTTCGCCCGCCGGTGTCCCGGCGTCGGCCCGCCGGCCGGTTGTCGCGGCACGCGTCCGCCGGTCGGGCGCCGCGGCAGCCGCCCGTCATCCGGTCATCTCGTCGGAGGGCGGGTTGAACTGCCTCACCGGTTGGTCCTTCAGCGCCTCCCGGAGGTAGCCGGCGACCGCGTGGATCGGCTTGTTCGACTGGCCCTCACCGACGGCGTTCATCGGGCTGTCCGGGTCGGAGAGGAAACTCGCCACGGACAGCTCCGGGGTGAATCCGACGAACCAGGCGGCCCGGTCACTGTCGGTGGTACCGGTCTTGCCGGCGACCGGCCGGCCTACCGTGGCGCGGACGAAGTCGGCGGTCGACCAGCCGCCGCAGGAGCCGCGGGCCGGGGTGTCCCCGGTCGGGCAGCGGGCGGCGTCGGTGGCGGCGCGGGCCGCGTCCGGGCTCACCGCCTGGCGGCACCGGGGCAGGGCGATCTGCAGATCCATTCCCGAGTCGGTCCGGTAGGTCGCCGGGGTGCCGTCCGGTTTGGTGATCGACAACACCGGCAGCGCCTCGCAGAACCGTCCCTCGGCCGCGACGGCGGCGTACGCGTTCGCCATCTCCAGCGGGGTCGCGTCGGAGACCCCGAGGGTGAACGAGCCCCAGCGGTTGGCGAAGTCCGGCGAGGCGTGCCGCTTGTCGACCTCGGTGCGCCACCGCAGGCCCAGCCGCTCGGCGAGCCGGACGACGTTCTCCGCCCCGACCTGCTGCATGAGCCAGACAAAGTACGTGTTGACGGACTTTCCAAACCCGGACCACATGGTCTGTACGCCACTCATCGCCCCGCTGGCGTTCGACGGGCACCAGTAGCCTCCGCAGTCGGTCGGCCCGCCGCTGCCGTCCGGGTAGATCGAGACGATCCGGTGTGGGGCGTTGTACGACGTGGACAATGGCAGCCCGGCGTCGAGCGCGGCGAGCATGGTGAACATCTTGAACGTCGACCCCGCCTGGTATCCGGGGAGGTCCCCGCCGCCGAGCAGCGGGACCACGGTGTTCGGATAGTTGCCCTTCATCCGGGCGCGCTTGCTCGGGTCGGAGTGCGGACCGTTGTTGCTCTGGTCCAGCGAGTAGACCCGGTTGACCGCCATCGACCGGACGTACCCGGTGCCCGGTTCGACCGCGACCAGACCGTGCGCGAACGGGCTGCGCGTCCACTCGTCGGCCAGTACCTGCCGTTCGGCGATCTCCTGGAGCCTCGGGTCCAGGCTGGTCACGATGATGTAGCCGCCCCGCCGCAGCCGGTCCAGCCGTTCCAGCGAGTTGCGGCCGAAGGCGGGCTGGGCCGCCCACCACGCCTTGAGGTAGTCGCAGAAGAAGCCCCACCCGTTGTGCTCCTCCGGCACCGACATGCAGTCGTTGGGCGGGTTGCTCAACCGCAGCCGGATCGGCTCGGCCTGCGCCGCCGCCGTGTCGCGCGCGGAGAGGTAGCCCATCTCGCGCATCCGCTCCAGCACGTAGTTGCGCCGTTCCGTGGCGGCCTTCTGGTCCGAGCTGGCCGGGTCGTACGCCGTGGGCGCCTTCACCAGGCCGGCGAGGGTGGCGGCCTCGACCGGGGTGAGGTCGCTGGGGCGCTTGGAGAAGAAGATCTCGGCGGCGGCGTAGATCCCGTAGGCGCGGTGCCCGAAGTAGGCCGAGTTGAGGTACCGCTCCAGGATCTCGTCCTTGGTCGTCTCCTTCTCCAGGTCGATGGCCAGGCGGATCTCCCGGAGCTTGCGCAGGCTGGTCTGCTCGGTCGCCCGCCGCACCTCGATCGGGGTCTTCGCGGCGTCCCGCAACGCCATCCGGACGTACTGCATGGTCAGCGTCGAGGCGCCCTGCGAGACGCCGCCGGCCTGCTGGTTGGCGACGAAGGCCCGGATGACGCCCTTCGGGTCGACGCCGCTGTGCTCGTAGAACCGGGTGTCCTCGGCGGCCACGATCGCCTGCTGCATGTACGGCGAGATCTGCGAGAGCGGGACGTAGCGCCGGTGTTCCTCGTAGAAGGTGGTGATCAGGGTGGTGCCGTCGGCGGCGTAGACGTAGCTGGTCTGCGCGGGTGCCGAGGCGAGCAGGTCGGCGGGGGTCTTGTCGACCATTTCCGCGCCGGCCTTGGCGGCGAGGCCGGCGGCCGCGGCGAACGGGAACAGCGCCGCGGCGACGACGACGCCGGAGATGACCCCGGCGCGCAGGAGGGGTACGGCTCGACCAGGTGTGGGGTGGGTGGGGTTGGTCACATCCTCAAGTTATGAGATTTCCCAGAAAATCATGATAAAGATTCGCGAATCTGCCGGCCGGTTGGCCGGTGGGTGGGTGACCGTCGACGCCGTGCGCCGGTGCCGCTGGTCGCCGTCCGCGCGGCTTCGGCAGGATCACGCTCATGCGCCCGCCGTCCGCCGCCGCCCCGTCCCGCCCACCGACCGGTGCCGGGCCCACCCCGTCACCCGCCGGCGCCGGCGGCGACCCCACCCCGTCGCGTGATTCGGCCGGCGCCGGGCGCGCCACGCCGGGCCCCACGCCCGCCGTCGACGACGGCTTCGACCTCGGGCACCACGGGGACGCCGAGCTGCGGCCCGGCCTGGTGGACCTGGCGGTCAACGTCCAGCGTCGGCCGATGCCGGACTGGCTGCGCAAGCCGATCGTCGCCGCGCTGGACGACCTGGCGGCCTACCCCGACCCGGCACCGGCCCGGGCCGCCGTCGCCGCCCGCCACCGCCGTCCCGAGGCCGAGGTGCTGCTCACCGCCGGGGCGGCCGAGGGTTTCGTCCTGCTGGCCCGGGCCCTGCGCGGGGCACGCCGGCCGGTGGTGGTCCACCCGCAGTTCACCGAGCCGGAGGCGGCGCTGCGCGCGGCCGGGCACCGGGTCGACCGGGTGGTCCTCGCCGCGGAGGACGGCTTCCGGCTGGACCCGACACGGGTACCGGCCGACGCCGACCTGGTCTTCGTCGGCAACCCGACCAACCCGACGTCGGTGCTGCACCCGGCCGAGACCGTCGCCGCGCTGGCCCGGCCCGGCCGGGTGCTGGTCGTCGACGAGGCCTTCGCCGACACCACCGTGGCGCCGGACGGAGCCGACCGTGGGGAGCCCGAGTCCCTGGCGGCCCGGCGCGACCTGCCCGGACTCGTGGTGGTCCGCAGTTTCACCAAGACCTGGGGACTGGCCGGGCTGCGGATCGGCTACCTCCTCGGCCCGGCCGACCTGATCGCGCGCCTGGCCGCCGTCCAGCCGCTCTGGGCCGTCTCGACCCCCGCCCTCGCCGCGGCCACCGCCTGTGCCAGCCCGGTCGCGGTCGAGGCCGAGCGCCAGATCGCGGCCCGCATCGCCGCCGACCGCGCCCACCTGGTGCGGCGGCTCGGCGAACTTCCCCCGGTACGGGTCGCCGGCACCCCGGCCAGCGCCTTCGTACTCATCCACCTGCCCGGCGCCGCCCGGGTCCGGCTCGCGCTGCGACAGCGGGGGTTCGCGGTCCGCCGGGGCGACACCTTTCCCGGGCTGGGCCCGGACTGGCTGCGCGTGGCGGTCCGGGACACCGCCACGACCGACCGGTTCGTGGCCGCGCTCGCCGACATCCTGGAGGTCTGACGATGGAGGACACAATCGCGGCAATCGGCCCGCTCGACGAGACGGCCATGGCGGCGGCCCGCGCCCTGCAGGCCCGGTTGACCAAGCCGGCCGGTTCGCTCGGCGCCCTGGAGGACCTCTCGATACGCCTGGCCGGTCTTGCCGGCACCTGCCCGCCGCCGCTGCCCGAGCCGGCCGCCGTGGCGGTCTTCGCCGGTGACCACGGCGTCCACGCGCAGGGGGTCACCCCCTGGCCGCAGGAGGTGACCGCCCAGATGGTGGCGAACTTCCTGGCCGGCGGCGCGGTCGTCAACGCCTTCGCCCGGCAGACCGGCGCGACGGTCACCGTCGTCGACGTGGGGGTGCGGCACGGTCCGCTCACGCCGCGGGAGACCCCGCACGAGCCCGCCACCGGGGTGCCGGCCGGTCCCGGGGCACCCCGGCTGGTCACCGCGAACGTCCGCTCCGGCACCCGGGACATGACGGTGGAGCCGGCGCTGACCGGGGCGGAGGTGCGTCGCGCCGTCGAGGTCGGGATCCGGGTGGCCGGCGAACTGTGCGACGCCGGGGCCGGGATCCTGGTCACCGGCGACATGGGGATCGGCAACACCACGCCGGCCGCGGCGCTGGTCGCCGTCTTCACCGGAGCCGACCCGGCCGAGGTCACCGGGCGGGGCACCGGGGTGGACGACGTGACGTACGCCCGGAAGATCGAGGTGATCCGCCGGGCGCTGGCCCGGCACCGGCCGGACCCGGCCGACCCGCTCGGCGTCCTGGCGGCGGTGGGCGGACTGGAACACGCCGCGCTCGTCGGGTTCATCCTCGGCGGCGCCGCGCGGCGCGTCCCGGTCCTGCTCGACGGGGTGAACGCGGTGGCGGCGGCGCTGGCCGCGGTGGCGCTCGCCCCGGAAGCGGTCCACGCGCTGGTCGCCGGGCACCGGTCCGCCGAGCCGGGCGCACGGGCGGGCCTGCTGCGGCTGGGGCTGTCGCCGGTGATCGACCTGGGCCTGCGGCTCGGCGAGGGCACCGGAGCCCTGCTGGCCTTCCCGGTGGTCGCCGCCGCTGTCCGGGTACTCCACGAGGTGGCGACGTTCGACTCGGCGGGAGTGGCAGAGAAGTGACCCTGTATCCACTGGCGCTGCGGCTGGCCGGGCGGCGTGTGCTCGTGGTCGGCGGTGGCGCGGTGGCGACGCGCCGGGTGCCGGCGTTGCTGGAGGCGGGCGCCGAGGTGGTCGTGGTGTCACCCGACCTGACCCCGGCCCTGCGGGACCACGCCGACGCGGGCCGGCTGCGCTGGATCGCCCGTCGCTTCGAGCCGGCCGACCTCGACGGGGCCTGGCTGGTGCACGTCGCGGTCGACGACCCGGCCGCCGCCGAGGCGGTCAGCGTCGCCGCGCTCGAACGTCGCGTCTTCTGCGTCCGTGCCGACGACCGGGAGGCCGCGACCGCCTGGACCCCGGCGGTGACCCGGCACGGTCCGGTCACCGTCGCCGTGCTCGGCGGCGGTGACCCGCGGCGCGCCGCGCGGGTCCGGGACGCGATCCGGGCGGGCCTGATCGCGGGGACGCTGCCCACCGGTGACCCGTGGCGGGCGCCGGCGGAGCCGTCGGCGGCGCCCCGGGGGGAGTCGCCGGCGGGGACGGTGCCGGTGGAGCCCGCCGCGACGGTTGTCGAGCCGGCCGGGCCGGCAGTGCGGGTCGAGACGGTCGAGCCGGTCGGGGCGGTGGGAGGCGGTTCGGCCCCGGCCGGCCGGCGGGTCGGGTCGGTCGCCCTGGTCGGCGCCGGTCCCGGTGATCCCGAGCTGATCACGGTACGCGGCCGGCGACTGCTCGCCGAGGCGGACGTGGTGGTGGCGGACCGGCTGGTGCCGAGGCTGCTCCTCGACGAGCTGCGGCCCGAGGTGGAGCTGGTGGACGCGACGAAGATCCCGCACGGCCCGGCCGCCACACAGGAGGAGATCAACCGGGTGCTGGTGGAGCGGGCCCTGGCCGGCGCCACCGTGGTACGCCTCAAGGGCGGTGACCCGTACGTCTTCGGACGCGGCGGCGAGGAGCTGCTCGCCTGCGCGGAGGCGGGGATCCCGGTGACCGTGGTGCCCGGGGTGAGCAGCCCGATCGCGGCCCCGGCGGCGGCCGGGATCCCGGTCACCCACCGCGGGGTGGCGCACGAGTTCACCGTGGTCTCCGGCCACCTGCCGCCCGACCACCCGGACTCCCTGGTCGACTGGGCGGCGCTGGCCCGGTTGCGGGGCACCCTGGTCGTGCTGATGGGGCTGACCAACCTGCCGTCGATCGTCGCGGCGCTGCTCGCGTACGGCCGGGACCCGGACACCCCGGCCGCGGTGGTGCAGGAGGGGACGACCGGCGCCCAGCGGGTGCTCCGGTCGACGCTGGCCGCCGTGGCGGCGGACGCGCGCTCGGCCGGGATGCGGCCTCCGGCGGTGGTCGTCGTCGGCCCGGTGGTGACCGCCCTCGGCGCCGCCGCGCTCGGTTCCCCGTCCCCGTCGCCCGCCGGCTCCCCGACCGCCTGACCCGCGGGGTTGTCGCCGGTTCCCACCGGGAACCCGGCGACAACCCCGTGACCGGTGCGTGGGTCGCCGCGACGGCCGACGCCGAGCCGACGTCAGGGCCGTCGCGGCGCTGGAGACGGTCAGACCTTGAGCATGTCGTCCAGGAGCAGGGCGCAGCGGATCAGCCCGAGGTGGCTGTAGGCCTGGGGGTGGTTGCCCAGCCCACGCTCGGAGATCGGGTCGTACTGCTCGGGGAGCAACCCGGTCGGCCCGGCGGTGCTGACCATCTGCTCGAAGAGCTCCTCGGCGTCGCCCCGGCGGCCGGTCCGCAGGTACGCCTCGATCAGCCAGGCGGTGCAGATGTGGAACCCGCCCTCCCGGCCCGGCAGGCCGTCGTCCCACAGGTAGCGGTAGACGACCGGTCCGCTGCGCAGCTCGGCCTCGATCTTCAGCACGGTCGCCAGGAACCGCGGGTCGTCGTTGGGGAGCAGCCCGGACAGGCCGACCCAGAGCGAGGAGGCGTCCATGTCCTCGTCCCCGTACGCGACCGTGTACGCGCCGACGCCCTCGTGCCAGCCGAACTCCAGCACGTTCTGCCCGATCCGGTCGCGCAGGGCGACCCACTCCGGCCGGTCCCCGTCGCCGTGCCGGCGTACCACGTGCAGCGCCCGGTCCACCGTCATCCAGCACATGACCTTGGAGTAGACGTGGTGCCGGGGTGGCAGGCGGGCCTCCCAGAGCCCGTGGTCGGGCTCGTGCCAGCGGCGGGCCACCGCCTCGACCATGTTCTCCAGCACCCGCCACTCGGTGTCGCGAACCGAGCCGCGCGTGTCGGCGACCGCGGCCAGCAGGTCCGCGATCGGCCCGAACACGTCGAGCTGGAGCTGGTGGTTGGCGAGGTTGCCGACCCGGACCGG
>CALGAM010000267.1 GCA_937951935.1 uncultured Micromonospora sp. | reverse complement strand
ACCGGCCGCCCGCGGCGGCCTTCACGCGAGGGTGACGCCGTACACCGCCAGGATCTCCAGGATCGGCTGGTAGTACGTGGTCCCGCCGGTGCTGCAGTTGCCGCTGCCGCCGGACAGGATGCCGAAGAGCGTCCCGGTCGCCGGCGAGTAGAGCGGCCCGCCGCTGTCCCCCGGTTCCGCGCAGATGTTGGTGCGGATGAGCCCGGTGACGGTGCCCTGGGCGTAGTTCACCGTCACGTTCAGCCCGGTCACCGCGCCGCAGCGTACGCCGGTGGTGGCGCCGCTGCGGCAGACGGCCTGACCGACGTACGGGGTGCCGACGCCGGTGATCGGGAGCAGGCCGGGGTGGGTGTACACCGCGCCGGGGTGGCTCGTGGTGCCGGTGTGGCGCACGATGCCGTAGTCGTTGCCGGGGAAGCTGCTGCCGGCGCGGAGGCCCAGCAGGGTGGTTCGGCCGCTGTCGGCGTACCAGACGTCGGCGGCGTTGGCGCAGTGCCCGGCGGTGACGAAGTAGTACGTGTTCCCGGTGCGGACGTTCGCCCCGAGGGAACAGCGCACCCCGACGTTGCCGTAGATGCCCTGTCCGCCCGCGATGAGCGGCCGCAGGCGGCCGGGCTCCCGGCGGAACAGTGCCCCGGACCGGTCGGCGACCGCGCGCAGTGCCCGGACGTGGGTTTCGTCGACGGACTCGTCGACGGTGAGCACCATTCGGCCGGTCGCCGGATCCGGTCCCCACGTGGTGCCGGCGGTACGCACCTCGGCCACGGTGGTGGCGCGGTCGGGCGGGACGGGGACGGCGCGCTCGGACGCGGTGGCCGGGGTGGCCGGCGCCAGCAGCACGGCGAGCGCGAGGAGGGCAAGGGGTACCCGGCGCATACCAGACGCTCCCAATCGTTGGTGGTCGATGTATGTGCCAGCATCCGCCCTCGCCGGAGGCGTTTCAATCCCCAACCCGACCGGCCGCCGGCGTCGGGCCGGCCGACCCGGGGTGCGGTCGCCCTCCGGCCCGCCGAGCCCGGTGCACCGGACGAGGACGGCGCGACCCGGGAGCAGATCCGAATCAATTCATACTTTGGAGATAGGAATACTTCTTCGCCGGGTTCTGGGCCCACCAGAATGATTCCACGTTCACCACCACGAAAGAGATAGTGACGATTGTCACTCACTTAGTCATCGTTAACATCCGCGTAATGAAAATGCAGCGCGAATTAACCGGTGACACCCTCCACCGTTCGCCGAACGCATCGCCCATGATCGGGTTCGGCAGGACGTGGTCCTGGGCACGAAAGAAGCTTCGCAGGTCAGCCGCACACTGAAACCAGGGCCATGATCAATTCAGTGAACCGCGACGGATTTAACTGTGTCGTAACGCGGCTCCCTTACGTTATTCCGGAATCCGAAATCGACCAGTGACAATGCGTCGATCCTGCTCTCCGTTGTTCTGACCACCTCGGCGATCCGAGACCACCGCTCACGAAGTGGGAGTCCGATGAATCCTGCACTGAACCCGCGCGACCTGGTTATCGCCATCAGCGGCGGCGGCCTGCTGGAGCCAAGTCCCCGGGTCGTCGCCGCGGCGCGACGGGGCGGCGGAATCGGCGTACTCGACCTCGGCCGCGGCGACACCTGGGCACTCACCGCTCTCGCCCAGGCGGCGGAGTCGGCCGCATCCGTCGGGGTACGCGTCCCCGCCGGATGCGCCGCCACCGCGGACGACGTCGACCGGGCCGGCCGCGGCCGGGTCGACCTCGTCGTCGCGCCGCTGGACACCCCCTGGCCACTACGCGAGATCGTCACCCGCTACCGGGTGCTGGCCGAGGTCACCAGTCTGGACGAGGCCCGCGAGGCGGTTGCGGCGGGCGTGCACGGGCTCGTCGCCCGGGGCATGGAGTCCGGCGGACGGGTCAGCGAGCTCAGCTCGTTCGTCCTGCTCCAGCAGCTCGCCGCGGCCGACGGGCTCGACCTGCCGATCTGGGTGGCCGGCGGCATCGGACCGCGTACCGCCGTGGCCTGCCTCGTCGGCGGCGCCGCCGGGGTGGTGCTGGACAGCCAGCTCGCCCTGATGCCCGAATCCGAGACACCGGAGGACGTCCGGAACACCATCCGACGACTGGACGGCTCCGAGACCGTGGTCGTCGACGGCCACCGGGGGGTACGCCGCGGCGGCCCGCGCGACACCGACGGCGAACTCCTGCCCGTCGGCCAGGACGGCTGGCTCGCCGCCGTCTTCGCCGACCGCTGGCCCGACACCGCCGCCGCGGTCCGCGCCCTCCGAGCCGTCCTGTGCGAGGCGGCCGAGGCGCAACAGGGCGCGAGCGAGGCGCTGGCCGAGGGCGGCCCGCTCGCCGAGGCCCTGGGCATCCGCATACCGGTGGCACAGGGACCCATGACCCGGGTCAGCGACGAGGCGGCCTTCGCCGAGGCCGTCGCCGCCGACGGCGCCCTGCCGTTCGTCGCGCTCGCCCTCGCCAACGCCGACCAGTCCCGCCGGATCCTCGGCGAGACCGCCGCCCGGCTCGGGGACCGGCCCTGGGGGGTTGGCGTACTCGGCTTCGCACCCGACGAGGTACGGACCGCCCAGCTGGAGGTGATCCGGGACATCAGGCCCGCCTGCGCGATCATCGCCGGGGGCCGGCCGCCCCAGGCCCGGGCGCTGGAGCAGGAGGGGATCAGCACCTTCCTCCACGTACCCTCCCCGGGACTGCTGAGTCAGTTCCTCCGCTCCGGCGCCCGCAGGTTCGTCTTCGAGGGGGCCGAGTGCGGCGGCCACGTCGGCCCCCGGGCGAGCTTCCCGCTCTGGGAGGCCCAGCTCGACGTCCTCGACACGTACCTGACCGACAACCCGGACGACGCCACCGAGCTGCAGGTCTTCTTCGCGGGCGGGATCCACGACGCCCGGTCGGCCGCCATGGTCGCGGCGATGGCCGCCCCGCTCACCCGACGCGGCGTCCGGATCGGAATCCTGATGGGCACCGCCTACCTCTTCACCGAGGAGGCGGTGACGCACGAGGCGATCACCCCGCTCTTCCACCACAAGGTCGTCGCCGCCACCCGGACCGCGCTGCTGGAGACCGCCCCCGGGCACACCACCCGGTGCCTGCCCAGCCCGTTCGTCGACGACTTCCACGCGCTGCGCGCGGAGCTGGAGGCGGCCGGGGCGGAGAACCGGCAGATCTGGGAGCAGCTGGAGGTCCTCAACGTCGGGCGGCTGCGGATCGCCAGCAAGGGCGTACGCCGGCAGGGCGACCAACTCGTCACCGTGGACGAGCAGACCCAGGCCGCCGAGGGTCTCTACATGGCCGGCCAGGTCGCCGTCCTCCGGAACGCCCCGACCACCGTCGCCGCACTGCACGCCGAGGTGACCAGCGGGGCGGGTACGTACCACCGCGAGCGCGTCGCCGTGCTGCGCGAGGCGCTCGCCCCACCGGCCGTACCCGCACCCGAGCCGCCGGCCCCGCTGGACGTCGCCATCATCGGGATGTCCTGCATCCTGCCCGGATCCCCGGACCTCGACAGCTACTGGAGCACCATCCTCGACGGTGTCGACGCGATCACCGAGGTTCCCGCCGACCGGTGGGACGTGGCGACGTACTACGCCCCGGAGGTCGGGCCCGGGCAGGCGGGCCGGATCAGCGTCTCCAAGTGGGGCGGCTTCCTCGACCCGGTGCCGTTCGACGCGATCGGGTACGGCATCCCACCAGCGGCACTGAGCAGCATCGACCCGACCCAGCTCCTCGCCCTGGAAGCGGCGCGCCGCGCCCTGGTCGACGCCGGGTACCCCCACGACCGCCCGGGGATCGACCACCGCCGGACCGGGGTGGTCTTCGGCGCCGAGGCGGGCAGCGACATGGGACACGCCCAGACCCTGCGCACCATGCTCCCCGCCTACCTCGGTGAGGTGCCGGCGGAGCTCGAGGACCAGCTTCCCACCGTCAGCGAGGACAGCTTCCCGGGGGTACTGGCCAACGTCATCGCCGGCCGGGTCGCCAACCGGCTCGACCTGGGCGGCCCCAACTACACCGTCGACGCCGCCTGCGCCTCCTCCCTGGCCGCGCTCGACGCGGCCTGCAAGGAGCTCGTCGCCGGTGACAGCGACCTGATGATCTGCGGCGGCGCCGACCTGCACAACGGCATCAACGACTACCTGATGTTCACCTCCGCACACGCGCTGAGCCCGACCGGGCGGTGCCGGACCTTCGACAGCACCGGCGACGGCATCGCCCTCGGGGAGGGGGTGGCCTGTCTGGTGCTCAAGCGGCTGGCCGACGCCGAGCGGGACGGCGACCGGATCTACGCGGTGATCAGGGGGATCGGCGCCTCCAGCGACGGGCGGGCCCTCGGCCTGACCGCGCCGCGGGCCGAGGGGCAGCGCCTGGCGCTGGAGCGGGCGTACCGGCGCAGCGGCATCTCGCCCCGGCAGGTCGGCCTCGTCGAGGCGCACGGCACCGGCACGGTGGTCGGCGACCGCACCGAGCTGGAGACGCTGACCAGGCTCTTCGACTCCTTCGGCGCGGAGCCGGGAAGCTGCGTCCTCGGTTCGGTGAAGTCGCAGATCGGGCACACCAAGTGCGCGGCCGGACTGGCCGGAGTGATCAAGGCGACCCTGGCGCTGCACACCGGGATCGCACCCCCCACAATCCACCTCAGCCGCCCGAACCCGGCCTGGAACCCCGAACGCAGCCCGTTCGTCTTCCACACCAGCCCCCGGCCGTGGCTGACCCCCGCCGCCGAGCGCCACGCCGGAGTCAGCGCGTTCGGCTTCGGCGGCACCAACTTCCACGCCGTACTCAGCGCCTACCCCGGCGAGGAGCCACGGCACGCCCGCCGGGTCTGGCCGGCCGAGTTGTTCTGCTTCCGGGGCACCGACCGGGCCGCCGCGCACGCCCGGATCCGGCGTACCGTCGAGCTGCTCGCCAGCCGGGACGAACTGGGCCGGCCGTGGCCGCTCCGGGACCTGGCGGCGGCCGTACCCGACGTGTCGGACCACCGCGCCGGCCCGGTACGGGTCGCCGTCGTCGCCCGCAACCACGACGAGCTCGCCACCCTGCTGCGTCGGGCCCTGGCCGGCGAGCACGATCCGGCCGGGGGTCTGGTCCAGCCGCCGGACGACGATCCCGGCCCGGGCCGGGTGGCGTTCCTGTTCCCCGGTCAGGGCAGTCAACGTCCGGGCGCCCTCGCCGAGCTCTTCGTCACCTTCCCCGAACTGCGCCACTACCTGCGTCTCGGCCGGCGGTGGGCGGACCTGCTCCTCCCGCCGACCGCGTTCGACCCGGACACCAAGCGGCAGCAGGAGCAGCGGGTCCGGGACACCCGGGTCGCCCAGCCGGTCCTCGGCATCGGCGGGCTCGCCGTCGACCACCTGCTGCGCCGACTCGGCGTCCGGCCCGACCTGGCCGGCGGGCACAGCTACGGCGAACTCGTCGCGCTCTGCGTCGCCGGCGCCCTCGACCCGGCGGACCTGCTCGAACTCAGTGCCGAACGCGCCGAGGCGATCCTCGCCGCGGCCGGGGACGACCCGGGCACCATGGCGGCGGTCTCGGCGGGCGCGGCCGAGGTCGAGCGGCTGCTGGCCGAGGCCGGGCTGGCCGGTCAGGTGGTCGTCGCCAACCAGAACGCCCCGACCCAGGTGGTGATCTCCGGGCCGACGGCGGCGGTGGAGGCCGCGGTCACCGCGCTGCGCGGCAAGGGGCTCTCCGCCCGGCAGATTCCCGTCGCCTGCGCCTTCCACAGCCCGGTGGTGGCCGAGGCCACCGACCGGTTCGCCGCGGCACTCGCGGCCCGTCCGGTACGCCGGCCCGCCATCGACGTCTGGTCGAACCAGACCGCCGAGCCGTACGACGGCGACCCCGACGAGGTACGGCGGCGGCTCGCCGCACAGATCGGGGCGCCGGTGCGGTTCGTCGACCAGATCGAGTCGATGTACGCCGCCGGTGCCCGGATCTTCGTCGAGGCCGGCCCGGGTCAGGTTCTCACCAAGCTCGTCCGGGCCGTGCTCGGCGACCGGCCCCACCTGGCGGTGGCGGTCGAACCCCGTCCCGAGGAGGGGCTGTACGGGTTCCTCCTCTGCCTCGCCCAGCTCGCCTGCGCCGGTGTTCCGGTCCAGCCCGGCTGGCTGTACCACGGGCGGGTCACGACCCCGGCCGCGATCCTGGCCCGCTCGGACGACGCCGCACGCCGCCCGATGTGGACGGTGAACGGCCAGCTTGTCCGCGACCAGTTCGGAAACACCCTGCCCGGTGGGATGACGCCCCCGCGACGCATCAAGGAGTTGTCGATGACCGCATCGAACGGCACCGCCGCCGGTGGCCGGGACAGCCGGGACGAGCTGCTCAGCGAGTTCCTGCGGACCAGCCGGGACCTCATCGCCGCCCAGCGCGACGTGATGCTCGCCTACCTCGGCGGCGGCCGCGAGGTCTGGTCGGCCACCCAGCAGTACCCGCCGGTCGCCCTGCCGGTCGGCAACGGCTCGGCGGTGCTGACCGCACCGGCCTCGCCGGTGATCCCCACCAGCCCGGCGGTGCCGGCGCCGCCCGCCGGCCCGGTGTCCCCGGCACCCGCGGCGGCCCCCACCTCGCCGGCTCCCCTGGCGACCCCGTCGGTCCTCACCGCCGCACCGGCCCACCCCGCTCCGTCGGCCCCCGCCGACCAGCCCGTCGCGGCGGCGCTGCC
>CALGAM010000266.1 GCA_937951935.1 uncultured Micromonospora sp. | reverse complement strand
AGGTCGCAGCACCACGCCAGCATCAGCCCGCCGGCGATGCACGCGCCCTGCACCATCGCGATGGTCGGCTTGGGCAGTTCGCGCCAGCGCCGGCACATCCCGAGGTACACCTCGGACTCGCGGGCGTACCTGCTCTCCACGCCCTGCTTGCCGACGTGGTCCCACCAGAGGCTCGCCCGCCGCTCGAACGAGGTGTCGACGTCCCGGCCGGGGGTGCCGATGTCGTGGCCCGCCGAGAAGTGGTCGCCCGCCCCGGCCAGCACGATCACCCTGACGCTGTCGTCCGCGGCCGCCCGGTAGAACGCGTCGTCCAACGCGTAGGTCATCGCGGAGTTCTGCGCGTTGCGGTACCTGGGCCGGTTCATGGTCACCACGGCGATGTCGCCCCGCTGCTCGTAGGTGACGACGTCGGTCTCGGTCACGGTGCGCTCCTTGGTCGAGATCAGTGGACGGGGAGAGTGCCGGTGTGGGCCAGTCCCAGGTGCCGCGCGATGCGGGCGCGGTGCCAGGCCGCCGAACCCCAGTCGGCGGCCAGCGCCCACGCGCGCTTGGCGTACAGGTGCAGGTCGTACTCGGTGGTGTAGCCGATGGCGCCGTGGCACTGGATCGCGGTCCGGGCCACCCGCCGGGCCGCCTCCGAGGCCAGCGCCTTGGCCAGCGAGACGTCACGGTCCCGCTCCGGGCTGTCGGTGGCCAGCGAGAAACCGGCACGGGCCACCGCCGGCGCGGCGAACTCCACCTGCAGCAGCGCGTCGGCGAGGTGGTGCTTGACGGCCTGGAAGCTGCCGACCGGCACGCCGAACTGGGTGCGTGACCCGACGTACTCGACGGTCATCTCCAGCATCCGCCGGGACAGCCCGATCAGCTGGGCCGCGGCGCCGAGCACCCCGCGCTGCCAGGCCAGCTCGACCACCCGCGGGTCGTCGACCACGCCGAGCACCGTCGGCGCCCCGACCCGGCACAGGTGGGCGGCCGGGTCCACCGCCGCCACCGGCTCCCGGTGGGCGTCGGACAGGCTGACGACCGTGATCGGGCCGCTGCCGCCCCAGCCACCCGTCAGCAGCAGGGTGGCCCGGGGAGCGAAGCGGACCAGGCCGGAGCCGGCCGGGTCGGCGGCGACGGCGATCCCGTCGGCGAGCAGCCGGTCGGCCAGACCGGCGGCCTCCAGCACGGCCGGCGCGACGCCGGCCGTCTCCAGCACGGGCAGCGGCACCGCCGCCCACCCGGTCTCGGTCAGCAGCGGGACCAGGTAGTTCTCGTCCAGGCCGAGGCCGCCGCAGCGCTCGGGCAGCAGCAGTCCGGGCACCCCGACCTCGGCCAGTGCGCGGCTCAGCTCGTCGACCGCCGGTGTGTCCGGCGCCGACCGCACCACCGCGGGCGGGCAGAGCCGTTCCACCAGCTCGTGCACGACGTCACGCAGGTCCTGCTGTTCGGCCGTCAACGCGAACCGCATGCGATCACTTCCTGGGCAGGCCGAGCACCCGCTCGGCGACGATGTTTCGTTGGATCTCGTTGGTGCCGGCGTAGATCGGCCCGGCCAGCGAGAACAGGAATCCGCGGCTCCACGGGTTGTCCGTCTGCCCCTGCGGGCCGAGCAGCTCCAGCGCCGCCTCGTGCAGCCGGACGTCGAGCTCGGACCAGTAGAGCTTGTTCAGGCTCGACCGCGGCCCGGGTGGGCGTCCCTCGACGATGTCGGTGACCTGCGCCAGCGTGAAGAGCTGGTACGCCTGGGCCTGCATCCACACCTCGGTGATCCGGTCGACGAGCGGGTCGGTGGCCGCCTCCGGATGCGCCTGTGCCAGCTCCACCAGACGCTCCGCGGCCCGCAGGAACCGGCCCGGCGAGCGCAGGGTGAGCCCGCGTTCGGACCCGGTGGTCGCCATCGCCACCTGCCAGCCCTGGTTCACCTCGCCGAGCACGGCGCTGTCCGGTACGAAGACGTTGTCGAAGAACACCTCGGCGAAGCCCTCGTCACCGTCGAGCCGTTCGAAGCCGCGGACCGTCACGCCCGGGCTGTCCAACGGCACGAGGAAGTACGTCAGGCCACGGTGCCGCTGCGCCGTGGGGTCCGTGCGGAACAGCCCGAACAGGTGGGTGCAGAACGCCCCCCGGGTGGTCCAGGTCTTCTGCCCGGTCAGCCGCCAGCCGCCGGCCTCGTCGTCGCGTTCGGCCCGACTGCGGATGCCGGCCAGGTCGCTGCCCGCACCCGGTTCGGACCAGCCCTGGCACCACAGGTCCTCCGCGGCGGCCATCCGCGGCAGCAGGGTGTCGCGCTGCTCCTTCGTGCCGAACTCGAACAACGTGGGCGCCAGCAGGAAGATCCCGTTCTGGGTCACCCGCTGCGGCGCGCCGGCGCGGTAGTACTCCTCCTCGAAGATGAGCCACTCCCAGAGCGAGGCGTCGCGCCCGCCGTACTCCTTCGGCCAGGAGACCACCGCCCAGCGGGCCTCGAACAGCTTCCGCTCCCACTCCAGGTGTCGCGCGAAGCCCTCGCGGGTGTCACCGGAGGGCAGCGGCTCGCGCGGGACGTTCGCGGCGAGCCACTCCCGCGCCTCCGCGCGGAACGCCTCCTCGGATTCGCTCCAGGTCAGGTCCATCGCTCTCTCCGTCGTCTCGCCGCTCAGCGGTACCGGCGCAGCTCCTGACGGGCCACCGTCCGGATGTGCACCTCGTCCGGCCCGTCCGCGATCGCCAGGATCCGGGCGCTGGCCCACATCCGGGCGAGGGGGAAGTCCTCGGTCACTCCGCCGCCACCGTGCACCTGGATGGCCCGGTCCAGCACCTCGCGGGCCACCCGGGGCGCCACCACCTTGATCGCGGCGATCTCGGTGGCGGCCCGTTTCGCGCCCACCCTGTCGATGAGCCACGCGGTCTTGAGCACCAGCAGCCGGGCCTGTTCGATCGCCATCCGGGACTCGGCGATCCAGGTGCGGATCACGCCCTGGTCGGACAGGGGGCCGCCGAACGCCTCCCGCGTCGTCGCCCGGCGCACCATCAGCTCCAGGCCACGCTCGGCCATGCCCAAGGTCCGCATCGCGTGGTGTACCCGGCCCGGCCCCAGCCGGGCCTGGGCGATCGCGAAGCCGTCGCCCTCGCCACCGAGCAGGTTCGTCACCGGGACCCGGACGTCGGTGAACCGGATCTCGCAGTGTCCGTGCTGGTCGTGGTAGCCGAACACGGGCAGCGAACGGATGATCTCCACGCCCGGGGTGTCGACCGGGACGAGCACCATCGACTGCTGTCGGTGCGGTGGGGCGGTCGGGTCCGTCTTGCCCATCACCACGAGCAGTTCGCACCGCGGGTCCGCCGCCCCGGTGGTCCACCACTTGTGCCCGTTGATGACGTACTCGTCGCCGTCGCGGACGATCGAGGTGCTGATGTTGCGGGCGTCGGACGAGGCCACCCCGGGCTCGGTCATCGAGAAGCCCGACCGGATCCGCCCGTCCAGCAGCGGCTCCAGCCACCGCGCCTTCTGCTCCGGGGTGCCGAACAGGTGCAGCAGCTCCATGTTGCCGGTGTCCGGGGCCGCGCAGTTCAACGCCTCCGGCGCGATGTAGGGCGATCGCCCGGTCACCTCGGCCAGGTAGGCGTACTCCAGGTTGGACAGCCCGGACACGTCCGGCAGGAAGAGGTTCCACAGGCCACGGCGGCGGGCCTCGGCCTTCAGCTCCTCGACCACGGGGGGAAGGGTGTGGCTGTGCGGCCCGGCCTGTTCCCGCTGCCTGGCGTACACCGGCTCGGCGGGGTAGACCCGTTCGGCCATGAACTCCTCGAGCACCGCCAGCAGCTCGCGGGCCCGCCGGCTCGGTCCGAGATCCATCGGGCCGAGGTCCGGCTCCGGGTACGCGGATCCGGTGGAGGTCACGGCCGCCTCCCCGTGTCGAGGACGATCTTGCCGAGGACGCCACGGTTCCTCACCGTGTTCAGCGCGGCGGCCGCCTCGGCCAGCGGGAGGCGCCGCTCCACGTGCGGCCGGAGCCGGCCCGCCGAGTACCACTCCAGCAGCCGCGACATGTTCTCGGCGTTGGCCCCGGGATTCCGGCCGGCCCAGGCACCCCACAGCACCCCGAGCAACTCGCCCTCCCGCAACAGCAGCCGGTTCATCCCGACCCGGGGAATGTCGCCGGAGGCGTACCCGACGGTCAGGTACCGGCCGCCCCAGGCCAGTGCCCGCACGGCGACCTGCGCGGCCGGGCCGCCCACGGGGTCGTACACCACGTCCACCCCGGCGCCGCCGGTCACCTCGCCGAGCCGCGCGGCCAGATCCTGGTCGCGGTAGTCGATCAGCTCGTCGGCTCCGTGCGCCGCGCAGAGCCGCAGCTTCTCCGGGCTGGACGCGGCCGCGACCACCCGGGCCCCGAGTGCCCTGCCGATCTGCACGGCGGCCAGCCCGACCCCACCGGCGGCGCCGAGCACCAGCAGCGTCTCGCCGGCCCGCAGCCGCGCCCGGTCCACCAGCCCGTGGAACGACGTGCCGTAGACGACGGGAAAGGCGGCCGCGTGGTCCAGATCCATCCCGTCCGGGATCCGGTGCACCCGCTCGGCCGGGACGGCGACCTGCTCGGCGTACCCGCCGATGCCGCAGAACGCGGCCACCCGGTCGCCGGGGCGCAGCCCGGTCACCCCGTCGCCGACCGCCCGGACGGTGCCGGCCACCTCGCAGCCCGGGCTGAAGGGCAGCTCCGGCTTCGTCTGGTAGGTGCCGGCGACCAGCAGCACGTCCGGGAAGTTCACGCCCGCGCGGTGGACGTCCACCACGACCTGGCCCGGCCCGGCGACCGGGTCCGGCACCTCGGCCTCGACCAGGTTCTCCGGCCCACCCAGGGCGCGGCACAGCATCGCCCTCACCCGTGGCCCCTCACGTCGCGGATCCGGACGGCCTGCCGAACCGGTCGCGGATCCGGTCGGCGACCCCGGCCAGGTTGAGTTCGAAGGTGAAGCCCTGCTCGAACCGGTAGCTGCGGTTGACGTCCCACAGGTCGATGCCGTTGAGCGAGGCCTTCGCCGCGCGGATCACCGTCGGGTCCTTCGCCGCGATCTGCCGGGCCAGCTCCAGGGCGGCCTCCCGCAGCCGCTCCGCCGGCACCACCGCGTGCACCGACCCGTACCCGTGCAGTTCGGCGGCGGTCGCGGTGGCCGCGGTGTAGACCATCGCCCGCATCCGGTGCTGCGGCACCAACCGGGCCAGGTGCGTCGCCGCGCCGAGCGCGCCGCGGTCCACCTCCGGCAGCCCGAACGTGGCGTCCTCGGCCGCGACGATGATGTCGGCGTTGCCGACCAGGCCGATCCCGCCGCCCAGGCAGAAGCCGTTGACCGCGGCGATGACCGGCACCGGGCACTCGTAGACCGCCTTGAACGCCGCGTAGCAGCCGCGGTTGGCGCCCAGGAGCGCGGTGAAGCCCTCGGCGCGCTGGATCTCCTTGATGTCGACGCCGGCGTTGAAGCCGCGTCCCTCCGCCCGCAGCACCACCACCCGGACGGCCTCGTTCGCGCCGGCGGCGTCCAGCGCCTCGGCGACGGCGAACCAGCCGGCCACCGGCAGCGCGTTCACCGGTGGGTTGTCCATGACGATCTCGGCGATGCCGTCGGCGTCGACGGTCAGGGTGACGATCCGGCGCTCGGCCGGGTTCTGCTCATGCGACACCGGTCGCCTCCCGCCCAGGTCCCGCCGGGTCGGGCACCACGAAGGTCGCCCACCCGGTCACCGCCGTGCCGCCGGTCTGCCGGCTGCAGGTCAACCTCACGTCCACCCGGCGCTCGCCGTCCTGCTCGTACTCGCGCAGCACCTCGCCGTGGCAGGTCAGCGTGTCGCCGGGCCAGACCTGCTCCAGGAAGCGAACCCGGAAGTTGCGCACGTTCTCCGCGCCGAGCCAGTCCGTCGCGTAGGTGCCGAGCAGCCCGGCCTGCCACATCCCGACCGAGAACGGCGTGGGGAAGCCGGCGGCCCGGGCGAACTCCTCGTCGTGGTGGATCGGGTTCATGTCGCCGGACGCGCCCTGGTACCGCACGAAGTCGGTGCGGGTCACCGGACCGACCACCCACGGGGCGGGCGGCGCCGGCACGCTGCCGGGCGTCGTCACGCCGTCTCCGCTCATGACTCCTCCGCCGGGGGCCGCGCGGTCTCGACACCGGTCAGCCGGCTTCGGGCGACCAGCCGGCCGGTCTCGTCCCGGAACTCGGTGACCATGACGGCGAAGGTCAGTTCCCCGCCGCGCCGGCCCTGCTTGGTGTAGATCTCGCTGATGTGCGACTGGCAGGTCAGGCGGGTGCCCGCCCGCGGCGGCGGGCCGAAGAAGGTGTACTCCTGCTCGGCGTGCAGGCCGCGCTGCGGGTCCAGCTCGACCGCCGGCCAGGGGTCCGCGTCGCCGGACTGCCAGAAGAACGTCGTGGTCAGAAACGTCGGCGGAACGACGGGCCGTTCGGCGTCCAGGTACGCGGGATTCGTCGAACGGACGGCCCGCGCGAACTCGCGGATCTTGCCGCGTTCCACGTCCATCCGGAACGGGGTGCCGCGGGTGCCGACGGCGTCGGGATTGGCCATCTGGTGCTCCTGTGGCTCAGGGATGCTGGCTGCTGACCGAGACGACCTCGCCCGTCATGTAGGACGAGTAGTCACTGGCCAGGAAGACGATGACGTTGGCGACCTCCCACGGCTGCGCCGCTCGGCCGAAGGCCTCCCGGGACGCCAGCTCGGCGAGCAGTTCGTCACTGGTGACCTTGGCCAGGTGGGCGTGGATGGCGATGCTCGGCGCCACCGCGTTGACCCGGATGCCGTACCGGGCGACGTCCATGGCCGAACACCGGGTCAGCGCCATCACGCCCGCCTTCGCCGCCGCGTAGTGGGCCTGCCCGGCCTGGGCGCGCCACCCGAGCACCGACGCGTTGTTGATGATCACGCCCCGCCGCCGGGGCACCATGTGCCGCAGCACCGCCCGGGTCGCCCGGAATGCGGAGGTCAGGGTGACCGCCAGCACCGTGTCCCACTGCTCGTCGGTCATCTCCACCACGCTGGCCGTGCCGCCCAGGCCGGCGTTGTTGACCAGTACGTCGATGCCGCCGAACTCCGCGGCGACGGTGTCCACCAGGTGGTCGATCTGCCGCTGGTCGGTCACGTCGCAGGGCACCGCGAGCGGTCGGACGCCGGTCAGCTCGGCCAGCCGGTCGGCGGCCTCGGAGAGGCGCCGCTCGTGCCGGTCGCTGATCGCCACCCGGGCGCCCTCCTCGGCGCAGCGGCGGGCGGTGGCGTACCCGATGCCGGTGCCGGCCGCGGCGGTCACCAGCACGGTCCGGCCCGCCAGCAGGTCGTGGGCGGGTCCGGCCCAGTCGGCCGTGGTGGATTCAGACACGTGCGCGCAACTCCTTGTCGATCTCGGCCACGGTCCAGCGGGCGCCCCGGTCGACGCGCCAGCCGTAGCTCCACCCCACGAACTGCCGGATCTCGCCCCCCTTGGCGTAGTAGACCGCACCGTTGGCCGGGCAGTCGGCGGTCAGCAGCCATGCCACCAGTGGTGAGACGTTGCCCGGGTGGTAGACGTCGAAGGCGGCCGGGTCGGTGGGCGCCGCCACCATCTCGCCGATGCCGGGCAGGTCCTGGGTCATCCGGGTACGGGCCACCGGGGTGATCGCGTTGACCCGCACGCCGTACCGGGTGAGCTCCTGCGCCAGGATCACCGTCAGCGCGGCGATGCCGGCCTTGGCCGCGCCGTAGTTGGTCTGCCCGACCGCGCCGATCAGGCCGGAGGTCGAGGACACGTTGACCACGGCGGCGTTCGGTCGGCGTCCCGCCTTGGACTCGTTGCGCCAGTACTCGGCGAAGACCCGGGTGGGCGCGAAGGTGGCGCGCAGCTGCCCCCGGATCACCGCGTCCCAGTCCTCCTCCGACATGTTCACGAACATCCGGTCGCGCAGGATGCCGGCGTTGTTGACCAGGCCGTGCACCGCGCCGAACTCGTCGAGCGCCAACCTGAGCAGTTCGCGGGCGCCGGCGAGGGTGGCGACGTCCGCCGAGCTGGCCACCGCCCGCCCGCCCGCCGCCCTGATCTCCTCCGCGACGGCCTGGGCGACGGCGGGGTCGGCGTTGCGCCCGTCGGCGTCGGCGCCCAGGTCGTTGACGACGACCCGGGCGCCCTCGGCGGCGGCGAGCAGCGCGTGCTCCCGGCCCAGGCCCCGGCCGGCGCCGGTGATCACGACGACGCGGTCGTGCAGTGCGGACATGGGCAGTCCTCCTAGCAAGCGCTTGTTTGGTTAGGCTAGTGTCCGGTACACCGGACGTCAATGCCGGCGCCGCACCGGGGGACGGCGCGACCCGGCCGGGGCGGACGCGGCGCGGACGGGGGCGCGTGTGGCCGGGCGGGTCGGGATCGGATCGGTCGGACGGGCCGCGCCCGGCGGCGGGACGGCCGGGGCGGGTCATGCCCCGAGGCGGCGCAGTACCTCGGTCGCCTCGGCGATGATCCGGTCGATCAGCTCCTGGCAGCTCGGCAGGTCGTCGATCAGGCCGACCACCTGGCCGGTGGCCATGACGCCGACGTCGGTCCGCCCCTCCAGCAACGCGGCCCGGTAGAGCATCGGCGCGTTGGCGGCCATCACCACCTGACTCCAGGTGAGCTCGCGGCTCTTCCGCATGGCCAGACCCTCACGGATCATGTCCGACCAGCGGCTGCCCGACAGCTTCCGGAAGGCGACCGCGTTGCGGGCCGCCCGGAGCAGCCGCCCGACGCCGGTGCTCCTCTCCAGCTGCTCGATGGTGCCGGCCCGCAGCACCCGCTGCGGCACCCCGTCGACCTCCCGGGTGAGCACCGTGTCGTTCACGGTCTTGGCGAGGTACACCTCCTTGACCGCGGGCGCGACCGGCGAGTCGGTGGTGAGCAGGAACCGGGTGCCCATGGCGATGC
>CALGAM010000265.1 GCA_937951935.1 uncultured Micromonospora sp. | reverse complement strand
GCGCTGATCTCCGGAGCGCTCTACCTCGCCGGATTCGTGGTGCTGATCTACCACGCCGCCGGGCTCGCCGAAATGATCACGCCGTTCGCCGACGACTGGTCGGGATGGGCCCGGACCGGCGTCCGGCTGGTCGCCGGGATCGCGCTCGTCGGCGCGGGCGGCCTGCTCGGGGCGCTCACCTTCACCGCGGTGACCCTGGTCATCGGCGACCCCTTCTACGAGGCGATCTCCGAACGGGTGGAGGCGCGCCACGGTGGGGTTCCGAACGAGGTCGAGGTGCCCTGGTGGCGGTCGCTGCGCCGGAGTCTCGTCGACTCGCTCCGGCTGCTCCTCCGCTCGGCGCTGGTCGGTATCCCGCTGGCCCTCGCCGGTCTCGTCCCGGTCGTCGGGCAGCTCGTCGTACCGGTGATCGCCGCCCTGGTCGGCGGCTGGTTTCTCACGGTCGAGCTCGTGGGGGTGCCGTTCTACCGCCGTGGTCTTCGGGTGGACGACCGGCGCCGGGTGCTCCGGCAACACCGGCCGCTCGCCCTCGGGTTCGGGGTCGTGGTCTTCCTCTGTTTCCTGATCCCGCTCGGCGCGGTGCTGTTGATGCCGGCCGCGGTGGCCGGTGCCGCGCTGTTGTCCCGCCGCGTCCTGGGCGAGCCGCTGGACCGGCCGGTCGAACCACCACCACCACACCAGCCGGCGTCCGTGTCGGCCGACGCGCCGAGGGAGACACCGTGATGCAGGTCGTGCTCGTACAGGGGGACATCACCACGCAGCGGGTCGACGCCGTCGTCAACGCCGCCAACTCGTCGCTGCTCGGCGGCGGCGGGGTCGACGGAGCGATCCATCGACGCGGCGGCCCCGCGATCCTCGCCGAGTGCCGGGCGTTGCGGGCCTCCCGGTACCGGCGAGGGCTGCCGACCGGGGAGGCGGTGGCGACCACGGCCGGCCGGCTGCCCGCCCGCTGGGTGATCCACACCGTCGGACCGGTCTGGTCGCCCGACGAGGACCGCTCGGCGCTGCTGCGCGCCTGCTACGCCAACAGCCTGCGGGTCGCCGACGAACTCGGCGCGACGACGATCGCCTACCCGCTGATCTCGGCCGGTGTCTACCGCTGGCCGGTGGAGGACGCGGTCCGGCAGGCACTGACCGTGTTGGCCGCCGCCCGGCCGACGGCGGTCCGTGAGGCCCGGCTCGTGCTCTTCGACGCCGCCACCTACCAGACCGCGCTGCGGGTGGGCGGGGAGCCGCCTGAGCCAGGTGTCAGCTGACGCGGAGCCCGTCCAGCAGGTCGGTGTCGCCGGCCACGTCCAGGGCGTCGAAGCCGAGCCGTCCCCAGAGCGCCAGCAGGAGGTCGCTGGCCGTACCCGACAGGTGGGCGCGGGCGCGGTGGTCGTCGGTGTCGAGGATGGTGTGGGTGTCCAGGAGCGCCACCCCGGTGCCGCGCAGCCGGAGATACCACTCCTGGCCGGCGTCGGTCGCCACCAGTTGGACCACGCCGTACCAGCTCCGCTTGAAGGTCCGCCGCCCCGCCGGCAGCCAGGTGTCCAGTACCTCGCTGACCCCGTCCGCCGCCAGCTTGGCCTCGATCGGATCGCTGGCGGCGGCCGCCATCTGGGCGTCCCATCGGTGCACCACGGTCTCGTGCGCCACCCGGCGGTGCCAGAAGCCGACCTTCTTCGGCTGCGGTGCCCAGTTCCAGGCCGGCGCCTCCGGGTCGAGCCGATCCAGCGCCGACATGAGCTGGTCGTACTCGTTCTGCCACCACTCGACCGCCGCCGGTCCGGTTGGCAGGCCGTCGGGCAGGGTACGACGCGGGGGTGCCGTGGTGTCGCCGCGGGTGACGATGCCCCGGATCCACTGGTAGACCGAGCCGAGGTGGTGGATCAGATCGGTCATGGTCCATTCCGGACAGGACGGGACCCGGATGTCCGGCGCCGCCTCGGCGATGGTGGCGCCGAAGGCCGGCCCCTCGGCGCGCAGCGCCGCGAGCCAGAAGTCCTTGCTGCCGTGCAACCTGCTGCTCATGGACGATCCCTTCGTAGGACCGGGCCGCCACCGCCCGGGCCACTTTCCAGCCTAGGGTGATGGGCGTGCCAGACGTTAGTGCCCGATCGACAAGCGCCACGGACTCCGCCGGCCCCGGGCGGCTGGCCGGCTACACGACTCTGCGGCTCGGCGGGGCGCCGCGACAACTGGTCACCGCCACACAAAACGCTGAAATCGTGCAAAGTATACGTGAGGCGGAATCGCGCCAGGAGCCGATTCTGGTGCTTGCCGGCGGCAGCAACGTGGTCGTCGCGGACGAGGGCTTCCCCGGAACCGTCCTGCTGGTCCGGACCCGGGGCTTCCGGGTGGTCGCCGAGGACGACGAGACGGTGACGCTCCGGGTCGCGGCCGGTGAGCCCTGGGACGACCTGGTGGCCGCCACCGTCGAGGCGGGCTGGTCGGGGGTGGAGTGCCTCTCCGGCATCCCCGGCTCGGCCGGGGCCACCCCGATCCAGAACGTCGGGGCGTACGGGCAGGAGGTCGCCGAGACGGTGACCGGGGTCGAGGCGTACGACCGGGCCACCGGCGACGTGGTCCGGATGACCGCCGAGGAGTGCGGCTTCGGCTACCGCACCAGCGTCTTCAAACGCAACGACCGGTGGGTGATCCTCAGCGTCGACTTCCGGCTGTTCCGCTCACCCCTGTCCACCCCGGTGCGCTACGCCGAGCTGGCGCGGGCGCTCGGGGTCGAGGTGGGCGACCGGGTGCCGCTGGCCGACGCGCGGGCGACGGTACGGGCGCTGCGGGCCGGGAAGGGGATGCTGCTGGACGCCGCCGATCCGGACACCCGGTCGGTGGGGTCGTTCTTCACCAACCCGGTGCTCGACCAGGTCGCCTATCCGGCGTTGTGCGAGCGCGCCGCCGAGCTGGGCGAGCCTCCCTCCTGGCCGGGGGTGGACGGCACGGTCAAGGTCAGCGCCGCGTGGTTGATCGACAAGGCCGGCTTCCCGAAGGGCTACCGGGGGGCCGGCGGGGTGGCGATCTCCTCCAAGCACACCCTGGCCCTGACCAACCCGGGCGACGGGTCGACGGCCGCGCTGCTGGCCCTGGCCCGCGAGATCCGGGACGGGGTCCACGCCCGGTTCGGGGTCACCCTGCACCCCGAACCGGTCCTGGTGAACTGCGCGCTCTAGCGGGTCGCCGCGGCCCGCCGCGGGGCCACCACGCCACCACGTCGCCGCGGCCCCGCGGCGGCGTCCGCCCCCGGCGTGCCCGGGGCCCACCGTCAGCGTGGTGTCGGCTCGGGCGGGGCCACGGCCCCCCAGGCGACCGTGACCTCACCGAGCCGCCACCGGGCCGGCCGGTCCAGCACCGGCCAGCCCGCCGCCCGTACCGCCTCGACGGTGCGGCGCCACCGCTGCCGGGGGCCGAAGGTGGCGTACGGCGCGGCGGCCCGCCACCCGTCCTCCAGGGCGTCGATCAGCGCGTGTATCCCGGTCCCGGGGACGTTGTGGTGGATCAGCGCCTTCGGGAGCCGCTGGGCGAGCACCGCCGGGCTGTCGAGTGTGGAGAGCCGGGCGGCGAGGGTGAGCGAGCGCGGACCGGTGGCGTCGACGAGCACCCAGCCGGCGAGCCGGCCCAGCTCGTCACAGGTCCCCTCGACGAGTACCCCGCCCGGCTGCAGCGCCCGGGTCATGATCTGCCAGGCCGGTGCGACCTCCGACTCGGGGTACTGCCGCAGCACGTTGAAGGCCCGGACCAGCACCGGCCGCAGCCCGGCCAGCTCGAACCCGCCCCGCCCGAAGGTGAGCCCCGGCGGGTCGGCGGCGGGCGCGGCGCTGGCCACGCGCACCGGGTCGATCTCCAAGCCGACCACCCGCACGTCGGGCCGGACCGCGGCGGCCAGGCGGGCGCGCAGCTCGACGACGGTGACCGGGCTGGCGCCGTACCCGAGGTCGACCACGAGCGGGTCGGCCGCGTCGCGGATCAGGTCCCCGCAGGTGGCGACGATCCAGTTGTCCACCCGGCGCAGCCGGTTGGGGTTGGTGGTCCCCCGGGTCACCGCGCCGATCGGCCGGACCGGCCGGCCCGTGGGCACCCGGCCCTGCGACACCCCGGTCAGCCTCCGGAACCGCCGACCCGGTGCACCTTGTGCTGGGCGGCCTGGGCCAGCGGACGGACCACCAGCCGGTCCACGTTGACGTGGTGGGGCCGGGTGGCGCACCAGGCGATGCAGTCGGCGACGTCCTCGGCGACCAACGGCTCGGGCACCCCCGCGTACACCGCGGCGGCCCGCTCGGCGTCGCCGCCGAACCTGACCAGGGAGAACTCCTCGGTCCGGACCATGCCGGGGTCGATCTCGACAACCCGGATCGGCCGGCCGCACAGCTCCAGGCGCAGTGTCTCGGCGAGCGCGGTCTGGGCGTGCTTGGCGGCGGTGTAGCCGCCCCCGCCCTCGTACACGATCAGCCCGGCGGTCGAGCTGACCACGACGACGGTGCCGGCACCGGACGCCTCCAGCAGCGGCAGCAGCGCCTGGGTGACCCGTAGGGTCCCGAGGACGTTCACGTCGTACATCCACTGCCAGTCGGCGACCGAACCCCGCTCGATCGGGTCCAGGCCGCGGGCTCCGCCGGCGTTGTTGACCAGCAGGGTGACCGGTCCGGGCAACCCGCGTACCGCGTCGGCCAGTGCCGCCACCGACTCGTCGGAGGTGACGTCGCAGACCTGTGCCGTCGCCCGTCCGCCGGCGGCCTCGATGTCCCTGACCAGCTCGTCGAGCCGCTCGGCACGGCGGGCGGCGGCGACCACGTGGAAGCCCTCGGCGGCGAGCCGGCGGGCGGTGGCGGCGCCGATTCCGCTCGACGCGCCGGTGACGATCGCGACAGGGGTCATCGGGACATTCTGGCGCAGCGCGGCACGGGCCGGACCCACGGCTCGGGATGAGGTCTGTCACCTCGCCCGGGTGTCCCCGGACCCCGT
>CALGAM010000264.1 GCA_937951935.1 uncultured Micromonospora sp. | reverse complement strand
GCCGAGCTCAACGGCGCGTTCGGCTTCGCCATGGACGTCGTCGCCGGGCTGGGCGCACAGGCGTACCCGACGGGCAGTGGCATGGACCGCGACGAACTGCTGGAGGTGATGGCCGAGCACCAGATCGACACCCGGAAACCAGCGCGCTGTTCGACGCGACGATGCGCGACGGCACCCGGCACGTGGCCGCGTCACTGGCCGCCGAGGTGGACGTGCGGCCGGGCGAGCTCGCGGTCGACGTGGGCGGGGGAGACGGCACCTTCCTGGCCGCCGTCCTGGCGGCCCAGCCACAGGCCCACGGAATCCTCTTCGAGCTCGACCGCAGCTTCGACACGATCGCACCGGAGCTGCGGCCGTACCTGGCCGAGTCGCGGTGTCAGGTTCAGCAGGGGTCGTTCTTCGTGGCCGTACCACCCGGCGATGTCCTGATCCTGAAACGGATCCTGCACGACTGGCCCGACGAGAAGGCGGTCGAAATCCTCCGAGCCTGCGTGCGGGCGCTGCGGCCCGGCGGCCGGATCGTGGTGCTGGATCTGGTCAAGAAGGACGACTCGGGTAAGGGCAGGTCGCTGGACGTGCTGATGATGGTGCTGCTCGGTGGCCGGGAGCGGACGCTGGCCGAGTTCCGGGAGCTCCTCGCCGCGGCCGGCCTGCGGCTGCTCGGCCAGCCACGCGGGGGCGGCCTGCTGTCGGTGCTGACCGCCGTGCCGCAGGCGGTGGCCTGATGAGCACCGCCAGGCTGACCCGGACCCAACCCGGCAGGGTCGGCGCCGACCGGCGGGCGCTGTTCGGGGGATTCGCGTTCACCGCCTACTCCAACACCCTCCTGCAACTGGTGCTGGCCATGGTGCCGGTGGCGGTGTTGCACGGTGGTCGCGTACCGCCGGCCGTCTTCTCCTACGTGCTCTCGCTGCACGTCGCCGCGGGACTCCTCGCCTCGATGGCCGCGCCGCTGCTGCTGGCCCGGATCCAGCCGGGGCAGGTGCTGGTGCTCTCCTCGCTGCTGCGCGCCGCCGCCTACGGCACGCTGATCCTCAGCACGGACAAGCCCGCGCTGTACGCCTTCGCCCTGGTCAGCGGTACCGGTCTGGGCATGTCCCGGCCGGCGGTCCGACTGCTGCTCAACCAGGCCGCCGGAGAGGGGGGCGCGGCCCGGGTCTTCCAGATCTTCTTCCTGATCCTCAACGGCGCCTTCGTGCTGGCACCGATCCTGGCCGAGGCCGGGCGGAGCCACGCACTGGCCACCCTGGCCGTGGTGACGGTGGCGGAGATCGCCGGCAGCCTGCTGGTCCACACCACCGCGGGCACCCGCGCCGCCACGGCGGCGGAGCCGGCCGCACCCGCGCGGCCGACCTGGCGGGCCCGCTGGGCCCTGCTGCTGCGCCCGCACGTGCTGACCACCGTCGGGTACACGCTCGTCTGCTACTTCGCCATGGGCTTCGTGGTGGCGATGTTCCTGCTCTACGACAGCGTGACCCCGAGGCTGGCCGAGTACCGGCCGATGTTCCTGAGCTTCGAGCCGCTGGCCCTGGTCTGCATCCAGCTGGCGCTGGTACCGCTGTTCAGCCGGTTCGGCCGCCGGTTGCTCTACCTGCTCGCCGGGCTCACCCTGGGGCCCGGCATGGCGCTGGCCTTCGGCACCTCGCTCTGGCTGGTCCTCGTCGGGCTGGTGCTGTTCGCGTTCGCCGAGTCGCTGGCCATGCCAAGAATCCAGGTGGAGGCCGGCGAGGCGGCCCCGCCGGGGCAGCAGGCGGCGGTCTTCACCCTGGTCGCCGTCGCCACCGCGGTCGGCGAGATTCTCGGCAACCTGGCCGCCGGCCTGATCGTGCAGCACCTGGCCGGCCGCGCCCCGGGCCCCGGTGCGGCCGGCATGGCCGTCGGCGCCGTCACGACCGTCCTGCTGTTGGCCGCCGGAATGGCGTTGATCCGCTTTCGGCCGAACCACGCGAGGGAGGGAGAGCCACGTGAGTGAGATGGCCGACGGGGGTGGCCGGGGCCTCTCCCGGCGTACGCTCCTACGCCGGGCGGTGGCCGTGTCGGCCACCGGACTGGCCCCGCTGACCTGGCAGGACGAGGCCGCTGCCGCACCGGCTGGGGCCGCGGGGCCGACGGTGGGCGGCGGTAGGGTCGTGGTCGACCAGGGCACCAACTTCAGCGTCAGCCTCTCCGCCGACCGCACGACCCTCGCCATCGACCTCGGTACGGTGCTGTGGCTGCTGCCCGCCGCGGGCGGCGAGGCGAGAGCGATCACCCCGACCGTCCAGGACTCGACCCTTCCCGACTTCGGGCCGTTCCACGACCGGCTGGTGTTCCAGTCCTTCCGCAGCGGCACCTACGGCATCTGGACCATGCGCACCGACGGCAGCGACCTGCGACAGTGGACCGCCGGCCCGGACGACGACCAGGAGCCACGGCTTGCCCCGGACGGCCGTACCGTCGTCTTCGCCTCCGACCGGGCCGGCGCCAACAACCTCTGGCTGCTCTCCCTCGACGACGGCGGTGTCCGCCGGCTCACCGACTCCGCTGCTCTGGAGTCGATGCCGACCTGGTCGCCGGACGGTCGCCGGATCGCCACGGTCGTCGACAACACCGCCATCGACATCATCGACGTCGCCACCGGTGCCCGCACCCGCGCCGTCACCGCGCCGCCGGGCGCCACCATCCAGGGGCCGTCCTTCTCGCCCGACGGCACCCGCCTGGCCTACGTGCGCACCACCGACACCGACGCCGCGCTGATGGTCGACGACACCGTGGTCAGCCGGAACGAGGATGTCTTCGGCTTCGCGCCGGTGTGGTGGAGCGACGACGAACTGCTCTACACCGCCGACGGGCGGATCCGGCGCCGGAGGATCCCCGACGGCACGCTGACCACGATCCCGTTCACCGCCGCGCTCACCGTGGCCCGTCCCGCCTACCGGCGTACGCTGCGTGACCTCGACTCGACCGCCGACCGGCCGGTGCGCGGCCTGGCGAGCCCGGTCCTCTCCCGGGACGGCCGCGCCGTGGCCTTCCAGGCGCTGAACGCGATCTGGGTGCTGCCGGTCGGTGGCACGCCCCGGCGGGTGGTCAGCGACGGCTACTTCGCCGCCGACCCGGACTTCTTCCCGGACGGCCGTGCGCTGATCTATTCCAGTGACCGGACCGGCAGCACCCAGTTGTGGCGCACCACGCTCGCCGACGGCACGTCCACGCAGCTCACCGGCGGCGAGGGTGGCCACCTGCGGCCCCGGCTCTCCCCGGACGGCACCCGGGTCGCCTACCAGGACGCCGCCGGCGCCACCTGGGTCATGGACCTCGACACGCGGACCACCCGGCAGGTCGCCCCGGCGCTGTTCGGGCCCGGCCGGCCGACCTGGTCGCCGGACGGCGCGGTGCTGACCATGGCGGCGGTCCGGCCGTACGGCCGGCGGAACCGGGCCGGCTACAACCAGATCCTCACCGTCACCCTGGCCACCGGTGAACTGCGCTACACCGAGGTGATGCCGCACCGGTCGATCAGCAACCGTGGCAACGCGGGCCCGGTGTGGACCGCCGACGGCGGGTCGCTGCTGGCCGTCGTCGACGGCGTGCCCTGGTCGATCCCGGTGGACGACACCACCGGCGAGCCGCACAGGCTCACGGACGAGACCGCCGACGAGCTGTCGGTCGCGGCCGACGGCAGCGTGCTCTACCTCTCGGAGGGTCGCCTGCGTCTGCTCCGGCCGGGCGCGGCCAGACCGGTCACCGTGGCGTGCCCGATGACCTTCCGGGTCGCCGTGAGCGAGCCACTGGTCGTCCGCGCCGGCGCGGTCTGGGACGGCGCCGCCGCACGGCTGCGTTCCCACACCGACATCGTCGTCCGGGACGGCCGGATCACCCGGTTGGTGTCCCCGGCCACCGAGACCGGCGTCCGGATGGTCGACGCGTCGACGCTGACCGCGATTCCCGGCCTGATCGACATGCACGTGCACTGGCACGACCGGGGTCGGCAGTGGGGTGACCGGCAGGGACGGCTGCTGCTCTCCTACGGTGTCACCTCGGTGCGCGGGGTCGCCGACCCGGCGTACGACATGCTGGAGGCGCGCGAATCCCAGCAGGCGGGCACCCGTGCCGCGCCGCGGATCTTCGGCACCGGCGAGGCACTCGACGGTGGTCGGGTGTACTACCCGGCGATGCGGCCGATCACCGCCCCCGAACAGATCGCCCGCGAGCTGCGCCGGGCCCGGGCGCTCGGCTACGACCTGGTCAAGACCTACATCCGGCTACCGGCCGAGTTCGAGGCGCTGACGGCCGCGGCGTCCCACCGCGCGGGACTGCCCGTCGCGTCGCACTACGCGTACCCGTCGGAGAGCCACGGCGTCGACGGCCTGGAGCACGTCGGCGGCGGCAACCGGCTCGGGTACACCCAGATCGCCAGCCGGATCGGCCGGGTCTACGCCGACACGGTGGCGCTGAAGGTGGCCAGCGGCAGCTGGATCACCTCCACACTGCTCTTCGCCGCCGTCCGGTACGCCCACGACACCACGCTGCTGACCGACGAGCGCACCCGCGTGCTGATGCCGGCCTCGGAGTACCGCATCCTGCAGGACCTGATCGCCACCTCGACCGCCGAGCCGCGGGCGACACTGCTGCGGACGCTCCTGGCCGGCGCGGTCGACGCGCTGCTGCGGATCCACCGGCTCGGCGGGCTGGTGGTGGCGGGCACGGACGCGCCGATCGACACGGTCGCGCTGGGGATGCACCAGAACCTGCGGGCGATGGTCGAGCACGGTTTCACGCCGTACGAGGCGTTGCGCACCGCCACCGCCAACGCCGCCACCGCGTTGGGGCGCGGCGGCGAGCTCGGCACCCTACAGGCCGGCCGCCGCGCCGATCTTGTCCTGGTCGAGGGCGACCCGCTGGCCGACGTCACCGCCGCCGCCGCGGTACGTCAGGTGATGGTGGCCGGCCGGCTGTACACCCGGGAGGAGCTGCTCGGGCCGTTCCGGGCCACCGCCGGGTCGGCGGTTGCGGTGACCACGCTGCCGGCGCCCGAGCCACCCGGTGGCGACGGGTACTGGTGGCACGGCCACGTCGGCACCGACGGGTGTGGGTGCTCGCCGGTGTGACGCCCGGGGCCGGCGACCGGGGTCAGGCGCGCATCTGCCGGGTCAGCGATCGGGCGACCCTGCGGAGCTGGGCGACGATCTCGTCGGTGCGTTCCGGCGGGAAACGGTCGGCCGGGGCGCTGACGCTGATGCCGGCGGGGAGACCGACGCCCTCGACCGCCACGGCGACGCAGCGGCCCGCCGGCTGGTTCTCCGCGTCGTCGAGGCCGTAGCCGTTGGCACGGACACGGTCCAACTCCGCCAGATAGGCGTCGGGGTCGGTGATCGTCGCGTCGGTGAAACGGGGCATTCCCGCCGCGGCGAGGATCGACCGTACCCGGTCCTCGGGCAGGTTCGCGCAGATCGCCTTGCCGAGCGCCGTCGAGTGCACGTAGCCCCGCTCGCCCACCCGGGCCGCCAGGCGCATCATCTGCGGCGACTCGGCCACGACCGTGTGGATGATGTAGGCGCCGTCCAGCACGCCGAGGTTGGTGGTCTCGCGGAGTTGGTCGCGGAGCTTCTCCAACGCCGGTCTGGCCAGGGCGGTCAGACGCTCGGCGGCGTGGGTGTTCTGCGGCCGGAACGCCAGGCCGAGGCGGTAGAAGCCGCTGCGGGGGTCGCGTTCGACGTAGTGCCGCGCCTCCAGCGCGGTCAGGTAGCGGAAGGCGGAGCTCTTCGGTAGGTCGGCTCCCTCGGCGACCGCGGTCAGCGAGACACCCTCGGGGGAGTTGGCCAGGATGTCCAGGATGTCGCAGACCCGATCGACAGCGCGTAGGGGATAGGCGGGCGCCTCGGTCTGCTCCAGTGTCACTGTCTGTCCCCTGTTCCAGCGGGACCGGCGCCCGGAGACGCCGGGAATCGGTGGCCACCATCGTAGGGCAGGGACGCCCGGCAATCAGCCGTGCATCGACCGCCTGCGGGCTTGTCAGGCCCGCAAGCCCGTACGCTAGCATCGCGCTCTGAAACTGTTGTTTCTGCGTGTGGAACACGTGCGCAGCCGGGCGGAGGACGGGACCGCTATGACCGACGCGCTACCAGGTACGACCGGTCTGCCCGATGTCGTCGAGGTGACGGGACGATCCTCCGGCCCCACCGTCGCGATCCTCGGCGGGGTGCACGGCGACGAGCTCGAGGGCGTGCTCGCCGCCCGGCGGGTCGCCCGGTTGCTCGACCCCGCCGGGCTCGCCGGCGTCGTCCGGATCGCCGCCCCGGCACATCCCGCGGCCTGGCAGGCGGTCACCCGGTCCAGCCCGCTGGACGGTCAGAACCTCGCACGGGTCTTCCCCGGCGCCGACGACGGTACCCCGACCGAGCGTGTCGCCGCCTTCCTGACCTCCCGGCTGATCGCGGGCGCCGACCTGCTGATCGACCTGCACTCGGCCGGCGAGGGGTTCGACATGCCGCTCCTGGTCGGCTACCACGCCGGCGACGGTCCGGTCTGCGCCCGCTCGGCCGCCGCGGCCGCCGCCTTCGGCGCACCGTTCCTCTGGCAGCACCCGGTCCTGGCACCGGGCCGGTCGCTGTCCGCCGCCGCCGCGCACGGCGTCCCCTCGATCTACGTCGAGGGACACGGCGGTGGCCAGGTCCGCCGGCGCGACCTCGACTGCTACGTCGACGGCGTCCTCCGTGTCCTGCACCACCTCGGCATGACGGCGGCGGCCCCAGCGGCGTCTGCCTCGGTGGTCGTGCGGGGCGACGGCGACACCGACGGCGGCATCGTGGCCGCCGCCGGCGGATACCTGGTCACCGCGGTGGAGGTCGGCGAGCAGGTGGCCGCCGGTGACCCGCTGGGCGAGATCGTCGACGGGTACGGCACGCCGCTCGCCACCGTGTCCAGCCCGCACGACGGTGTGGTGATGCTGCTGCGCCGGCGCGCCCGGGTGGCCCCCGGCGACACCGTGGCGATCGTCGCGGAGGTGGTGCGATGACCACCAGGATCGATCCGACGATCTCGATGGGCGAGGGGAACACCCCGATGGTCGCGCTGCCCCGGCTCGCACGGCGGTGGGGGTTGGGCGCCCTCTGGGCCAAGGCGGAGTACCTCAACCCGACCGGGTCGTACAAGGACCGGATCGCCGCGGCCAGCCTGACGGTCGCGGTCCGCGAGGGCCGGCGTGGCTGGATCGCGACCTCGTCCGGCAACGGTGGGGCGGCGATGAGCGCGTACGGCGCCCGCGCCGGCATGCCCGGGGTGCTCTGCGTCCTGGCCGACGCGCCGGCCGAGAAGCTCGCCTCGATCGCGCCCTACGGCGTGCTCCAGCTGTCGATGCCGCAGATGGGACCCGACGTCATGGCCCGGCTCGGGGCCGTCGCCGAGGCGGAGAACCTGCTGCTCACCATCACCGCGCACGCGTACAACCCGGAGGGCATGCGCGGGGCGGACGCGATCGGCGAGGAGATCGCCGCGCACGGCCGGGCCACCCACGTGTACGTGCCCACCGGGGGTGGTGGCCTCCTGGTGGCGACCGCGCGGGGCCTGCGTACCGGCGGACACGACGCGGCGGTCGTCGTGGCCCAGCCCGCGGGCTGCGCGCCGATCGCGCGGGCCGTCGCGGGCGAGATCGCCGAGCCGCGCATCGACGACTGGTCGACCCGGATCTCCGGTCTCCAGTTGCCGGTCCCTCCCGACGGCGCGCTCGCCGTGGAGGCGGTGACCTCGTCCGGGGGCTGGGGCGCCCCGATTCCCGACGAGGACGCCTGGGCGGCGCAGGACCTGCTCGCGACGACCGAGGGGATCTTCGTGGAGCCCGCCTCCGCGCTCGCCCTCGCCGCCGTGGCCCGGGACGCCGCCGCCGGTCGGCTGGGCGACCGCGACGAGCCCTGTGTGGTGCTCAGCGGCCACGGGCTCAAGGACCTCGGGCGCTTCTCCGCCCCGCATCGGCGCCCGGCGCCGACAACGATCGACGAGGTGCCGGGGCGGGTCCGCGACTGGCTGGCCGGCGTCGGCCGCTGAGGAGGGGGACGAGCGATGGCGGTACGACTGGCGGTGCTGGGCCTCGGGCACGAGACGAACACGTTCTCGACGGTGCCGGCCGACCTCGCCACGTACGAGGACGGCGGCATCCACCGGGGACCGGAGATGATCGACCACTACGCGACCTCGCAGGCGACCTTCGCCGGCTTCCTCGCCCCCGTCGACGGCGGCGACGTCGAGGACCCCGTCGAGCTCGTGCCGCTGCTCGCCGCCTGGATCAATCCGTGCGGGGCGATCACCGCCGAGGCGTTCACGGCCATCGTCGGCGAGATGGTCGACCGGCTCGCCGCGGCCGGCCCGTTCGACGGGGTGCTGCTCGGACTGCACGGCGCCGCGGTCGCCGAGGGCGTCCTCGACGCCGACGCCGAGATCGCCGCGCGGGTGCGGGCGGTGGTCGGCCCCGACGTGCCGATCGGCGTCGTCGTGGACATGCACGCCAACCTCGACCAGCGCCTGGTCGGCACCGTCGACGTGCTGCTGCCGTACCAGACGAACCCGCACGTCGACGCCAGGGAGCGCGGGCTGGAGTGCCGGGCCCGGGTCCTGGAGATCATCCGCACCGGGCGCCGGCCGGGTCTCGCCCTCGAACAGCTTCCCCTGGTCGTCACGATCACCAGGCAGGACACCCGCGAGCAGCCGATGGCCGGCCTGCTCGACCTCGCCCGCGAGCTGGAGCGGGGCGACGGCGTGCTGGACGTGAGCATCGTGGAGGGCTTCCCGTACGCGGACGTGCCGCAGATGGGCATGTCGGTGATCGCCGCGCACCGCGACGGCGCCGCCGCCGCGCGGCGGGTCGCCCGGACCATGGCCGAGCGCGTCTGGGCGGCCCGCGAGGACCTACAGGGCGGCGGGCTGTCCGTCGACGAGGCCATGGCCCGGATCGAGGCGCACGCCGACGACCGGCCACTGCTCGTGCTCGACGTCGGCGACAACGTCGGCGGGGGCGGCCCGGGAGACTCCACGGTGCTGCTCGCGGCCGCGGTCCGGCGTCGGGTCGCCGGCCTGGTCACCGTGCTGCTCGACCCCGAGACCGTCGCCGGGCTCGCCGGGGTTCCGCTCGGACAGCGGGTCCGCGTCGAGGTCGGCGGCCGGTCGGTGGAACAGGACGGTCGCCCGGTGCCGCTGGAGGCTGTCCTGGTGGGGCGCTCCGACGGGCGCTACGAGGAGCCGACGATGGCGCACGGCGGGCTGCGCTTCTTCGACGCCGGCCCGATGGTGGCGCTGCGCACCGACGAGGGCATCACCGTCGTGCTCACCTCCAAGCTGGTGCAGCCGATCACCCCGTACCAGTTGCGTGCCGTGGGTCTGGACCCGGTGTCGTTCCGGGCGATCGTCGCCAAGGGCGTCAACGGCCCCCGGGCCGGCTACGCCGACGTGTGCGCGGGACACATCGTCGTCGACACCCCCGGGGTGACCCGGCTGTCGGTGCGGGAGTTCAGCTACCGGCACCGACGGCGGCCGATGTACCCGTTCGAGCCCGACGCGACGTACCCGTGAGCGACGCACCAGTGAACAGGGAGGGTCTCCATGCCCCGTGAAGCCATCGTCGGCGGCGACATTCCGCACAGCCACCTGCCCTTCTCGCCGGCGGTACGCGCCGGTGACCTCGTCTTCGTCTCCGGCCAGGCGTCGGTGGACGACACCGGCGCCTACGTCGAGGACGACTTCGCCGGCGAGATGGACCGCGCCATGACGAATGTCGCGCGGATCCTCGCCGCGGCGGGCGCGTCGATGGACGACGTGGTGCAGGTACGGGCGTTTCTCGGCGACATGGCGTACCGCGACGAGTACAACCGGCTCTACCCGACCTACTTCTCCGAGCCGCTGCCGGCCCGTACGACGGTGGCGGGCGGTATCGGGAACCTCAAGTTCGAGGTCGACGTGGTCGCGTACGCGCCGAAGGCGCGGTGACGGCGCCCGGCGCCAGGCGGCCGGCGCGACTGGCCGCGGTCGCCGTCGACGCGCCCCACTGCGCCCTCGGTGAGAGCCCGCGTTGGGCGTACGGGGCGTGGTGGTGGGTGGACGCGGACGCGGGCGTGCTCTGGGGCGCGGACGCCGGCCTCACCACCGCCGGCGGCGCCCGCGAGGTGCGGGAGGTGCTGCGCACCGGCGGCCGGCTCAGCCTCGCGCATCCGGCGGGCGGCGGTCGGCTCGTCGTGGCCAGCGGCACCGACCTGCTGGTGGTCGACCCCGGCGGCGGGCCGCCCCGGCCCTGGTCGCGGATCGACCTGCCACCGGGCTGGCTGGTCAACGACGGCACCGCCGACGCGGCCGGTCGGCTCTGGATCGGTTCGGTGCACCCGGACCGGGCACGCGGCGCCGGCTCCCTGCACGTCGTCGCGACCGACGGCCGGGTGCGTACCGTGGCGACGGGCTTCACGCTCTCCAACGGGATGGCCTGGCGCTCCCCGACGCTCATGGTGCACGCCGACTCGGGTGAGCGGTGTCTGTGGGAGCACGAGGTGGAGCCGGGCACCGGTCGTCTCCTGCGGTCACGCCGCGGCAACCGCCTGCCGGACGCCGCTGCGGCCGGGACGGCGTCGCCGGGCACCGTCGCGGCGCCACCCGGCGGCGACGCGGGATCCGCCGCGGCGGGTCTGGCGTTGCCGGATGGCGTCGCCGTCGACCGTGCGGGTGGCCTGTGGGTTGCCATGTACGGCACCGGGCAGGTGTGGCGGCTGGTGGGCGACCAGGTCACCGCGGTCGTCGAGGTGCCGACGCCGCAGGTCACGAGCGTGGCGCTGGGCGGGCCGGACGGACGCGACATGCTGATCACGACCGCCCGGGAGGGCATGGACGCCGCCGCCGTGGCGGCGGATCCCCACGCCGGGCGCCTGTTCCGGGCGCGGGTCCGGGTGCCCGGGTCCGTTCTGTTCCACATGCGGATCTTGGCGGCTGACTTCTAACACAAACGTAATCTGACCTGCTGCAACACTCCTTGACGCCGACGAAGGCGATCCACATACTGAACTAACTGTTTTACTGCGCGGAACCTCTGGCACGGTGACCGCGTGTGGATGCGAGAGGTCCCAGAGATATGAGAAGGCACTGGATGCTCAGAGGCGGCCTGGCCGCCGCGCTGAGCGCCGCGCTCCTGGTGACCGCCGCCTGTGGCGGCGACGGCGGCGACTCCTCCGGCACGGCGGCGCGCAAGGACAAGCTCGTCCTCATCGCGCAGCAGGACCCGGGGACGCTGGACTACGTCAAGAACAACCTCACCGCGCTGATCCTGTGGCTGCCCGGCAACGTCGTGGAGCCGTTGATCAAGCTCGACCAGGACGGCAGGCCCCAGCCGGGGATCGCCGAGTCCTGGGAGATCAGCGAGGACCAGAAGACCTACACCTTCACCATCCGCGACGCCAAGTTCTCCAACGGCGCCCCGGTCACCGCCAACGACGTCGTCTACTCGCTGAAGACGATGCAGAACAGCCCGATCGCGACGTACAAGGCACCGTACGAGGCGGTCGAGTCCATCGAGGCGACCGGTGACAGGACCGTCACGGTCAGGCTCTCCCGCCCCAGCCAGTCGTTCTTCCGGGGCATGGGCGGCATGTCCGGGCTCATCCAACCGGAGGCCGAGGCGGGCACCATCGCGACCAAGCCGATCGGCACCGGCCCGTACGTCCTCGACCAGTACGTGACGGACTCCAAGCTCACCTTCTCGGCCAACCCCAACTACTGGGGCGAGCAGCCGAGCATCAAGGAGGTCGAGGTACGGATCATCCCCGACGGCACCGCCGCGCTGAACGCGTTGCGCGCCGGCGAGGCCGACGGCTGGCCCGTCATCACCATCGACATGTGGGAGCGCCTGACGACCCAGGGCTTCGACAAGGACTTCAAGCTCATCACCTACCCCCAGGTGGGTGAGATGCTGTACGTCACCTTCAACACCACGAAGGCCCCGTACAACAACCCGGCGCTGCGCAGGGCGCTGGCGAAGGCGTTCGACCGGCAGCAGTTCATCGACGCCTTCAACGCGCCGTGGGGCGCCAAGGCCACCTGCGGCTACGGCCTGTCGAACACGTCGTGGTACTCGGAGGAGAGCCCCGAGACCTGCCCGATGCCGTTCGACACCAACGCCGCCGCGGCGGAGCTCAAGGCGGCCGGCTACAACGGCGAGCCGCTGGAGTTCACCTCGCTCAGCGACGTACCGGACCTCTCCCTGCCGGCCGACCTGCTCATCGCGCAGCTCCAGGGCGTCGGCGCGAAGATCGAGCGGAACGCGCTCGAACTGGCCCGCTACTCGCAGCTGATCTTCCAGGGCCGTCCGCCGCAGTTCGGCATAACGGTCATGTCGGACCCGGCGCCGATCACGCAGTTCGCCTGCCCGGACCCCTCGAAGATGGGCTGGACGACGTACTGCAGCCAGGAGATGACCGACCTGATGAACAGGGCGGACGCGGCGACCAGCACCGAGGAGTACGACGCGCTGATGAAGCAGGCGAGCGACGTGCTCAAGCGGGACGCGGTCATCGTTCCGCTGCTGGCCAAGAGCGGCGTCGGCCTGCTCAACCCGAAGCTGCAGGGCTGGCAGGAGCCGCGGATTCTGGTGGACATCCAGTTCGCCAACCTGCACTGGTGACCCCGAGGCGGCCCGGGCGGATCAGCCGCCCGGGCCGCCGAACCCGTTCCCGGACAGGACACGATGCTGGTCTTTCTCGCGCGGCGCTTCGCGTTCTTCGTACTGGCGCTCGTCGTCTCCTCGGTGCTGATCTTCAGCCTGATCAGGATCGCCGGGGGAAACGTCGCGGCGGTGATGCTCGGCAAGGGGGCGAGTCCGCAGGCCATCGACGAGCTGATGGCGGAGCTGGGTCTGGACCGCCCGCTGCCGGTGCAGTACTTCGACTGGGTCGCCGGGATGCTCCGGGGCGACCTCGGCACGTCGTTCCGCACCGGGGAACCGGTGACCGACCTGCTGGTTGACCGGCTGCCGGTGAGCGTGCCGCTGGCCCTGGCCGGGCTGGCCCTGGCGCTGCTGGTGGCGGTGCCGGTCGGGACGTACGCGGCCACCAAGGCCGGCACCCCGACCGGCGCGTTCGTCGCCACGCTGAGCCAGGTCGGGATCGCCATCCCGGTCTTCTGGGCCGGGGTGCTGCTCTCGCTCTTCTTCGGCGTCAAGCTCGGCTGGCTGCCCACCGGCGGGTGGACGCCGTGGACGGTCTCGGTCACCGGGGCCATCCGGTCGCTGGTGCTGCCCATGGTCGCGCTCGGCATGGTCATGGCGGCGACGCTGACCCGGTACACCCGCACCGCCGTGCTGGACGTGATGAACGAGGACTACGTGCGCACCGCGCGGGCGTCCGGGATGACCAAGCGCGCCGCCCTGTTCCGGGTCGGCGTCCGGAACGCCTCGCTGCCGCTGGTCACCGTGGTCGGGCTGCTCGCCGCCGAGCTGATCGGCGGCACGGTGATCATCGAGGAGGTGTTCTCGCTTCCCGGACTGGCGCGAATGATCCTCAGCGCGGTGAGCGCCCGGGAGGTGATCGTCGTGCAGAGCACGGTGATGGTGATCGTCGCGTTCGTCCTGGTGGTGAACCTCGTCGTGGACATCCTGTACGGAGTCCTCGACCCCCGGGTGCGGGTGACCCGATGAGGGCGCGGGTCAGCGTGGAGCGGAGCGGAGTGCGGGCATGAGTGACACGACGATGGCCCCCGGGGCCCTGCCCGCCGACGGCGTGCCCCGCCGGCGCCGCCGGTGGAACGCCTCCCTGCTGGTGGGCATGGTGATGACCGGCGCGTTCCTCGCGATCGCGCTGCTCTCCCTCGTCTGGACGCCGGCCGACCCCAACCAGGTGGCGCCGCGGGACCGGCTGCTGCCGGCCGGGTCGGCCGGGCACCTGCTCGGCACCGACGCGCTGGGGCGGGACGTTGCCAGCGCGCTGATGGCCGGCGCGTGGACGTCGATCGTCGTCGCCGCCGGTGCCGCGCTGATCGCGCTGGTGTTGGGCACGATCAGCGGGTTGGCCGCGACGTCGAACCGACAGTACGTCAACGAGACCGTGATGCGCGGCGCCGACATCCTGCTGTCGATGCCGGGTGTGGTGTTCGCGCTGGTGTTGGCCGCCACGATCGGCGCCGGTGTCGGCGCGACGATCTTCGCGCTGTCGGTCTTCTTCACGCCGTCGTTCACCCGGGTGGTGCGGGCCGCCGCACTACGGGTGCTGGAGGAGGATTTCGTCACCGCGGCCGCGCTGTACGGCCGAAGGCGGCTGTTCATCCTGGCCCGGCACGTGGTGCCGAACATCTTCTCGGTGATGATCGTCCAGTTCACCCTCTACTTCGCGGTCGGCATCCTCACCGAGGCGGGCCTGTCGTACCTCGGCGTCGGGGTGACCCGGCCGGAGGTCTCCTGGGGGATCCTCCTCAAGGAGGCGCAGGAGACCGTCGGCGTGGCCAGCCCACTGGCTATCTGGCCCGGTCTCGCGATCGTGTTCGCCGTGCTGGGGCTGAACATCCTCGGCGACGGGCTGCGGGACGTGCTCGACCCCCGGCTGCGACGGAGGAAGTCATGACCGAGTTGGTGCTCGACGTCCGCGACCTGGTGGTGCGCCGCGACGACCTGGTCGCGGTGCGTGGGGTCAGCCTCCAGGTACGCGCGGGCCAGCGGGTCGGCGTGGTCGGCGAGTCCGGCGCCGGTAAGAGCCTCACCGCGCTGGCCATCATGGGGCTGCTGCAGCCCGGCTGGCGCGCCGAGGGGCAGGTGCTGCACGACGGCGTCGACCTGACGAAGATCTCCGACAAGGCGTTCTCCAGCCGGCGCGGCCGCACCCTGTCGATGGTCTTCCAGGATCCGCTCTCCGCGCTCAACCCGACGCAGCGGATCGGCGCGCAGATCACCGGCGTGCTGCGTCGCCACACCCGGGTGTCCCGGGACGAGGCCCGGCGCCAGGCGCTCGACCTGCTGGTCCAGATGCGGCTGCCGCGGCCGGAGCAGATGCTGCGCGCGTACCCGCACGAGCTGTCCGGGGGCCAGCGGCAACGCGTCATGATCGCGATTGCTCTGGCCTGCTACCCACAGCTGATCATCGCGGACGAGCCGACCACGGCGCTGGACGTCACCGTGCAGAAGCAGGTGCTCCGGCTGCTCGACGGCGCGGTCAAGGAACGGGGCTGCGCGCTACTCATGATCACTCACGACCTGCCGGTGGTCGCTGCGATGTGTGACTACGTTCTGGTGATGTACGGCGGCCGGGTGGTCGAGGAGGGACCGGTTGCCACGGTCTTCCGCACCCCCCGGCACCCCTACACGAAAGGGCTGCTGGAGTCGCAGCCCACCCTGGACAACATCGGTCTGGACGGCACCGGCCGACTGCCGTCCATCCGCGGCAGCGTGCCGCCGCTGCACGCCATGCCCTCCGGCTGCGCCTTCCGCACCCGCTGCGACCGGGCCGACGGACGCTGCGAGACGGTTCCGGTCCTGGAGGGTACGGAGTCGCGCGCGGCCTGCTGGCACCCGGTGTCCGTGGCGACCCCGGCAGGTGCCCGATGACCACGCCGATCATCGAGGCCCGGGGCGTCGGCCAGACGTACAAGCTCCCCCGCACGAAACTCATCGGCCGCCGCGAACGCCTCGCCGCCCTGACCGACGTGGACTTTCACGCCATGCCCGGTGAGGCGGTGGGTCTGGTCGGCGAGTCGGGCTCCGGCAAGTCCACACTGACCCGGATCCTGGTCGGTCAGGAACGTCCCACCTCGGGGGTGATGGCCTTCCAGGGCAGCAACGTGTGGGAGTTGGACCGCGCCGCGCACCGCGAGTTCCGCCGCTCGGTGCAGGTGGTGCTGCAGAACCCGCGGTCGTCGCTGGACCCGCGGATGCGGATCGGCAGCTCGCTCGTGCAACCGCTGCGGGCGCTGCGCGTCGAGACCGACCCGCACGCGCGCATCCGCGAGGTACTCGACCAGGTCGGCCTCGGTCCGGACGTGCTCACGAAGTATCCGCACGAGTTCTCCGGCGGCCAACTCCAGCGGATCGCCATCGCCCGGGCGCTGATGCCGCACCCCAAGGTGGTGATCGCCGACGAGCCGGTGTCCGCGCTCGACGTGTCGATCCAGGCCCAGGTGCTCAACCTGCTCAAGGACCTGGTCACCGAGCTGGGGCTGACCCTCGTGCTCATCGCGCACGACCTGTCGGTGGTCGCCTACACCACCAGCCGGGTCGCGGTGATGTCCGGCGGGCGAATCGTGGAGACCGGCCGTCCCGCGGAGCTGTTCCGCAATCCCACCGCACCGGCGACCCAGGCGCTGGTCGACTCGGTGCTCACGGTCGAGGACGGCCTGACCGGAAAGGCGCTGACATGAGCGAACCTGGTGAGCGGATCGAGCGGCCCGCCCCGACGGTGCCGCGGGCCGGCGTGGAGCGCGACGGAGACGGTGGTACGGGGGGAGGGCGGCTGGCGGGCCGTACCGCCCTGATCACCGGTGCCTCGCGCGGCATCGGCGCCGCGGTGGCGCGCCGGTTCGTCGCCGAGGGTGCCGCCGTGGCACTCGCCCACGAGCCGACGCCGGCGATGACCGAGCTCGCCGAGCGGCTCGCGGACGAGCTGCGCGCGGCCGGGGGCCGCACCGTCACGGTGCCGGGCGACCTCGCCGACCCCGACGGCCCCGCCGCGGTGGTCGCGGCGGCCCGCCGCGCGCTCGGGCCGATCAGCGTGCTCGTGGCGAACGCGGCGGCGTCCGGGCGCTCGCCCTACCAGGACATCACCGTCGCGCAGTGGGACCAGGTGCAGGCGGTCAACACCCGGGGCACCTGGCTGCTGGCCAAGGCCGCCCGGGACGACCTGATCGCCACCCGGGGCAACATCATCACCCTGACCTCGGTGATGGTCCGCACCGGCCAGCCGTGGGCGGTGCACTACACCGCCTCCAAGGCGGCGATCCTCGGCATGACCCGGGCGCTGGCCCGGGAACTCGGCCCGTACCACGTCCGGGTTAACGCGGTGATGCCGGGCGCGATCCGCACCGAGAACGAGGTGGAACTCGAACCGGACGCCGACGCTGTGGCCGCCCAGATCCTGCCGCTGCAGTCGCTGCCCCGCCGTGGCGTCGCCGAGGACCTGGCCGGCGCGTTCGTCTTCCTGGCCAGCGACGACGCCGCGTTCGTCACCGGCCAGGTGATCAACGTCGACGGCGGCTGGGTGATGTACTGAGGTGGTCGCCGACCACGCCGGTCAGTGACCCCTGACCACGTTGGTCAGGGGTTCCCCGGCAAGCAGCGCCCGCAGGTTCGCCGCGATCAGCGCGTCGGCGCCCAGCGGCCGGCCCCCGGCCGCGTGCGGGCTGATGATGACGTCCGGCTCGTCCCACAGTGGCGAGTCGGGCGGCAGCGGCTCGGGGTCGAAGACGTCCAGCGCCGCGCCGCCGAGCCGCCCGGCCCGCAGCGCGGCCAGCAGCGCGTCGGTGTCCACCGTGCTGCCGCGGCCCACGTTGACCAGCCAGGCGTGCGGCGGCAGCAGGGCGAGCCGGTCGGCGTTCAGCGCGTGGTGGTTCTCCGGCGTGCCCGGCAAGATCATGATCAGCAGGTCGGTGCCGGGCAGCCGGTCGGGCAGGTCCTCGACGCCGACCACCGGGTAGCCGGCCCGCACCCCGGCACTGCGGGCGACCCCGGTCACCCGCGCGCCGAGCGCGGTCAACAGCGGAGCCAGCGTCGTCGCGATCGACCCGAAGCCCCAGATCAACACCTGTGCGTCGCGCAGGGTGCGGAAACTGCCCGGCTCGTGCACCGGCTGGATGCCGCCCAGTTCACCCGCCCAGCGGTGGCCGATCTGGGCCCGGACCAGCCGGTGCAGCCGGCGGGCGGCCGCCAGGACCAGCGCCAGCGTGTGCTCCGCCACCGTCCGGTCGTGCAGCGAGCGGCCCGAGGTGATCACCACGCCCGGAGCGAAGCCGGCCGCCTCCACCTGCTCCGTGCCGGCGGTCAGGGCCTGCACCCAGCGCAGTCCGCGCAGCCGGCGGGCACAGTCGCGCAGCTGCTCGGGCGGGTTGCCCCAGACGACCAGCGCCTCGGCGTCCGCGTGGTCGGCCGGGATCGGCTCGTCGGGCCGGTAGCGGACGAGCGTCACGCCCTCCGGCACGTCGGGGGACAGCGGTGTGCTGGTCGGCAGGAGCAGCTTCACCGGGTCACCTCCTCCAGCAGTTCGAGGACGTGCCGGTACGGCCGGCCCGTCGCGCGGGTCATGCCCAGCTCACAGGTGCGGTTGTTGGAGACGTACGCGTCGTAGCGCCGCTGGCCGACCTCGGCCGCCTCGGCGGCGGTCGCGCCGGCGGTGACCTCGGGATGCAGCAGACCCCGGTCGCCCGCGAAGCCACAGCAGCCCCAGGTCGTCGGCGTCACCACCTCCTCGGCGCACGCGGCGGCCACGGCGGTCAGGTCGGCCGTCGCGCCGAGGTGCTCGCTCGCGCAGGTCGGGTGGACCGCGACCGCGCCGAGCCGCCGCCGCACGGTGAGCCGGGGAAGCACCTGCTCCCGGACGTACGTCACCGCGTCGAGCACGGTCAGCGACCGGAGGCGGGTCAGCTCGTCCCCGTCGAGCGCGGCGCCGAGCTCGCGCAGCCCGTGGGCGCAGGAGGAGGCCGGGCAGACCACGGGGAGCCGGCCGCCGTCGGAGGCGTCCCAGACCGCGGCGAAGGTGCGTCGGGCCATCTCCGCGTACCCCCGGGTGAGGCCCTTGGACCGCCACGGCGTCCCACAGCACAGCCCCGCGACGCCGTCGGGCACGGCCAGCGACAGCCCGGCCCGGTCACACAGCGCCGCGAACGCGGCGGTGACGCCGTCGCCCTCCGCCGTGCCGAACAGCGAGTCGACACAGGACGGGAAGAAGACGGCGACCGCGTCGGCCGGGCGGCGCGGCGCGGGACGCCGGGGGCCCGGTCCGGGCAGGTCGCCGTCGAGCAGCGGGGTCCAGTCGGCGGGCAGCACCCGGCGTGCGGTGCGGCTGCCGGCCGACAGCAGCCCGCCGGGCAGCGCGCCCGCGAGGCGCAGCCCGGCCCGCAGGCCGGTCACCGCGCCCGCCCAGTGCCGTGCCGCCAGCGCACCGCCGCGCTGGGCGGCCGGGCCGAGGCGGCGGGCACGCAGGCCCTTCACCACGGCGCCGGTGTCGATGGCGACGGGGCAGGCGACCAGGCACATCGAGTCGGCGGCGCAGGTGTCGACGGCCGCGTACCCGAAGTCGTCCCGCAGCTCGCGGACACGGGCGAGGTCGCCGGCGGCCTCGGCCCTGGCGATCTCACGCAGCAGCACGATGCGCTGTCGGGGTGTGGTGGTGACGTCCCGGGACGGGCAGACCGGCTCGCAGTAGCCACACTCGACGCAGGTGTCGACCAGCGGATCGACCGGCGGTGTGGTCTTCAGGTGCCCCAGGTGCGCGTGGGGGTCGTCGGTGAGCACGACGCCGGGGTTCAACACCCCGGCCGGGTCGCAGAGCGCCTTCACCTCGCGCATCACGGCGTACAGCTCGTCGCCGAACTGGCGCCGGACGTACGGGGCCATGATCCGCCCCGTGCCGTGCTCGGCCTTCAGCGAGCCGTTGGCGCCGAGCACGAGGTCGACCAGGTCCTCCGTGAACGCCTCGTACCGGCGCAGCTCCTCGGGGTCGTCGAAGCGCGGGGTGATCATGAAGTGCAGGTTGCCGTCCCTGGCGTGGCCGAAGATGACGGCGTCGCGGTACCCGTACCTGGCGAACAGCGCGGTCAGCCGCCGCGTCACGTCGGTCAGCACGTCCAGCGGAACGACGATGTCCTCCAGCAGCGCGGTCGTCCCGACCGGCCGGGCGCCCGCCACCGCGGTGTAGAGACCCTTGCGCAGGTGCCAGAGCGCGGCGCGCTCGCCCGGGTCGGTGGTGAACTCGGCGGGGGTCGCCAGGGGCAGGCCGGAGAGGGTGGCCAGGGCCCCGCGCAGCTCCTCGTCGAGGTCGGCCGCGGTCATCGCCTGGAGTTCGACCAGCAGCGCGGTGTGCTGCGCCACCGCGAGGGCGGCCAGCGCCGGGCCGGCCTTCGGGTCGCGCTGGACCACCCGCAGCGCGGCGGCGTCCATCAGCTCGATGGTGCGCGCCCCGGCCGACAGCAGCGCCGGCAACGCGTCGGTGGCCCGGTCGATCGAGTCGAAGACCAGCAGGGCGGTCGCCGCGTGCGGCCGGACCGGCACCGTCCGGAAGGTGGCCTCGCCGACGAAGCCGAGGGTGCCCTCGGAGCCGACGAGCAGGTGGCTGAGGATGTCGACCGGCCGGTCGAAGTCCAGGAACGCGTTGAGCGCGTACCCCATGGTGTTCTTCATCGAGAACTGGTGGCGGATGCGCGCCACGGAGTCGGCGTCGGCGCGGACCCGGTCCCGCAGCGCCGCCAGTCCCGCGTGCAGCGCCGGTTCACGGGTACGCAGGTACTCGTCGGCGTCGGGTGCCGCGGTGTCGACCGTGGTCCCCGAGGGGAGGACGAAGGTCATCGACTCGACCGTCCGGTACGCGTTGAACTCCGTACCGCAGGCCATGCCGGAGGAGTTGTTGGCGATCACGCCGCCGACCGTGCAGGCCGCCTCACTCGCCGGGTCGGGTCCGAGCCGGGTCCCGTACGGTGCCAGGCGCGCGTTGACCGCCCGTACGGTGGCGCCGGGCTGGGTGCGTACCCGCGCGCCGTCGTCCAGCACCTCGACCCTGCGGAAGTGCCGCCGCGTGTCCACCAGCAGCCCGTCGGTGCCGGCCTGGCCGGACAGGCTCGTTCCGCCGGAGCGGAAGGTCACCGGCAGCGCGTGCGCGGCGGCCACCCGCAGCAGGTCGGCGACGTGGCCGGTGTCCCGGGCGGTCACGACGGCCCGGGGATGCAGCAGGTAGTGCGAGGCGTCGTGGGCCAGCGCCGCCAGGTCGACGGCGCGGGTGCGCACGTCGCCGCCGAGCGCGCGGAGCGCCGCCAGGGCCGGTTCGGCGAGGACCATACCCACCCTCCTCGGTCGCCGGGATCGTCAGGCCGGGCCTTCCGCGAGGGTAGCGGCGAGGGACTCGTCGATGATCGTTATGGTCTCGGCGATGTCGGCGTCGGTGTGCGCGGTCGAGATGTACCACCGGCCGCCGGGAAGGGTGAACAACCCGCGCCGCAGCATCTGCACGATGAGCCGGTCGTAGAAGGCCTGGTCGGCGGCGAGGAAATCGTCGAAGCCGGCGACCCGCTCCACGCCGATGAGCAGTTGTACGACCGGGCCGACCTGGCTCACGGTCCCGGTCACGCCGTGCCGGGCCAGGATGGCGCGCATCCCGTCGGCCAGTGCCCGGCCGCGCCGCTCGAAGTCCTCGTAGACGCCGGGCTCGCCGAGCGCGTCGAGGGTCGCCCCGGCCGCCGCGAGCACCACCGGGTTGCCGTTGTAGGTCCCGGCGTGGACGATCCCGCGGGTGGTGCGGTCGATGATGTCGGCGCGGCCGGCGACGGCGGCGAGCGGGTATCCGCCGGCGATCGCCTTGGCGAGGGTGATCAGGTCGGGTGTCACGCCGTAGCGGGTGACCGCACCGCCGGAGTCGATCCGGAAGCCCGTGATGACCTCGTCGAAGACGAGGACGGTGCCGGTGGCGGTGCAGACCTCGCGCAGGCCGGCGAGGAAGCCGGGCGGCGGCTCGATGACACCGGAGTTGCACAGGACCGGCTCGCAGAACACCGCCGCGATGTCGGCGTCGGGCGACTTGAGCAGCTCGGTGACCGTGTCGAGGTCGCCGAAGTCGACGAGCGTCACGTCCGTCAGCGCGTTCGGGTTCTGGCCCTGGCTGCCCAGGCCGAGGTTGCCGTGGGCGTCGGGCCGGTAGCCGATGAGCATCGGGTCGGTCCAGCCGTGGTAGTGGCCGCGGAACTTGATGAACCGGCGCCGGCCGGTGACGCCGCGGGCGAGACGGAGCGCCACCTGCGCCGCCTCGGAGCCGGTGTTGCTCCACAACACCCGCTCGGTGCCCGGGATCCGGGCCAGTACCTTCTCGGCGACCTCGGCCTCAAGCAGGTGCCCGGAGCCGTAGGTGGCACCGAGTGGCAACTGCCGGCTGACCGCGGCGGTCAGGCCGGGGTGGCCGTGACCGAGGATGACCGGGCCCCAGCCGAGTACGTAGTCCAGGTAGGTGTTCCCGTCGAGATCCGTCAGGCGCGGCCCGGAGCCGCCCCGGAAGAACAGCGGGTGCGGCTTCATCGAGGCACGCAGACCCGTCGACACACCGCCGGCGAGTGAGGCCTTCGTACGCTCCCATGCCCGCTCGGAGGCCGGCCAGGCAGCGATCGTCATGACGGAATCCCCCCGGATGGGTCGGTGTTGTTTTGACTAGTGGAATGGAATTTCCATCTGGCGCCACGCTACTATCGCCCGGTGACCTGGTCAATCCAGTGGGGCGAGGGCCGCACGCCGCCGCGGTTCCGCTGTCTGCCCGACCCGTCGGTGCCGGTCGCCGAGATCGGACGGCAGGGCTGGCGCCGCACCGATCTGCTGCTCCCGGCGCTGACGCTGCGGGCGAGCGCGGTCGAGCACAACGTCGCCCGGCACGCCAAGTGGTGTACCGCCGTCGGGGTCTCGCAGGCGCCCCACGCCAAGACACACCTGTCGCCCGAGCTCGTCAGGCTCCAACTCGCCCATGGGGCCTGGGGGATGACGGCGGCCTCCGTGCACCAGGCCCGGCTGCTCGCCGCGTTCGGGGTGCGCCGGATCATCCTGGCCCACGAGGTGGTGGACCCGGCCAACGTCCGCGCGTTGGTGCGGCTCACCGAGGAGCGGCCCGACCTGGTCGTCATCCCGCTCGTCGACTCCCGGGCCGGTGTGGCGGCACTCGACGCGCAGCTGCGCGCCGCGGGCGCCACCCGTGCCCTCCCCGTGCTGGTCGAACTCGGCCTGCCGGGCGGCCGCACCGGAGCCCGGACCGAGGACGAGCTGGTGGCCGTCGCGCACGCCGTGCACGACAGTGCCCGGCTTCGCCTGGTCGGGGTGGAGGGGTTCGAGGGCATCCTGCCGGCCCGCAGGGACGCCGCGAACCTCTCGGCCGTGGACGCCTACCTGGCGCGGCTCGCCGGCGCGGCCGCCCGGGTGGACGCGGCCGGCCTCTTCGCCGGCGCCGAGGAGACCGGCGTCGCGGAGATCCTGATCACCGCTGGCGGGTCGGTCTTCCCGGACCGGGTCGCCGCGATGGACCGGCCGCGGCTGAGTCGACCGGTTCGCGTCGTCGTCCGGTCCGGCGGGACCGTCACCCACGACCACGGTCCGGACGCGTCCGCCGTGCCGCTGGCCGCCGAGCTGCGTCCGGCGCTCGACCTGTGGGCCGCCGTCGTCTCCACACCGGAGCCGGGGCTCGCGCTGGTGAACGCGGGTAAGCGGGACGCACCGTACGACAGTCACCTGCCGGTGGTGCTCGACGTGTTGCGCGACGGCACGTCCGTACCGTGCGCCGGGGTGTACGTGCGGGGCATGAACGACCAGCACGGCTACCTCGCCCACGGCGGCGAACTCCGGGTGGGCGACGTCGTGCGGCTCGGGCCGTGCCACCCGTGTACGGCCTTCGACAGGTGGCCGCTGATCCCGGTGCTCGACGACGCCGACGCGGTGATCGGCGCCGTCACCACCTGGTTCTGACCCTCACGCCTGCCGCAGCCGCTGGCGCTGGGTGCCGATGCCCTCGATGCCCAACTCCACGACGTCGCCCGCGCGCAGGTACGGGAAGCGGCCGGAGAGCGCCACACCCTGCGGTGTGCCGGTGTTGACGATGTCGCCCGGTTCGAGGACCGCCACCTGGGACAGGTGCCAGACCAGGTGGTCGACCGGAAAGATCAGGTCGGCCGTGGTGGAGTCCTGCCGTGGCTCGCCGTTGACCCGCGACCACAGCCGCAGGTTGCCGGGGTCCAGTTCGTCGGCGGGCACCAGCGCCGGACCGAGCGGGTTGAACGTCTCCGCGCACTTGCCCTTGGACCACTGCCCGCCGGAGATCTCAAGCTGGAACGCCCGCTCGGAGACGTCGTTGGAGATGGTGTAGCCGGCGATGTACCGGGCGGCGTCGGCCGGCGAGTCGAGGTAGCGCGCGCGCTGCCCGATCACGACGGCGAGTTCCACCTCCCAGTCGGTCTTCTCCGCGCCGCGCGGGATCAGGACGTCGTCGTTCGGGCCGACGACCGTGTTCGGGGTCTTGAAGAACAGCACCGGGACGCTGGGCGGCTCGGCGCCCGACTCGGCCGCGTGGGCGGCGTAGTTCATGCCGATGCACCACACGGCGTGCGGCCGGGCCACCGGGGCGCCCAGGCGCAGGCCGGTGACGTCGATGGCCGGCAGCCGCTTCTCCGCCAGCGCGCTGCGGGTCGCGGCGATGCCACCGGAGGCGAGGAACGCGCCGTCGATGTCGGCGGTCAGCGGCGTCAGGTCGTAGCTGACGCCGGCGTCGTCGACCACGACCGGGCGCTCGGCTCCGGGCTCGCCCACGCGGATGAACTGCATGGCTCTCCTTCCGATAGTGTCGCCAATCATGGAACATGAGTTTCTCTTGCTGGAACAGAGGGAGTCCTGACGTGACGGATGCCGCAGCCGCGCCGCGCATCGCCATCGCCGGCCTCATGTTCGAGGCGAACACGTTTGCCCCCGGGGTGACCGGGATCGAGGCGTTTCGTTCCTCGACGTGGGCGGAGGGCGATGAGGTTCTGACTGTTGGTGGTGGGCTTGACTCGATCGCGGGCGCAGTGGCGGCGGCACGGGTGGCCGGCGCCCAGGTGGTGCCGACCACCTCGGCCGGCGCGATGAGTGGCCCGACGGTCGCCGCGGGGGTCTATCCCCGGCTGCGGGAGCGACTGCTCGCCGGCCTCGCCCCCCTGCGCGGGGCGGTGGACGGCGTCTACCTGCAGCTGCACGGCGCGATGGTCGCCGAGGACGAACCGGACGTCGAGGGCGACCTGCTGAGCGCGGTCGCGGAGCTGATGGGGGTGCCGGTCGCGGCGTCGTTCGACCTGCACTGCCACTTCACCGCGCGGATGGGTGCCGCCACGCCGCTGATCGCCGGCTACCACACCCTGCCGCACGTGGACATGGTCCAGACCGGCGAGCGCGCGATGAAGCTGCTGCTGGCCCGGCTGCGCGGAGCCGACCCCGTGATCGCCTGGCGGAAGATCCCCATGATCACTCCGGCCGAGGGGCAGGACACCAACCATCCGCCGGTCAGCGAGATCATGGCGCGCCTCAGGGAGATGCTGGACGAGCCGGGGGTGCTGGACGCGTCGCTGTTCATGGCGCAGCCGTGGCTGGACGTACCGGAGCTGTCGTGGGCGGCGGTCGTCGTCACCGACGGCCGCCCGGAGCTGGCTCGCAGCCGCGCCGACGAGCTGGCGCGCATGGCCTGGGAACGGCGCCACCGGGTGCTCGCACCGAAGATCCCCGTCGAGCGTGCGATCGAGACCGCGGCGGTGCCGCCGGACCCGCGCCGTGGCCCGTTCGTCTTCGGCGACGGCGCGGACAGCGTCTCCGCCGGCGCGACCGGCGACGGCGTCGAGGTGCTCGCCGCGCTGGCCCGCGCGGAGTTGACCGGCCGGGCCCAGGTCATCGTGACCGACGCGGCGGCGGCACGCCGGTGCGTCGCCGCGGGCCTCGGCGCGCGGGTGACGCTGCGGGTGGGCGGGTCGCTGGCCACCGCGTTCCACACCCCGGTGGAGATCAGCGGCGAGGTGGTCACCCTGGCCGACGGGCGGTACCGGTCGAAGTACCCGCCGGCGCCGGTCGACCTCGGTGCGACCGCGGTGGTCCGGGTCGGCACGCACCTGTACGTCGTCATCACCGAGCGCCCGGCGAGCCAGCTCGACTACCAGCTCTACCTGCGGGTCGGGCTCGACCCCCGGGAGGCGCACATCGTGGTGACGAAGTCGGCGGGCGGCTACCGGGCGTTCTTCGAGCCGATCGCGCGCGAGTGCCTGGACGTCGACACCCGTGGCCCGTCGGACTCCCGCCTCACGGCGCTGCCGTACACCCGGGTGGACCGGCCGCTGTACCCGCTCGACGCCGACCTGGTGTGGGCGCCGGACTGAGCCGGCGGTCACCGGCGGGACCGGACCTCGTGGCACGGCACGTCCTGGCACGGCACGGCCGGCGCTCAGCGACGGAGCCGGACCGTGTCGCGGGGCACGTCGCTCACCGAGGTGACCCCGCACAGGGCCATGGCCACGCGCAGCTCGTGCACCAGGGTGTCGACGACGGTGCGGACGCCGTCGGCACCCTGGGCGGCCAGACCCCAGACGTACGGGCGGCCGACCAACACCGCGCGGGCACCGAGCGCCAGCGCGGTGAGCACGTCCGTGCCGCGCCGTACGCCACCGTCCAGCAGCACCGGGACGCGGTCGGCGACCGCCTCGACCACCTCGGGCAGCATCTCCAGCGTGGCCACCGCGTTGTCGAGGTTGCGCCCGCCGTGGTTGGAGACGATGATCCCGGCCAGCCCCGCGTCGATGCCGCGTGCCGCGTCGCGTGCGCGCACGATGCCCTTGCCGAGCACCGGCAGCCGGGTCGAGGAGACGAACGTCTCGATGGTCTCCCAGGTGACGCTCGGGTCGATGAAGGCCGGCACCATGTCCCGGTAGGCGGGGCCGAGGTTGGCCCGCGACACGCTCGACGGCAACTCGGGCAGGTAGCGCTCCTGTCGGTAGCGCACGCCGCCGACGGCGCTGTCCAGGGTCAGGACGAGGGCGGCGGCCCCCGCCTCCTCGGCCCGGCGTACGAGGTCGCGAACCAGCCCGCTGTCGCGCCAGAGCGCGAGCTGCACGTAGAAGCCGTGCGGCAGGAGCGCGGCCGAGCTCTCCAGTGGCTGGCTGGCGTCGCTGCTGAGCACGAACAGCGAGCCGGTCGCGGCCGCGGCGCGGGCGGTCGCCGCCTCCCCCTCGGGGTGGTAGAGCTCGTGCAGCGCCGTCGGCGCGAGCACCACCGGGTGGGGCAGCTCCACGCCGGGCAGCCGGGTGCGGGTGTCGACGGCGGAGACGTCGACACCGACGGCGGGCACCAGCGCGTACCGCCGGAACTCGTCGGCGTTGCGGCGGTCGGTCAGGCCGTCGCCGGCGACGGACGCGACGAACTCGGCGACGGGTGGCGCGAGGCGCAGTCGTCCCTGCTCGGCGAGGATGTCGAGGGGGTGGTGTGGCATGCGGTCATCCCACCACGGCAACCCGATCACTGCAACGATAGTTTCATTCAATGCAACCTCTGCGCTCTTGTCGCGCCCCTGGGGGTGCGATAGAAAGTATCGTGCAATGAAATACGTGGTCTAACTAGCGGAACAAGGAGCGGGTATGGAGGTCGATCTCCTGTTTCGCGGGGCGACCGTCGTCGACGGGACCGGCGGCGAGCCGTACCCCGGTGACGTCGCGGTGGCCGGCGACCGCATCGTCGCCGTCGGCGCACTGCCCGACGTCCGCGCCACCCGGGTCGTCGACCTCGCCGGCCGGGTGCTCTGCCCCGGCTTCATCGACATCCACACCCACTCCGACGTCAGCCTCCTGCTCGACCCCGCCGGCGAGAGCAAGGTACGCCAGGGCGTGACCACCGAGGTCACCGGCAACTGCGGCTTCTCCGCCTTCCCGCTCGCGCCGGACCGGCTCGACCTGCACGCCGACCACCTCGCCCGGATCGGCGACGACCCGGTGCCGCTGACCTGGACCGACCTCGACGGGTACGCCGACCGGCTCGCCGCCGACCCCCCGGCGCTCAACGTGGCACCGCTGGTCGGGCACGGCACCATCCGGGTCGCCGTGATGGGCGTCGACCAGCGCCGCCCGACCGCCGCCGAACTGGACCGGATGCGCGCGCTGGTGGCCGACAGCCTCGACCGGGGTGCCTTCGGCCTGTCGACCGGCCTCACCCACATCCCCTCCGGCTACGGCGACACCGACGAGGTGCGAGCCCTGGTCGAGGTGGTGGCCAGCCGCGACGCGACGTACGCCACCCACGCCCGGGCCGAGTGCGGCCCCGGCTTCCCCGACGTGGAGGAGGCGATCGCCACCTGCCGCGACACGGGCGCCCGGCTACAGTTCTCGCACGCCGCGATCAACGAGCCGGCGAAGTGGGGGCGGGCGGCGGACGTGGTCGCCCTCTTCGAGCGGGCCGCCGCCGACGGACTGGACGTCTGGTTCGACGTCTACCCGTACGACGCCTCGTCCTCCTCGCTCACCCAGTACCTGCCGCCCTGGACCCAGGCCGGCGGCACCGAGGGCATGCGCCGGACCCTCGCCGACCCGGCCGCCCGGCAGCGGGCCGAGCGCGAACTGGCCGCCGGCTGGATGGGCGGCATCCCCTGGTACTGGGACCGGGTGGTGATCAGCCGCAGCGGCCCCGGCCGCGAGGACGTCGTGGGCCTGTCCATCGAGGAGGCCGCCGCGCGGGCCGGCGTCGATCCGGTGGCGTTCACCCTGGACCTCTGCCTGGAGCACGGCAACGCCGTCCAGGTGGTGCTCTTCTACCGGACCGAGGCCGACATGACCACGTTCCTGGCCCACCACCGCAGCGTCGTGGGCTCGGACGGCTCCGCCGTACCGCTGGCGCAGAACGGTCTCAAGCCACACCCGCGCGGGTTCGGCACGTACCCCCGCGTCCTCGGCCGGTACGTGCGCGAGCAGGGGGTGCTCAGCCTGCCGGACGCGGTGCGCAAGATGACCGGCGCGGTCGCCGACCGGCTCCGCCTGCCCGACCGGGGCAGGGTGCGGGTCGGCGCCTTCGCCGACCTCGTCGCCTTCGACCCCGCCACCGTGCGCGACGTCGCCACCTTCACCGAGCCGGCCCAGCCGCCGGTGGGAATCAGTCACGTGGTGGTCAACGGGACGCTGGTGGTCGACGACGGGACGCAGACCGCCGCCCGGCCCGGCCGGGTGCTGCGCCGGAGCGTGGCCCGGTGACCGGACAGCTCGCCAGCCAACAGGTACGCCGGATCAGCTTCGAGGGCGACGCGCTGCGGATGTCGATGGACTGGTCGGTGGCCGACCTGTCCCGGCCACAGGTACTGGTGGAGACCGCGGCGGGCTCGTCGCACCCCAGCTCGTACCACCTCGGGTCGCTCGGCGCGGAGGCGGCCAAGGGCGTGCTCCAGGCCGGTGGCAAGTCGGCCGAGTACACCACCACCGACATCTGCGACGGGGTGGCCCAGGCACACGCCGGCATGCGGTACCCGCTCGCGTCCCGCGAGTTCATCGCCAACATGGTCGAGATCCACGCCAGGGCCACGCCCTTCGACGCGCTGGTGCTCGCCTCCGCCGGCGACAAGGCGGTGCCGGCACACCTGCTCGCCATGGCCCGGCTCGATCTCCCGTCGGTACACGTGCCGGGCGGCGCGATGGCCGCGGGCCCGCAGCTGCGCTCCAACGAGGAGCTGTGGAGCATGAGGGTCGACGTGGACCGGGGCACCCGCGACCTCGACGAGTTCCTGGCGTTCCAGCGCTTCGCCTGCCCCGGCTGCGGCGCCTGCCAGTACATGGGCACCGCGGCGACCATGCAGGTGATGAGCGAGGCGCTCGGCCTCGCCCTGCCGTGGGCGGCGCTCATCCCGGCCTCGATGGCCGAGATCCGCCGCATGGCGCGGGCGGCGGGCGAACGGGCCGTCGCGCTGCTGCGCGACGGCGTCACCGCGCGGACCATCCTGACCCGCGAGGCGTTCGAGAACGCGATCACCGTACACGCGGCGATCGGCGGCTCACTCAACGCGGTCATGCACCTGGTCGCAATCGCCGACGAGGCGGGGGT
>CALGAM010000263.1 GCA_937951935.1 uncultured Micromonospora sp. | reverse complement strand
TTCGGCGTCATCATCGGGAAGTCACCCATGAACACCGTCTGGCTCTTGATCTCACCAGTGGTGTTGTTGGTGAACTCCGCGGTCACGAACAGCGGCGCGCAGTATGTCAGGTCCTTCTCCTTGCACTCCTCGATCGAGGCCTTGACCTCGTCGAAGCGCGGCGAGGAGAACGACAGCGACATGGTGCCGGAAAAGTCCTCAATGGGACTGATCTCGTCGAGAATTTCCGCGAGACCCGATCGAGCGTGCGGGTCGTCGGCCGACCGGGCCTGCCAAGCCTCGTTGCCGATCAGCCAGTCGAAGGACTCGGTCTGGATGGCAAGGAGGTTGGGGACCTCGAGATACTCGGTGATCCGGCCGAAGGAGATTCGGCGGGGCGCGAAAGCGCTCGACGTACGACTGGTCTTCGCAGGGCGGGAAGCTGCCAAGATGCGTCCTTCCGAGGACCGGTGCTGCTAGATGCGGCTGTTATGCGTGCACTCCAATGACCCCACTTGAAACGCCCAAAACTGGACATTCCGAGCAGGGGTCAAGTCGGAAGGCAGCGCAAACTAGCAGTGTAGCCGAGCGGCTAACCGCTGTCCAGCCCACCACGGCGGGGCGCCGGAAACGTGTCGCCGGCCCTCGGCCGGCCGCGCTCAACGCGCTCACCCGTCCCGTACGCAACCCGCTAGGCCACGGTCAGCGGTCGGTGTCCCTGCCGCCGCTCCATATACCCGGATGTCGGCCGTCGCATGCGCGGAAGGTTTGCTGATGCCAGCGTGCCTGCCGCTCGTGGCCGCGTCAAGGGCTGATACCGGGGACGGGCAACCTCTTCGGCACACCGGTCGGCATGGCGCCAGCGCCCGGAAACCTTAACGGTTGACCGCCGGCGGGTCAAAGCGCAGATCACCTGCGGTTGCGGACCGTCAGCGGACGGAAACGGGCGGCGACCCGGTGTTCGGATCGCCGCCCGTCGGCGAACTGGTGTGCGCCAGCTCACTCTGCGCGACACGACCACCCCGGCGGGGTTCCGGCGGTGGCAGGCCCCGGTCGGCGGAGCCGGGACGAGACCGCCGTCGCCCCGCGAGGACGTGGTGGTCGACGTTACTTGAGGGTGACCTTCGCGCCCTCGCCCTCGAGCTTCGCCTTGGCCTTCTCGGCGGTCTCCTTGTTGACCTTCTCCAGGACCGGCTTCGGGGCGCCCTCGACCAGGTCCTTGGCCTCCTTCAGGCCCAGGCCGGTCAGCTCGCGCACGACCTTGATGACCTGGATCTTCTTGCCGCCGTCGGCCTCGAGGATGACGTCGAACTCGTCCTTCTCCGGCTCCGCCTCCGCGGCCGGGGCGGCCGGGCCGCCCGCAGCGGCGGCAACCGCCACCGGCGCGGCGGCGGTGACCTCGAAGGTCTCCTCGAACTGCTTCACGAACTCCGCCAGCTCGATCAGCGTCATCTCCTTGAACGCGTCGAGCAGCTCCTGGGTGCTGAGCTTCGCCATGTCTGGCGTCCTCTCCTTACCTTGTCAACGAATATCGGGGTACGCCGGGGCCGGCCCTCTCAGGCCGCCTGCCCCTCCTTCTCACGCTTCTCCTGCAGGGCAGCCGCCAGGCGGGCGGTCTTCGCCAGCGGCGCCTGGAACAGCGCGGCGGCCTTGCTCAGGTTGCCCTTCATCGCGCCGGCCAGCTTGGCCAGCAGCACCTCACGGGACTCGAGATCGGCGAGCTTGTTGACCTCGTCCGCGGTGATCGGCCGCCCCTCGAAGATCCCGCCCTTGATGACGAGCTTCGGATTGGCCTTCGCGAAGTCACGCAGGCCCTTCGCCGCCTCGACCACGTCACCGGAGACGAAGGTCAGCGCGGTAGGACCGGTGAACAGCTCGTCGATGCCGGTGATGCCCGCGTCCGCCGCGGCACGCTTGGCCAGGGTGTTCTTCGCCACCGTGTAGGTGGTGTCGCGTCCGAGCGCGCGACGCAGCTCGGTCAGCTGGGCGACCGTCAGCCCGCGGTACTCGGTCAACACCGTGGCTCCCGCCTTGCGGAAGTGCTCGGTGAGTTCGGCCACGGCAGTGGCCTTGTCGGCCCGAACCGGCTTGTCCGCCATGTCCCTCCTCTCTCGTTGCTCCAGGCTGATCACCGTCGAGGCCGACCCGCCGTACGGCATGATCGGGCTCCGGGGTGTCGACAGCTCCGCCACAACGAGAAACGCCCCGGCGCAGGGCGCACGGGGCGGAAGGACCACGCGAACATGGTCCGGCGCGCAACCGTCTCTCCCTGCGCGGGCCGCCCGTGGAACGGGACCTTCGACCGTGCCGAGGCACGGTGACCAGCGGTCTCTGGGTGATGACTTCGGCCAAGCAAGCTTGACCGAAGTTAGAGCGTACGCCACAGCCGACGTGCCGGCCAAATCACCCCCGGCCGCCGGCGTCACGCCACCCGGCAGCCGGGCGTCACGCCCGCCGTTGCCGCAACCCGACGTAACCAGCGATCACCAGCGCACTCCAGAGCAACGCGTGCCCGGTCAACAGCGCGAACTCCGTCCCGGTCGGGCCGGCGGTGCTCGCCCGCGCGACCGCCAGCACCGGCGGTGCCAGCCAGGGCACCACCGACTCCTCCAGGCCGAAGACGAACGTGCCGGCCACGCCACAGATCAGGATCATCACCCCGTACAGCGGCCTGGTGACCGCCGCGCGGCTGGCCAGGGCGCCCAGTCCGACGGCAGCCGGCAGGGCGAGCAGGTGTGCCCACAACCCGATCGCGAGTCCGGTCCCCACCTCACCCGGCCTGTCGGGTACGGCCACCCCGCCGACCAGCCAGGGCACGGCGAGAGCGACCGGGACCAACGCCAGCCCGACCAGGCCGGCGGCGAGCAGCCCGCCGACGAACTCCGCCCGGCGCCCGGCGGCTACCACCACGAGGCGGCGCTGCGTGTCGGGCTCGGTGTCCAGCAGGAGCTTGGTCTGCCAGGCCAGGATCGGGAAGAGGACGACCGCCGAGACGCCGTACGCCTCGGTCGCCTCCGCGCCGGCGCGGCCGTGCAGGACGACGAGGGCGACAAGTCCCGCGGCCAGTGGCGGCACCGCTCGGGCGGTCCAGACGAAGCCGCCGAGCCGCATCCGGATCATCGAAATCACTACGCCTCCCCGACGTTGTGCCGGTCGGCGGAGCCGGCCAGCCGAACCGGCCCAGCCACCACAGGGACCACCCGTCGGCCCGGGCGGGCGCCATCACCCCCCGGCCCGGGACGCGACCCCGGCCCCGGGTGCCGCACCGGTCACCGACGACGGACCCGGAGGCGTGGTCGCGTCCGCGCCGGTCGGTCCGGCCGGGGTACCCGCCCGAGCCGGCCCGCCGGCCCGCGGTGCCGACTCGCCGGCGGTGCCCGGGGCACCGGAGCCGGCCGCCCCCGGGTCGACTCCCCGGGCCCCGGCGGATCCCGCCGGGACGGCGTGGGTGGGTGACGTCGCCCCGACAGCCGGCGCGCTCCCGGCGGCGGCAGCCCTGCCGGTCGTCCCGGCCGGAACCTCCCCGGGCGCGCCGGCCGCGGCGTCCGCGGACCCGACGGTCGGGGTCTCCTCCGTCTCCACCGCCTCGGCCGCCGGGCCCGTCGTCTCGGCGGACGGGTCGACCGACCGCACCCGGAGCACCTGGTGGCCGGCGGCTCGCAGGTCCGCGACGACACCCGCCACCCGGAAGGTCGGCACGGCCAGCTCGATCACCGAGACTCCCTCCGCCTCGGCGCCCTCGGCGGCGGTCGGGAACACCACCGAGACGAGCCCGTCGGCGATCGTCCACTGCTCCGCGTCGGGGAGTCGGTCCGTCTCGCCCCGGTGGTCGCTGACCAGGACGGCGCCACCGTCCTCGCGGACCTCCTCGATCAGTTCGGGGATCAGCTCCCGGGTCGCCTCGTCGAACCCCTCCCAGGGCTCGTCGAGGATGAGCAGATCCGGCGGTTGGAGCAGTGCCTGGGCGAGGCCGACCTTCTGCGCCGTCTCCCGGGGCAGGGCGGAGAGCCGCACGTCGCGGTACGGCTCCAGGTCGAGTCGCTCCATCCAGTCGTCGACGGTCGCGACCAGGTCCGAACCGGAGAGTCCGCGGATGGAGCCCATCGCCGTGAGGTACCGGTGGACGGTGTGCGGCTGGTCCGCGGGAAACCGCTCGGGGACCCACCCGATCGTGGCCGGGCGGTCCCGGACCGTCCCCCGGGTCGGCCTCAGCACCCCGGCGACCAGCTGCAGCAGGGTCGACTTCCCCACACCCTCGTGCCCCAGCACCACCGCGCTGCGGCCGGGGCCGAGCTCCAGCTCGACGTCGCGCAGTATCCACGGCCCGCGGTAGCGGTACCGCAGCCAGACCCGATCCAAGCGCACCAGTGGAGACTGCCACACCGTCGACCAGAAGGCGACGCGGGGCGCCGGCGTCCACGCGCCGGGCCCCGCGTCGTCGGGACGACTCCCCTGGTGAGGGTCAGACCTCGACCGTCTCCCGGAAGTTCTTCACCACGTTCGGGTCGACCGGAACACCCGGGCCCATCGTGGTGGTCAGGGTGATCTTCTTGAGGTACTTCCCCTTGGCCGCGGACGGCTTGGCCCGCAGCACCTCGTCGATCACGGCCGCGTAGTTGTCGATCAGCTGGGCCTCGGAGAACGAGGCCTTGCCGATGACCAGGTGCAGGTTCGAGTGCTTGTCCACGCGGAACGTGATCTTACCGCCCTTGATGTCCGTGACCGCCTTGGCGACGTCCATGGTCACCGTACCGGTCTTGGGGTTCGGCATGAGACCGCGCGGGCCCAGGATCCGCGCGATCCGACCGATCTTGGCCATCTGGTCCGGCGTGGCGATCGCCGCGTCGAAGTCCAGCCACCCCTCCTGGATCCGGGCCACCAGGTCGTCGGTACCGACCTCGTCCGCGCCGGCGGCGGTCGCCTCCTCCGCCTTGGCACCCGCCGCGAAGACGATCACCCGTGCGGTCTTGCCCGTGCCGTGCGGCAGGTTGACCGTGCCCCGAACCATCTGGTCGGCCTTGCGAGGGTCGACACCGAGGCGCATCGCGACCTCGACCGTGGCGTCGAACTTCACCGTGGTGGTCTGCTTGGCCAGGCGAATGGCCTCGAGCGGGCTGTAGAGCCTGCTCCGGTCGATGGCCTCAGCGGCCTTGCGGTAGTTCTTGCTGCGTTGCATCGGTGAACACTCCTGTGGTCTCTGCGGGCCGCGGGCGCGGCCCTCCCACGATCAGCGGGGCGGGGAAGGGGAACGAACCTAGTCCTTGACCGTGATGCCCATCGACCGGGCGGTACCGGCGATGATCTTCTCGGCCTGCTCGACGTCGTACGCGTTGAGGTCCGCCATCTTCCGCTCGGCGATCTCGCGAAGCTGCGCGCGGGTGATGGTGCCGACCTTCTGGCTCTGCGGGGAACCCGAACCCTTCTGCGCGCCGGCCGCCTTCAGCAGCAGCCGGGCGGCGGGCGGGGTCTTCAGCACGAAGGTGAAGGTCCGGTCCTCGTAGATGCTGATCTGAGCCGGCACGATGTCGCCGCGCTGCGACTCGGTCTGCGCGTTGTACGCCTTGCAGAACTCCATGATGTTGACGCCGTGCTGACCCAACGCCGGACCGACCGGCGGCGCCGGGGTGGCCTGGCCCGCCGGGAGTTGAAGCGTGAGCGTCTTGACGAGCTTCTTCTTCGGAGGCATGTCTCTTCCTGGGCTTGTGACTGGGGAACTGCGCCTGCCAGCGCTGTCGGCGCGCACGGTCGGGCGCACCTGCGGACGGGCGACGGTCAAGCCTAACGCAGGGGGCATCGGGCGATTCGCCGAGGTCGGTCCCCGGCCCGGTCACCGACGACGAGCCGGGAGAACCACACCCGAGGCGGACGGCGCCCCTGATCCGAGACCGGCCGGACGCTGCGGGCGGTGGACCCCGACACCCGGGCGGCCACCACCCGTCGACCCGGACCGTTCGTCAGATCTTGGCGACCTGGTTGAAGTTCAGCTCGACCGGAGTCTCCCGACCGAAGATCGACACCAGCACCTTGAGCTTCTGCTGGTCCGCGTTGATCTCGCTGATGGTGGCCGGCAGCGAGGCGAAGGCGCCGTCGGTGACCGTGACGGAGTCGCCGACCTCGAAGTCGAGGACCTTGATCTCCGGCTTGGCCTTCTTGTTCTTGGCCTCCACCGCGGGCGCGAGCCACTTCAGCACCTCGTCGAGCGACAGCGGAGCCGGACGGTCCGCGCGATCGGTGGCGCCGACGAACCCGGTCACCCCGGGGGTGTTCCGCACGCAGGAGTACGACTCGGGCGTCAGCTCCATCCGCACGAGGATGTAGCCCGGGAAGACCTTCGCCTGGACCGGCGACCGCTTGCCGTTCTTGACCTCGACCTCTTCCCGGGTCGGCACCTCGACCTGGTAGATGTAGTCCTCCATGTCGAGGCTGGTGATCCGGCTCTCCAGGTTCGCCTTGACCTTGTTCTCGTACCCGGCGTACGAGTGGACCACGTACCAGTCACCCGGCGCGTACCGCAGCTTCTGCCGCAGCTCGGCGACGGGGTCGAACTCCTCGTCCGAGCCGGACGCGTCGGGCTCGTTGGCGGCCTCGGCCGACTCGGCACCGCTCGCCGTTGCCACCGCGGACTGCTCGTCCGGGGTTCCGGTGGTCTCGTCGTACTCAGGCACGCTCGCTCACTTCCGTCATCAACAGGTGGGGCACGGTGTCAGCTGGAGCCGCCGAAGACCCACAGCACACCCTTGGCGAAGGCAAAGTCCAGCCCGGCCACGATCGCCAGCACCACGGCGACGAACACGACCACGACGGTGGTGTAGGTCAGCAGCTCCTTACGGGTCGGCCAGATGACCTTACGCAGTTCTGCCGCTACCTCGCGGAAGAACCGACCAAGACGGCCGAAAATTCCGACCCGCCTCGTCTCGGTCTTGGTCTTCCGGCTGTCCGCCGAGTCGGTCTTGGTCCGTTCCCGAGTGGCGGTGCCGCCCCGCGAGACCGGCTTGTCCGCCTGGTCCTCGCTGGCCGCCTCGTTCTCGAGGCGGTCGTTGTCGTCCTCGTCGTGCCGACTCTTCTCGGCCACTTCGCCCTCCGTTGCCGGGTCGTGGATACACGCGCCGGTGGACGCGCTGCGCTGGTCACGCCGGCCCCGGAGTCTTCGCCGCGGGCCGACCGCCCCCGACCGAACCCCCCGGACGACCGTCCCCGGAACGGCCCGCAGCCGATGGAACTCGGTGGGCCGGACCGCAGCGGAGGCTCCGCTCGGATCGGCCCCGCCGACACCACCGACGACACGGGTCGGTCGCCGATGGAGGCGACCCCGCTCCCGGGATCGGTCAGGCCGTAGGCGCAGGGGTGACAGGACTTGAACCTGCAGCCTGCGGTTTTGGAGACCGCTGCTCTGCCAATTGAGCTACACCCCTGTGGGGACACTCGAACCCCGACCAGACGTGCATGCCTGAGCAGGGGTCACATGCCCCACGGCCGACCAGTGTACGGGTAGAGGGCCCACTTTCCCAACCGGTCCACCCCGTACGCCCGGGGCGGCGCCTCAGCGCGGCGTCCGGATCAGGGCCCGGGCCTGGGCGAGCACCTTCTCCCCCTGGCAGGTCGCGGTGAGGTCGAGCCGGGTCAGCCCGTCCTCGGTGACCTCGCGGACCGTCGCGCTCACCTCGATCTCGGTCCCCTGGTCGTCGTCGGGTACCACCACCGGACGGGCGAACCGGACACCGTACTCCACGACGGCGTCCGGTGAGCCGGCCCAGCCGGTCACCGCCCGGCCGACCAGTGCCATGGTGAACATGCCGTGGGCGATAACCCCCGGCAGGCCGACCTTGGTGGCGATCCGGTCGCTCCAGTGGATCGGGTTGAAGTCGCCCGACGCTCCCGCGTACCGGATCAGGTCCGCGCGGGTGATCCGGAAGGTCTGCGGTGCCAGGTCCATCTCAGCCCTCCCCCCGTACCACGAGTTTCGACCAGGCGGTGACCACCGGGTCGCCGGCGGTCGTGGTGACCTCGGTTCGGATGGTCAGGAAGCCGTGCCCACCCCGGTTGGTGACGTCCTCCACGGTGTTGACGCAGACCAGCTCGTCACCGGCCACCACCGGACGGTGGTAACGGAACCGCTGGTCGCCGTGGACGACCCGGCTGAAGTCCAGGCCGAGCTCCGGATCGTCGATGATCTGACGGCTCGCCGCCATCGTGATGGTGATCGGGAAGGTGGGCGGCGCCAGCACGTCGGGGTGGCCGAGGGCCCGGGCGGCGTCCGGATCGTGGTACGCGGCGTCCGTGGCGCCGATCGCCGTCGCGAACTCTCGGATCTTCTCACGCCCCACCTGGTAGGACGCGGTCGGCGGGTACGTACGGCCGACGAAGGACGGGTCCAGGGACATGCGCCCGAACCTACACGGCCTCGACCACGCCCCGCCCACCCGGCCCGCTCGCGCGGGAGCCCGCCGTCGGACGGGCCCGGCCGGCCGGATCGGGCAGGATGAACCGTTCCGGAGGTGGGTGTCGGTGTCCGGGGCCGGCCCGGCGGGGGTCACGGTGCCCGGCGCGCGGACGGCGCCGGCCGGGTGGCAGACAACAACACGCCGCCCCGACCGGAGGAGCGGGCACGGGGCGCGCTCGGTCAGACCGGGACGGCGATCGGCAAGGCGACGGATGCCGACGGAGGGTCGGCCAGGGTCAGCGCGTCTCGCGGTGCAGCGTGTGCCGGCCGTCCCGCGGGCAGAACTTCTTGAGTTCGAGGCGGTCGGGGTCGTTACGGCGGTTCTTGCGCGTGATGTAGTTGCGCTCCTTGCACTCCACGCACGCCAAAGTGATCTTGGGACGGATATCAGTCGCCTTGGCCACGGCGGGGCGCCTTCCTCGACAACGAACTCAACGACGGACGTACCAGCGTAGACGCCTGCCACGCGGACACGCAGAGCGGGCGCCGTCGGCGCCCTTTGTCCCGGCTGCTGGGGTTGCCCGGCAACCGAAGAGTAGCGGTGGCCGGACTTGAACCGGCGACACAGCGATTATGAGCCGCTTGCTCTGCCAACTGAGCTACACCGCCGTGATTGGGTCCAGCTCAACCCTCTGAGCCCCCTTACGGAATCGAACCGTAGACCTTCTCCTTACCATGGAGACGCTCTGCCGACTGAGCTAAGGGGGCGCGCGATCTTTTCCCGTAGGCGCGCAGGGGTAAGAGTACACGGCTTCGGGCGCGAGGTGAAATCGGATCCCCCCGCACCGGGCGCGTCCGGGGTCCGATCGGCGCCGGAGCCGGTCACGGGACGACGCGCAGCCGCCGCACGTCGCCGACGGCGTGGTGGGGTTCGGACTCCGACCGCGCGGCGAACCAGGCCTCCAACCGCTCGTACGGCAGCGGGCGGCTGAACAGGAAACCCTGTCCGATCTGGCACCCGATGTCCTGAAGCAACTCCAGCGTGAGCTCGCTCTCCACCCCCTCGGCGACCACCGCCAGGCCGAACTGTTGGGAGAGCGTCACGATCGCGTTGACGATCGCCAGGTCCACCGGGTCGGTCGCCATCCCCTGCACGAACGAGCGGTCGACCTTGACCTCGTTGATCGGCAGGCGCCGCAGGGACGACAGGGACGAGTGCCGGCTGCCGAAGTCGTCGACCGAGAGCCGTACCCCGAGGTCGCGCAACCGGCGCAGGGCGGGCACGGCACGTTCCGTGCCGTCCAGCACCCCGGCCTCGCTGATCTCGAAGGTGAGCAGGTCGGGTGCGACCCCGTACTCGGTCAGCAGCTCCCGCACCCGGGCCGGGAACTGCGGGTCGGCGAGGGTGCGCGGCGCGAGGTTCACCGCGACCGCCAGCGGGCCGTCGCCGGCGGTCCAGTCCCGGCTCCGCCGCAGCGCCTCGCCCAGCACCAGCTCGGTCAGGTGCCCGAGCTGCCCGGTGTGCTCCGCCACCGCCACGAAGTCCTCCGGAGCGACCACACCGTGCGCGGGGTGCGCCCAGCGGGCCAGGCACTCCACCCCGATCAGCCGCCGGTCGGTCAGCGAGACCTTGGGCTGGTAGTAGACCTCGATCTCGGCGTTCTCCAGCGCGCGCCGCAGGTCGCCGGCGAGGCCGAGCCGGCGCGACGACCGCGACTCGAGGCCGGGGCTGAACAGCTGGATCCCCTCCGGGGCCGACTTGGCCCTGGTCACCGCGAGATCGGCGCGTTGCAACAGGGTGGCGGGATCGTCGCCGTGGTCCGGGTGCACGGCCACCCCGACCACCGTGTCCACGTCCAGGACCAGCATGTCGAACTCCATCCGGTCCCGGATCTGCTCACGCAGCTGGGCGGCGAGGGCGAGGGCGGCGTCGACGTTCTCCATGCGGAGGGTCACCACGAACTCGTCACTGCCGATGCGGCCCACCAGGGCGCCCGGCGGCGCCGAGGCACGCAACCGGGCCGCGACCTCGACCAGGACCCTGTCCCCGGCGGCGTGGCCCACCGACTCGTTGACCTGCCGGAGCCCGGTCACGTCGAAGAGCAGCAGCGCCACGACCTCGTCGGGGGCACGGACCCGGACCGCCTCCTCGAGGGCACTGGTCACCCGGCGCCGGTTCGGCAGGTTCGTCAGCCCGTCGTGGTACGCGTCGTATCGCAACCGGTCGACCAGACGCGAGTTCTCCAGCGCCACCGCGGCGTGCGCGGCGATCGTCTCCAGGATCGGTACGTCGGCCGGGGTGAAGTGTCCGATCGGCCGCCCGCCGATCCGGTTGACCACCTCCAGCGACCCGACCACGGCCTGGCCGGACCGCAGCGGCACGACGATGACGTCCTTGAGATGTGCGTCACGCAGCGCCTCCAACAGCGCCGGCTCGCCGCCGAGCCCGGTACCGACGGCGATCGTCCGTCCCTTCTCGTGAGCTCGCCGCCGGATCTCCGGCGGGGTGCGCGACAGGTCGAGCAGGCCCGGATCGTCGACCCGGGCGGTCAGCAGCACCTCCGGGTGGCGTCCCTGCGCGGGTAGCCAGAGGGTGGCGTACTCCGCCCGCATCAGCGCCCGGACCCGGCCGAGCAACGCGTCGGCCAGGGTGCCGTCCTGGCTGCTCGCGCTCACCGCCTTGGTCAGCTCGTAGACGTCGGCCAGTGCGCGGTGCTGTCGGAAGAACTCTCCGTAGGAGCGGTAGATCAGGAAGACCGCGACACCGATGGCCAGCAGGGGCAGCAGCGACCACATCGTGGCCCGGACACAGATGACGATGACGAGTCCGGCCGCCACGTTGAGGGCGACGCCGATGAGGCCCGGGCCGGAGGTACGCACGGTCTCCCAGCCGGCCTGGACCCCGTTCATCGCCGCGAACACCGCGGCCACCGCGGCGAGCGTGACCAGCGAGTGGATCCCGACGGCAGCGACGAGGATCGCCCAGGTGCCGGGGCCGAATCCGCGCATCGGCGGCAACGCGCGCAGCACGAGACCGGCAACGGTGACCGCCACCGCCGCCCTGACCACGTTGAACCAGAGCTGCGCCGGAATGTGCCGGCGACGGAGGCTGGTGACGAAGGCGCTCAGCGTGAAGACGACCGCCACGGTCAGCGGTGGTAACAGACAGAACGCGACAAGCAGGGAGACCTCGTTGAACGAGATGCTCATCGCCTGCCGGCGTATGACGATCTGCAGCACCTGGCGCTCGGCCAGGAGCACCAACCCGAACAGGCTGATCGCCAGGTGCCAGTTGCGTAGCGGATCGTCCTCGAGAACGCCGAGCACCACCGCGAGGACCACCGCGACCATCGCGAGCGGACCGGTGACCAGCCAGGCACGGTCAGCGGATCGACGTGGTGATGCCGGGCGACCGGGCATGCCGCTCCCGATGTTCGAAGGCGCCTTCGGCGGCGTGGACTAGTGCCGAGCGTGGACTAGTGCCAGCTGAAGTCGCTCGTCGTGACGTACCCCGACTGGCTCTCGGCCGTCTCGGAGGCGACGAGATCGGCGGTCGCGAGCTGACCGGACTGGGTAGACCCGCCCGTGCTGGCGGCGTAGCTGCCTATGGCGAGCACCGCGAACAGCAGGAGAGAGCCCACGAACCGGCCCATCCTCCGTGCAGGCATTGGTTGCTCCCGTCGAATGAGGTGGAGGAAGTAGATGTTCCATAATGGTGCCACAGTCCGCGGTCACGGCAAAGGCATCGGCAACCCCACGGACCGGGCGTCTGCGATTTCCAACCGATCGGTAGGAACAGCATAGCCTGCCGGCCGCAACCGGATCGATGGCGAGTCGCCGGAATAATGCACTCACCGCCCATTACGACCCATCGCCCGTACGCCGCCGCGCTCGACAAAGAGTGCTGATGAGGCATCGGGCCCAAGCGGCCTTATGTAGATGAGTCTGACTAATGCGGACAAGTAGCTCGGAGAAATGACACCAGCGTGCCAGTGGGCGAGGTACGCGCCCGGCGACTCCGGCGCCGTCCGTCCACAGCCGAAAATCCCGCATCCGGAGCGCTCGCACCCCACGGCAGCCGTGTGATCGTCTGTCAGACGTCGGCCGTCGGCGACCGGCCGACGGTGAAGGCGCCGGCCCGCGCCGCCAGCGCCGCGTCCCGCGCGGCGCGGTCGGCGTCCCACGTCGTCAGCGGCGTCCCCAGCAACAGCAGCCCGTGGTAGAGCGGCGCGGTCACCGCGACGAGGAGACGGTGCGCGTCGACGTCGGCGGAGAGTTCGTGGCGCGCCGCGGCCCGTTGGACGATGACCGCGCAGCGGGCGTACCGGTCGGCCCAGAAGGCGCGGAGGGCCTCGGCCGCCGGCGGTGACCGGAAGGCGGCGGCGATCAGCGCCCTCGTGATCGGAGGCTCGGCCGTCAACGCCGCGTACACCTCCCGGTTGAGCGCGCGCAGGTCACCCTCCAGTGAGCCGGTGTCCGGAGGCGTCCAGTCGTCCACCGTGGCCTCGGCGAACACGTCGGCGAGCAGACCACCCACGTCCCGCCAACGCCGGTAGACGGTACTGCGGTGCACCCCCGACCGCTCCGCGACACCGTCGACGCTCAGGGCGTCGTAGCCGTGCTCGACGAGCACGCCCCGGACGGCGTCGAGCACACGGCGCCGCACCCGCGCGCTGCGCCCGCCCGGACGGGGCCGCGGCGCGGATCCGGTGCCACCGTGGCGGCCGGCCGCCGTCCGGCGCCGGTCGTCATCCGTCGGCTGGCGGACGCGGTCGGCGGGATTTCCGGTTGGCGGGAGGGGCGGCGACATGGCACGATGTTAACGCAACATACGTCGCATTAAGGAGGCTGTCCGGTGCTCCGGTGACGCGTCCCCGAGTCCCGTGCCGTCGTGACCCCGACGGCCCCGACCGTCAACGCCACGGAGCATCCCGATGTCCACCCAGCTCAGCCTGCACGCCGTCCGGAAGTCGTACGGCGAACGGATCATTTTCGACGAGGTCACCCACGCCATCACCCCGGGCGGGTGCACCGGGGTCGTCGGTGAGAACGGCTCCGGCAAGTCCACCCTGCTGCGGCTGCTCGCCGGCCGGGAGGACCCTGACGCGGGGCGGGTGGTCGTGGTCGCCGAGGGTGGCCTGGGCTATCTCGGCCAGGACGCGGAGCTGTCCGGACACCTGCGCGTGCGCCAGGTGATCGACGACGCCCTGGCCGAGCTGCGGCAGATCGAGGCACGGCTGCGGGCGCTGGAGGCACGGCTGGCGGCGGGCAACGCCGACGACCTGGCCGAGTACGCGGACCTGACCACACGCTTCGAGCTGCGCGGCGGGTACGACGCCGAGGCCCGCGTGCAGCGGGCACTGCACGGCCTCGGCCTGGCCGCCATCGACCACGACCGCCGGCTCGACCACCTCTCCGGCGGCGAGCAGGCCCGGCTGCGCCTCGCGGCGGTGCTCGCCGCCGGCTCGGAGATCCTGCTTCTCGACGAGCCGACCAACCACCTGGACGACGCCGCGCTGACCTGGCTGGCCGAGCATCTGCGCACCCGGGGCGGGACCACCGTGGTCGTCTCACACGACCGGGTCTTCCTCGAACAGGTCGCCACCACCCTGGTCGAGGTGGACGCGGACCGCCGTACCCTGCTCCGCTACGGCGGCGGCTACCCCGGCTACCTCGCCGAGAAGGCCGCCGCACGCCGACGGTGGGCCGAGGCGCACGACCGGTGGCGCGCCGAGGTCGACCGGCTGCGCGAGACCATGGCGACCAGAGCCCGCGCCGTGGCGCCCGGCCGGATGATGAAGGACCGCAACAAGGTGGCGTACGACCGGCACGGCGGCCGGGTACAGCAGTCGGTGGCGAGCCGGGTCCGCAACGCCGAACAGCGGCTGCGTCGACTCCTCGACCGGCCCGTGCCGCCCCCTCCGCAACCGCTCCGGTTCACGCCCCCGCCAACGCTGTCAGCGCTGCGAACAGCCGCGGACGGGGTGTCCGCACCGGCCACCCCCACCGAAGCCGACCCGCTGGTGGCGGCCGAGGGGGTGACGGTCCGCGGTCGGCTCCACGGGGTCACCCTGACCCTGCGGGCCGGCGACCGGCTGCTGGTCGACGGAGCGAACGGAGCGGGCAAGAGCACGCTGCTGGCCGTACTCGCCGGCGAGCTCCGCCCCGACGGCGGACAGGTGCGGCGGCGGGGACGGATCGGCTACCTGCCGCAGGACCCGGTGGTCGCCGATCCACGGCACACCCTGCTCGCCGCCTACGCCCACGGGCGGCCCGGAACGCCACAGGAGCACCTGGAGCGCCTCCTCGCCCTGGGCCTGTTCGACCGGGACCGGGTCACCGTCCCCGTGGACCGCCTCTCCACCGGGCAGCGGCAGCGGCTCGCCCTCGCCCGGCTGCTCAGCGAACCCGCCGACGTACTGCTGCTGGACGAGCCCACCAACCACCTCTCGCCCGGACTGGTGGAGGAGCTGGAGGCGGCCCTGGCCGACTATCCCGGCGCGCTCGTCGTGGTCAGCCACGACCGTCGGTTCCGGCAACGCTGGCGCGGCGCGCGCCAGACCATGGCCGGCGGCCGGCTACACGCCGTCCCGTAGCCGAGGGACGGCCGTCGCCCCACGGGCCAGGGCCTCCACGCCGCCACGGAGCCGATCGGACCGCTCGGGTGCCGGTCGCGACTATGCGAGGCGTGAGAGTACGACAGAGGCCACGCTGGTACGGCGACTGCCCCGAGTGCGGGCACGACTGGCGAGAACACGAACCGCCCGAGCCGTGCAGCGAGTGCCGGTACGAGATCGAGCACCAGGAGCCCGGCGCTCCCACCGCTGCCTGCACGGCGGTGGCGCCGCCGGCGCGGCACCGCAAGCCAAGATCGACCTGCCCACCATCTGCCCACGGACGGCTGTAGAGAGCCGGACCCGGCTGGACCGGGCTGGACGACACGAAGAAGGCCCCTGACCAGTGTTTTGGCTGGTCAGGGGCCTTCCCAGGCACCTGGTGGCGGGTCGAGGATTCGAACCTCGGTAGCTTTCGCGACGGATTTACAGTTTTGACCGTTCTTAAGACTGTCGATA
>CALGAM010000262.1 GCA_937951935.1 uncultured Micromonospora sp. | reverse complement strand
GGGTCTCCTCCCCACCGTCCCCACACGCCACACAGGATCGCAGGCGCGCTCGAATGTGGGGCGTCCCGCCACCGGAGGCGGGACGAGCCACGATCGGCCGGATCAACCGATGAGGAACCGGGCGGGTTCGCGGAGGACCTGAAGCGCGGCGGGCAGATCCGCCAGCCGGGTGGCCAGGGTGGCGATCGCGAGTCGTCGCGGCAGGGCGGCGGTGAACTTGAGCCCGGCCAGCGCGTCGTCGTCCACCTCCGGCAGGGACAGCCGCTCGGCGGCGTCCGCCAGCCCGGCACGCCACTGTGCGGGGGTGAGATCCCGGCGCAGCCGCAGGCGGAGGTCGCCGTGTTCCTGCACCGGGTCGACGAGGCCGGTCAGGGTGCTGGCCAGGGTGGCGTTGGCGCGGTAGCCCGCCCACGTCCACCACCACACGTCGCCGGAGGCGAGCCGGTTGACCACGGTTCCACCGGGATGCACGGCCGACAGGTACCGTTCCCGGCTCTCCGCGAGCTGGTCGACGGCACGTCGGGTGAGCGCCACCGGCGGTTGTGCGCCGAGCACCACCTCGCGCATCGCCCGGGTCAGTTCGTACGACATCCCCGTCACGCCCGAGGTCAGCCAGCGGGCCTTCCCGCCACTGTCGACCGGTTCGACGAAGCATCGACGGCGCTTCCAGTCGACGTAGGTGACCTGCCAGCTCCGCCCGCCGAGCAGCAGCCGGCGCGGCCCCTGCACCTGTTCGGTCAGCAGGCTCGGGTCGATCCGGCCGAGTTCGGTACGCCCGGAGAGCACCGTGAACTCGGGCGGCGAGGTGAAGACCGCGGTCATGTCCATGAAGTTCCGGTGCCCGAACCGCAGCTCTGCCTCGGGGCCGATGAACAACAGGCTGCCGTCGCGCTGGAGGAAGCCCTGGTCGACGAGGTGGCGCACGATCACCTCGGCGTTCCTGGTGAACGGCTCCAGGCCGTTCCACCAGTCCGCCCAGAGCTGGTCCGCGACCTGACGTTCCTGCAGGCAGAGCGCCAGGATCTGCTGGGCGACGATGTGGCGCGGCTCGGGCGGGGCGACGACGGGTTCGACCCAGCCCCGCCCCCAGAGCAGCAACAGTCCGGCGGCCCGCAGCAGGGTCGGCTGGTCGGTGGTGAGGAACAGGCAGTTGCGGGTGGTGCCCGGCCGGCGTCCGGTTCGGCCGAGTCGTTGCAGGAACGACGCGACGGTCCGCGGCGCGCCGATCTGGATGACGCGGTCGAGGTCACCGACGTCGACCCCGAGCTCCAGGGTGCTGGTGGAGACGATGACGCAGTCGCGCGCCTCGGCGAACGCCTGCTCGGAACGCCGCCGCTCGTCGAGGGCGAGGGAGGCGTGCGACAGGAAGGTGGTGACGCCCCTGAGCCGCAGGAGCTGCCCGAGTTCCTCCACCTCCCGCCGGGACTCGCAGAAGACCAGCCGCTTCTCACCCCGGTGCAGAGCCGCGATCACCTTCGCGGCGTTCGGCAGGGAGCCGACGTAGTCGAGCTCGATGTCCCCGGGCGGCGGGGTGACGGCGTCCGCCACGGCGGCGTCAGCCGGCGGGGTGGCGGCCGGCACCGGGGAGGCCGCATCGCCGGCCGGGCCGACGCTACCCGGCGACGCCGCCGGCGGGGCCCGGTGGAGGTGGGGTGCGACGACCCGTCCGGGTCGCCGGCCCGACCCCGAGCCCTGCAACCAGGTGAGCAGGTCGTCCGGGTTGCCCACGGTCGCGGAGAGCCCGACCCGCTGGATCGGCCGCCCGATCAGGTGGCTGAGCCGTTCGAGGACGGCCAGCAGGTGCCAGCCGCGGTCGTCACCGGCGAAGGCGTGTACCTCGTCGACGACGACCGCCCGCAGGTCGGCGAAGAACCGGGCGTGGTCCACGTTGACGCTGACCAGCATCGCCTCGATCGACTCCGGGGTGGTCAGCAGGAGGTCCGGGGGGTCCCGCAGGATCGCCCGGCGGGTCGGGGCGGTGACGTCGCCGTGCCACACCGCAGTCCGGCGGCCGAGCCAGTCGGTGTAGCGCGACAGCCGGGGTTCGAGGTTGTTCAGCAGCGCCTTGAGCGGGCAGACGTACAGCACGGTGAGCCCGCTCCACCGCTCGGTCGCCATCCGGGACAGCAGCGGGAAGACCGCGGCCTCGGTCTTGCCGCTGGCGGTGGCGGCGAGCAGCACCGCGTCGTGGCCGGCGAGCAGGGGTTCGACGGCGGCCTCCTGGAGGTCGCGCAGCCGCGACCAGCCGAGCGTGTTGACGATGTGGTGCAGCAGCACCGGGTGCAGCAGGTCGGCCCCGGCGCCGGAGCCCGGCCCGGACCGTGGCGCGGACGGCCCGACGGTGGCCGTCACGGCAGGTCCAGGTCGATCTCGTCGGCTCTCGTCGCACCGGTCGCCGTCACGGCGGCCGGCCCGGCTGTGCCCGTCGTCGCGGCGGCCCGCACCGCGTTGCGCTCCACCTCCGTCAGCTCCGACGACGCGACGGTGAGGGCGAAGTCCCGGCGCGGGTCGAACTCCGGGTGCAGTTCGATCGGGTCCAGCACCCCGGCGACGAGCTTCTTGAGGAACAGCCGGGGGACGATGCCGATCGCGCCGCCGAGCCGGCCGGCCAGGCCGCGGGCCAGGTCGGCCAGGTACGCCTCGTCGGCCAGGTGGAGCAGCCGGTCCCGGGCCGGGCTGCCCTCGGCGTACAGGTCGCGGACCCGGACGCCGAGCTCGACGAGGGAGTCGACGGTGAACCCGGGCAGGCGCACCTGCACCGCCCGGGGGTTGTCGAACCGGGGGTCGGCCGGGAAGTCGGTGGCGAGCCGTTGCGCGAGCGGCGCCAGCCGGGCGACGCCCTGGGGTCCGTCGTAGAAGGCCGGGGTGCCGGTGATGACGAGGTAGAGGCCGGGGAAGCGACCGGAGTAGACCTCGTCGACGAGTTGTCGCAGCGCGTTGAGGGCCTTGTCCCGGGCGTCGGCGCGGACCCGTTGCAGGGTCTCCACCTCGTCGAGTACCAGCAGCAGCCCCGGGTATCCGCAGTCGCGCAGCACCACGAGCAGCCCCTGCAGGAAGCCGAGCGCGCCGAAGTGGTCGAGGTCGCCCCGGATGCCGGCGTGCCGGCGGGCCGCCGCCGAGACGTGCGGCTGCCCGCCCAGCCAGGCGAGTACGGCGTCGGCACCGGCCGTGTCGCCGGCGGCGACGGCGGCCCGGTAGCCCCGCAGCGCGGCGGCGAACGTCGGGGCGGTCCGGCCGACGGTGCTGAGCCGCCGGCCGAGCAGCTCCTCGACGGCGCGGTCGATCGCCGGCTGGTCGGCCGGGTCGACCACGCCCTCGGCGAGGACGTCGTCCTCCAGCGCGTAGAACCAGGCGTCCACCACGGCCCGCAGCGCGCTGGGCGGGAACGTGGCGGTGGTGAGCCGTTCGGTGAGGCGGCGGTAGACGGTCTCCAACCGGTGCAGTGGGGTCTCGTTCTCCGAGATCTGCACCTCGGCGGTGGCGAGGTTGGCCCGTTTGGCCTGTTCGGCGAGCCAGCGCGCGAAGAAGGTCTTGCCGGAGCCGTACTCGCCCCGGATGGCCTTGAACACCGCGCCGCCGGTGCGGACGGTCTCGATGTCCTCGTGCACGGCGGCCGTGAACCGGTCCAGGCCGACCGCGAGCAGGTCCAGCCCGGTCTCGGGTACGGCGCCGCGGCGCAGCGCGTCCAGCACCTGCCGGCGCCGGGCGGTACTCACCCGGCCGGTCACGGGTGCCTCCTCGGTGGTGGTGGTGCGGGCAGTTGGAACTGTTCACGCAGCAGCGCCAGGTCGAGCCGGACGGTGCGTCCGTCGTCGACCAGGGACAGCACCGGGAAGTTGTCGACGTTGAAGATGCGCTGCAGGGTGGTGACGAAGCCGGTGGCGCGGGCCGGCTGCTCGCCGGCCTTCTCCGCCACCAGCGCCGTGGGCAGCACACCGTTGGCCTCCAGCAGCGCGGTCAGCGCCCCCCTGATCTTGCTGACCGGCACCCTCCGGGGGGTCAGCTCGTGCTGTGCCTCGAACATCTCCGAGGCGAGCAGGTCGTCGACGAGGTTGCCGGGCTTTGCGGCCGGTGGCGTGCCGTCCGACGGGGGTGTCGCCGGCCGGGCACCGGCCGACGGCGGTTCGGCGGGCGTGTCCCCGGCCGGTGCTCGCCGCGCCGACGGCGGCCCGACCGGCGGGGTCGCGGCCTCGGCGGGCAGCTCGAACAGACCGGGGCCGGCGCTCGGCGCGCCCCGCCGCCGCGTGGCGCCGCGTGCCCGTACGGGCTGCGGCGGCACCTGCGCCGGCCCGTCCTCCCCGGCGGCGCCGTCGGCGGGCTCCGGCTCGACGCTGGTGGACCACCACCGGGGTTGCTGCGGCCCGAGCAGCCGCCATCCCGGGGGCGGTGCCGCGCCGAGCGGGAGCAGGGCCAGCAGCGGCACGGTCACCTCGGCCAGCGACGCGCCACCGTGGTAGCCGGCCTGGCGGGGCAGGTAGCGCAGGTGGGGATCCCAGAGGGCGACGACCCGCCCGCCGTCGGCGAGCACCCGGGCTCCGGTGAGTTCGACCTCGCCGTCGCCGGCCGGGGCCGGGTCGACCCGGTGCCGGGCCGACGCCGGGTCGGTGACCTGCCGCAGGGTGTTCTCCCGGTCCAGCACGTGCCCGTGGTCGCTGGTGATGATGACCGCCCGCCCCTGGTAGCGGGCGTAGTCGAGCAGTGCCCGCAGCGCGCCGAGGTTGTCGAGCCGCCAGCCGGCGTCGGCGCTCTCCCGGCCGTGCCGCAGCGCGTCGTCGACGGTGTTGACGACCACGCCGACGACGGTCTCCGGGTCGGTCAGCGCCTGGATCACCTGCTCGCTGAGCACCTCGCCGGCCTCGCCCCGCAGCGTGCCCTTGTGGAACAGTTTCGCCGGGCGGCCCTGCCACAGCGGACTCGTCTCGAACGCGGCCCGCTCCTCGGCCTGGCCGCCCCGGCACAGCCTGCCGGTGAGAAGCGAGGTACGCGACACCGCGGTCACCGTGGGCAGGGCTGCGACGACGCCCCGGCGGCGGGCCTCGGTCCTGCGGCCGGGGCGGCAGGCGAGCGGGTCGTACTCCAGCCAGCCCTGCCGGGTCAGTTGCTCGGCGAGGTCGACGGCGATCGCGGTGGTCATGCCGTCGACCACCACGACGAGCACCGGCCGGCTGCCCTCGCGGACCACCGGCGCGACCACCCGGTCCAGCACGTGTTCGACGGCGAGCAGGTCTCCGGTCCGGCCGCCGGCGGCGGTCCAGGCGGCGAGGCGGGTGGCGAATGCCTGGTCCAGGTCGCGCCGCCGGGCCTGCGCCCGGTCGTGGATGACCCGGTACATCGCGGCCAGGGCGGTGTGGGAGTCCTCGCCGGTCCAGACGTGGTCCAGGGCCAGGTCGACCCACGACCACTGGGTGACCTGGCGGACGATGCCCTCGGCCACGCCGAGCGGGGGTTCGACCGGCTCGGCCAGCCAGCGGACCAGGCGCAGGGCCATCCGGGCGCGTTCGACCCGGTGCGGGTAGTGCGCGGCGAGGTGGTGCGCGGCCAGGTGGGCGACGGCCCGGCCCACGGCGGGAAGCTCGTCGGTGACGACGCCGCCCCCGTCCGTGACCGCCCGGCCGAGGGCGCGGGCGACCTCGCCGAGCCGGTGTTCGAAGCCGGAGCGGAGGAGGTCGCTGTGCCGGGCGGCGCCGGTCGCGGCGAACCCGGTCAGCAGTTCCTCGGCCCGGTCGAGGACGGCGTACCCGAGCCGGCGGGGGTCGAACTCCTCCCGCTCGCGGTGCGCGGCGGTGTCCCGCCCCGCGTTCCGGTCCCGCGCGACGGCGTCGGCGAGCAGGCCGGCCATGGTCCGGGTGGCGGCGGCGGTGAACGAGGCGACGGTTTCCGCGTCGAGCACGACGCCGCCCAGGTACTGCTCGACCCGGCCCTGCGCGCGCAGGCTGTCGGGGTCGTCGCCGGCCCAGATCGCCGCGCAGACCAGCCCGAGCGGCAGTGTGTCGGTGACCCGGCCGACGTCGTACAGCGCGGCGAGGAGCCGCATGGTCGGCCCGAACTGCTCGGCCAGCCAGTCGAGCAGGCCGGTGCGTTCGGACTCGGCGAGGGCGCCGAGGGCCTGCGGGGCGACCGACAGGGCGCTCCACCGCAGCAGGGTGGCCGGGTCGAGGTCCTCGGCGGCGGTGCCGAGCCGGGCGAGCTGGAGCCGCTGCACGGCCAGGTGGCGCAGGGCGGTGTCCCGGTGCAGGACGATCCCGGGCAGCCGGGGCCAGCCGCCGGGCGGGGTGGCCTCGACGAGGGCACGCCCGGCCCAGGGGAGTTCCTTCAGCCGTGGGTCCAGCCGCTGGGCGCCGAACGCCTCGGCGACCAGACTCCACGGCTCCATCTCGATGATCCGACGCCGGTGGACCCGGCTGAGGATGCCGACGCCCAGCTCGTCCTCGCTCAGGTGGGTGAGGATCACGGTGGGCAGGTCGTGCGGTTGGGCGAGCTCCGCCCAGATGGCGAGGGCGGAGACGCCCCGCACGACCCGGACCCGCAGGGTGTCGGTGACGGTCAGGATCGGGTCGTACGGCCAGGAGGGTTCGGCGCTGACCAGCAGCACCGGCTCGGTGTCGCCCTGCCCCGGCCGGTACCCGCGCAGTTTGCGTTCGACCCGCTGGGCGAGGGTGTGCGGGTTGACCGGCAGGGCGCGGAGGGCTGAGGCGGCGGGGCTCACGGTCGTACCCGCCAGGTCACGTCTATCCGGCGGCCCGGGTTGCGGTCGGCGACCTTGCGCAGCGTCTCCACCAGCTCGGCGAGGTCGTCACCGTCGACGGTGAGGCTGCCCTGCTCGACCGGGCCGAGGTCGCGTACCGGGTCGTCGAGGGGGGCCGGCCCGCCGGCGGACCAGGTCGCCGGGGCCGGGGTCGGCCGGTCGGGCTGCGTCGTCAGCGGGGTCGGGCCGCCGGGGCGGGCGGCCCGGGTGGCCCGTCCCAGCAGGTCGGTGGCGCGGGCGCGGGCCCGGGTCAGGGCGGTGGCCAGCGGGGTGGTCAGCTCGTCGTCGCGGGCGGCCTGCCGCAGCGCGGCGAGGATCTCGGCCGCCTCGGCCGCCCAGGGCTCGCCGAGCTCGGCCAGCAGGTCGAAGGTCTCCCAGGCGGTGTTGCGCAGCGCCTGCACCACGTCGGCGGCGCTGCGGATGCTCCGGCCGGCCCGCTGCGGCGGCCCGCCCAGGTCGGTCCGGGCGAGCTGCCGGATGATGTCGATGTCCCGGTGCCTGCTGTCCAGCCCGTCAAGCAGGTCCCGCGCGACGTAGGCGGTGTGCAGCCGCCCGGTGGTCGCCGCCGGGTCGAGGCCGAGCCGGTCGGCGTGCCGTTCGAGTTCGTCGACCAGCCGGTGGGCGGCGTCGCGGTACTGGCGGGCCTGCCGGGACAGGTCCTGGACGAACATGGCGACGAGGCGTCCCCGGGGCAGGTTCGGCGGCATGAAGCCGAACAGGTGCATCGCCCGTTCCCGGGCCTCGGCCCAGTCCTGCTCGTCGGGGCGCTCCGGCTGACGCAGCGCCAGGTCGTCGGCGATCGCGGTGAGTTCCGGCTGCGGGGTGAGGATCGCGCCGTGCCGGATCCAGGTCCGGTCGGTCTGCTCGGCGAAGGCGGCCATGACGAGCTGGGCGACGGGTCGTTCGAGGCCGCGCGGCTGCGGTTCGTCCAGCCACCGCTGCAGGTCGGTGACGCGCAGGTCGCCGGTGATCCCCTCCTGGCGTGCCCGGCGGGTGAAGTGGTCGACCCACTCACGGTTGAGGACGTACGCCGCCTCGTGCATGACGCCGAGGTTGAGCGGGTTGGCGATGCGCCGGACCACCGCCCGGTCCTTCTTCTCCACCTCGACCCGGTCCTCGCCCGACTCGACGGCCCGGCGGACGTACTCCAGGACGGTGCGCAGGTCGGCGACCCGCACCGGCTCACCCCGGCGGTCGGGGTCGAAGTCGGGGTGGGCCGGGTACTGCGCGGCGAACATCTGGTCGGCGAGCCAGGGCAGCACCGTGTTGAGCCGGGCGCCGACGGGCAGGGTCAGCTCGCGTGGGTCGGTGAGGCTGAGCAGGTGGTCGGTGTAGGTGGTGAGGACGTCGGCCGCCTGCTTCGTCGCCAGCCCGTACGCCTGGCGCAGCACGCCCCTCATCGCCACCAGCAGGGCGTCGCGCTGGTTGGTGAGGGTGGCGTGGGCGCGGCGGCGGTCGTCCTCGCTGAGGTGCCGGGCGGCCTGCTCGAACCGGGTCGGCGGGCCGCTGAGCAGCGCGTCGAGCATGACCAGCCGGCCGAGGTCCTGCTGGCGGTTGACGGTGAGGCTGGCCGGGATCCAGCAGACGGTCCGGGCGCTGAAGCCGAGGTTGAGCACCCGGTTGCGGTCCTCGGCCGGGCCGTGGGTGCCCTCGTCGAACGGGTAGTCGATGATCAGTCGCCAGGCGTTCGGCGTGAACGGGTGGAAGGCGTCGTCGCGCAGCTCCTCCTGGTTGCGGATGTTGCCGTAGACGACCTCGATGACGCGCCGGCTGCCCCGCCACACCACGTGGGCCTGGTCGAAGTAGCCGTCGGTGGCGGTGATGCCCAGCTCCTCCCAGAGCAGCCGCTTGACCATGGCCTGGCGGGCGCCGGGCGAGTCGTACCTGCGGGCCTCGTTGAGCACGCTGCTGACGTCGACCCCGACCAGCTCCAGCCGTACCCCGTCACCGTCGAGGAGTTTGATCTCGCCGAACCGGGCGGCCCACTGTTCGAGCTTGCGGGCGATGATTCCGCTCTCGCCGCCGGGGATCGGGCTGGTGATGCTGCCGTGGTTGAGCGCGGCGAGTTTGCGCGGGGTCAGGTTGTGCAGCGCCGGGACGGCCGGGGCGAGCGCGCCGAGCAGCAGGGTCTTGATGATCCGGTCGTCGCCGGTGAAGGCCCGCACCCGGGCGGCGAGTTGGCGGTCGAGTTGTTCGCCGCGCCGGGCGCGTTCGAGGTCGTCGTCGCTGACGCGGTGCTGCTCCAGCAGGTACGGGCGCAGCCGGTTCTGGTAGAGCTTCTGCGCGGTTTCGAACTCGACCTTCAGCCGCTCGGTGAACGGCTGGTCGCCGCTGCGGCTGAGCACGTCGAAGAGGTCGCCGAGCGGGATGATCTGGCCGAGCCGCAGGTCGTTGCGGCGTTCCACCAGCATCTGGCGCATCAGCTTCAGACCGGTGCGGTTCCGCTGCAGCGCGCTGGAGACGTAGACCAGGGTGGAGACGAACGCCGGGCTGAACGGGTAGGTGAGCCGGAAGGTGTCGAGGTCGGCACCGGTGCCGACGCCGCTGTCGGTGCCGAGCAGGACGTCCCAGACCTCGGAGCGGACACCCTTGCTGAACCGCTCGAACGCCTCGGTGATGGCCCGCTCGGCCGCCTCGCCGTGACCCTCGTCCTCGCCGACCCGTTTGAGCACCCGCCTGCGGGTGATCTGCGGCAGGTTCCGGTCCTCCAGGGTGATCACGTCGAACCGGCCGCTGGCCAGGTTGAGGGTGTCCTGGAAGGCCAGGTCGTGTGCGCCGGTGACCCCCTCGGGGACCAGCTCGCTCAGGTCGCGCTGCCGGGCGATGAAGGTGATCACCGGGATCGGCCGGCGGGCGTCGGAGCCCTCCACGAAGTTGGTGATCTTCTGGATCTCCCGGGAAATGAACCGCTGGTCGCCGATGTGGTTGGCGAGCCAGAGGATCAGCTCGTCGAGGAAGAGCACCAGGGCGTCGTACCCCAGGTCCCTGGCGTGGGCGGAGATCTCGAACAGCCCGCGGTCCAGGGAGATGAAGCCCTCCTGGTCCTCCAGCGCGTTGCGGAAGAAGCCCCGCTGCCAGGTGCTGAGCAGGTCGCGGACGAGAGCGCGGCGGATCTCGTCGTCGGGGGCGGCGGCGAAGGCGGCGTCGAGCCGCTCGGTGGTCCAGCCGCCCTCGTCGCCCCACTCGTCCTCCTCGCCGCCGCCGGGCAGGCCGGCGATGAAGGCGGCGTCGCCGATCTGGGCGCGCAGGTGCCGGCTCTGGTCGAGCAGGGCGTCGGTGCGGTGTACGGCGGGGATCGGCGCCTCGGGGTGCAGCGTCCGCACGTGGGTGATGTAGTCGCCGAGGACCCGCTGTTCCAGCGACTTCGCCCCCATCATGTGGTACGGCACCAGGAGGAACCGCCGGCCGTTGAGCCAGGCGTCGTGCCGGGCCAGCAACGGGGCGAACTCGTCCCGACTGCGCGCCGCGTGCTCGCCCCGCAGCAGGGCGTACAGCACCGCCATGAAGTGCGACTTACCGGCACCGAATGAGCCGTGCAGGTAGGCGGCCCGGGAGGTGCCGGTGGCCACGGCGTTCTGGATCAGCCGGAGCGCCTGGTCGAAGTTGTCGACCAGACGGGGCGGGATGACGTACTCCCGGAGGGTCTCCTCGGCGTTGCTGACACCCTCGGCGAGCTTGAGGACCAGCTCACTCGCGGAGGGAGACTCCGGGATGACGATCACGTCCCTTAGCAGCGGTGGGGGGCTCTGCTCCGGCATGCGTTACACCGTAGCCGACCCGGCACCCCGTTCCGGTGACCGCGACGGGGGCCCGGACCACCTGGTCGGAGCGGCCCAGGTCGGGGCCGGCGGAGCGGGTTCGGCGGTGGTCCCGGCCACCCCGCCCCAGCGGTCGCGGCAGGCGTAGGAGAGGCTGGCGTGGATCCAGTTGCCGTCGTTGTCGCGCAGGACGGCGAGGCCGCAGTGCCGGCACGGGCTGACCCGGGGGTACGGCGGCACCGCGGCGGCCGAGGGCGCGTTCACCGCCGGTCTCCCCGCTCGTCGCGCCCGTCCCGCCCGCCGTGGCCGCCCCGCGCGTCGGGGCCGTGGCGGCCGGCGTCGTCCGGCGGGTCGCCGGCGGTCGGACCGGGGTCCGCCTGCCCGGTGTCGTCCCAGCAGAGTCCGCTCGCGGTGCCGTCCCGGTGGCAGCCGGCGTGGCCGTACGCCCGCGCACAGGTCACCCCCACCGGCCCGGGTCGACCGCAGGTCACCGGCTCGACGTGGTTCCACTGGTCGGCGCGGGAGAGCAGGGCCGGGCTGGCGCTCAACTCGGGCCGGAGCATCACCAGGGCCTCGGCGTAGGCGGCGGCCTTGCCCCGGGCCACCCGCAGACTGCTCGCCGGGAAGGTCAGGTGCAGGGTGTAGCGGCGCCGCACATCGCCCCCACCGATCGAGCGGAGCCGCAGGTTGGGGCCGCCTCCCCCGCCGACGGCGTACGCGGACAGGTCCACCTCGGGCGGCTCGGCCGGCGCGGCGGGCGGGGCGAGGGCGCGAACCAGTGCCGCCCGGAGCGCCTCGGACACGTCGGCCCGGTCCAGCGCGGCGAGCAGGTCCGCGTACACCTCGGACGATCCACTCTGGTCGGCCGGCTCGGGCCACCCCCGACCCCGCTCTGACCAGCCAGAGTGCGACGGACTGTTCTGGTTCACGTGTACCCCCAGGTTCATCAGTCTCCCGAAAGGAGACGACAGCAATTAATCTTGATGAGTGTTGATGGCGATACTGAGAGCATGTACGATCTGACGAAGATTTACAACGTCACAAGCGTTGGTTTTTTCGAGCAAGATCACTTGCACGAAACCCAAGAAGGCGATCGACAAGATCAATCGAACGGAGATGATCAGTGGCACAGATCCCCAGCCCGACGATCAGGGCGCGACGACTGCGGCGCGAGTTACGTCGCCTGCGCGATCGCGCCGGCCTCATCGCCGAGGACGTCGCCGCGAAACTCGGCTGGCACCGGAGCAAGATCATCCGTATTGAGCTTGGCCACTCCCGGGTGACGCTGAACGACGTCCGCGACCTGCTGACGCTCTACAAGGCATCGGAGGAGGAACGGGAATCTCTGATGGCCCTGGCCCGTCAGGCCAGGCAGAAGGGCTGGTGGAGCGCCTACGGAGACGTCCTTCCGGATGACTACGTCGGCTTCGAGGCCGAGGCTGAGACCATCAGCGTGTACGAAAGCCTGTACGTGCCCGGGTTGCTCCAGACCGAGGAGTATGCCCGGGCGATCATTCGTGCTGGCCGGAGTACGGCCGACCCGGACGAGATCGACCGGCGGGTTGCGGCGCGATCTGCGCGGAAGACACTGTTGTCCCGGGACGATCCGCCAAAGCTGTGGATCGTGCTGGACGAGGCTGCGGTCCGGCGCGTCGTCGGTGGGCCAGACGTAATGCGGGCACAGGTCGCTCGACTCATCGAGGCGTGCTCCAAGCCCACGATCGAGATCCAGATCCTGCCGTTCGTCGCCGGAGCGCACGCCGCGATGGGTGGTCCCTTCACCATCCTCGACTACGCTGATCCTGTCCTTGACCCGACAATCGTTTACGTCGATCATGACGCCACAACCGCCTTACTGGAAGAGGAGCAGCAGGTGTCTCGGCATAGACTCATCTTCGACCACCTGCGAGCGAAGGCGCTCGATCCGGACAAGACCGGCGACTTCCTCGCCCAGGTGGCAGACGAATACCCGAGCTAGCACTGCGGAGAGCCAGATGAGATTCACAGACCTGGACCGGATTACATGGCGCAAAAGCAGCCGTAGCAGCGCAAGCGGTTCCAACTGCGTCGAGGTCGCCGAGCTGGCCGGAGCAGTCGGCGTACGGGACTCGAAGGACCCGGCAGGACCGGTGCTGCGTTTTTCGCCGTACGCCTGGACCAGCTTCATCAACGGCCTACGTGCCAGCGGACCAGCTCATCCCTGACGAACCTGAGGTGCTGGCGTGACATACCTGGAGCGAGCTTCCGCCATCAGTCATGTCGAGTGGCGGAAGAGCAGCCACAGTAGCGCCAGCGGCTCCGACTGCGTCGAGGTGGCAGAGCTGGCGGACATGGTTGCGGTTCGCGACTCGAAGGACCCGTGCGGTCCCGCCTACCTGTTCGGCCGGCAGCAGTGGGCAGCCCTTCTTCGCGCTGTGCGTACCGGCGCCTTCGGCCTCGATTGATGCTGGTGTCGGGTGGTGCCAGTGGCATCACCCGACAGGCAAACCACCCGAGCCCGATGCTCACGGGGCCATACAGGTTGCGGACAGCCACGGCAACAGGCTCCCGCAACGAGGTACCCCAACGATCGCCTGCGCCAGGTCGTTTGGCGTAAGAGCAGCCGCAGTAGTGCCATCGACCCACCAACGGCCTACGCTGCTCAAGTCCCCGAGCGTCGCGCGGTGGTGTCGCGGCGATGCCGCCTCGCCCGCCTCGCCCAGCTTGCGCGGTCACACTCAGGATTCTGTTCCACGACGGTGCTCCACCCGACGACGTTTCCATCTCAGCGCTTCACCACCGCCACCACCACGCCCGCGAAACTCGCCCATCGCCGACTATGTCCAGCCGCTCAACACGAACGGCACCCGTGCGCGCCTCGCGACCACACCGCTGATGGTGTCCTCGCCGTGCTCCAAGCCTGTGGACAAGCGATCTTCGCGTGCGTCGGGTCGGAATGGCCGAAGCGGCCCGGCAGGTAGAACCTGCATCGTAGGAGGTTGTGACCTGTGCCCCGAGGGGTAGCATCTATGGGTAACACATAGAACTGTGGCGTGATGCACTGTCGGGCGACAAGTCAACCGAATGGCCACGACGCGCCGCGGAGGTGAGAACGTGAACGGTCTGACGCAGGACTGGAAGAAGTCGACCAGGAGCAACGGCAGCGATAGCTGCGTCGAGGCCCGGACGTACGACGGCAGGGTTCAGATTCGTGACTCCAAGGACAGCACCGGACCGGTGCTCACCTTCGATCCCAAGAGTTACGGCAGCTTCCTGGCGGCGTTGAAGTCGGGAACCCTGGTCTGACCTGAATCAGCCGTTACCAGGCCGTGTGTGACCTCCCTCGGGGGTCGCTGCTTGCTGTTTGGCGATTTACGCCATTCGTGCCCGCAATACAGTGGTCGGTGACCGACGGGAGTGACCGGCAAACGATCGCGCATATCCCCGCCCTATCTCGTTACCTCCCCGCGCTGAAGTTCCAAGCATTCTTGCTACGCCACGTTGGACTCGGCCGGGCTGCCACCGCTTTCTGCGTACCGGTCGCCGGGGCGTGCGATGCGCCGCATGCCCCTCGGGGACCAGCAGGCTCGGGATCCCACCCGATTTTCGCTCCGAAGATCCCTTCGGGCCGTACGGACCGTCGCGCTCAGCCTGTTCACGATCCTCGAACTCCCCAAACCTCAGGGATTACTCAGTTTCCACACCGAGCACCAGGTTGGTGCCTTACACGGAGTGTCCTGCAAAGGTGAAGGTACGAGACCGGTAGCCTGATGGCTGAACGCCTGCGAGCGGCGGTATGGAATCCGCGCAGCCGGCTCGGCTCATCGCCGATCTCGTCGAGGAGATGACGTGATGTGTGTGGAGCGGGGTACCGACCTTGACCAAGCCGATTGGCGCAGGAGCACCCGCAGCGGCAACACCGGCGGTTCGTGCGTCGAGGTTGCCGAGGTGGCTGGCATGGTTGCGGTCCGCGACTCGAAGGACCCGAGCGGTCCCGCCTACCTGTT
>CALGAM010000261.1 GCA_937951935.1 uncultured Micromonospora sp. | reverse complement strand
GCTGGTGGGAGCACTGGCCCGGATCGACCTGGAGGACGCATACCACGAGATCGGCCGTTGAGCGGCGAATCAGCCGTTGAGCGGCGAATCAGCCGTCGTGCGGCTTGACGCCGGGGTGCCCCACGGTTGCGCGAACCCCGCCGGACGGCCGGCGCCGGGCGGTAGGCTGGGGCTGCGGCGATCGCCCAGCCGGTTCCGGGGGCAGCCGCCACCCGGCGTCCGTGTCCGGTTCGGACCCGTCGACCTCGCCGGGGAGCTGTCGGACGTGGCGCCCTGTCCGCGCCTGCCGCACGGACGGGGCGCCTCGTCCGGTGCGCGTCGCCGGCCTCGCGGGTACGGGCCCGTCGCGGGCCGAGCGCCTACCCGGCCAGCCCGGCGAGAAGGTTGACCGTGGCGGCGATGATGACCGCTCCGAAGAGGAACGACAGCAGCGCGTGACCGAGCACGGCGGTGCGCATCGGTGCGGTCGTCAGGTCGGTGTCGGCGACCTGGAAGGTCATCCCCACGGTGAAGGCGAGGTACGCGAAGTCGCTGTACCTCGGCGGGTCCGGCTGGTGGAAGTCGACCCCGCCGTCCTCACCGGTGTAGTACAGCCGGGCGTACCGGGCGGTGAAGACGGTGTGTACCACCGCCCAGGACAGCAGCACGCTGACGATGCCGAGTCCGATGTGCAGGTTGCGGGCAAGACCGTTCGCCGACCAGTCCGTGACGAGCAGGATCCCGACGGCGAGCAGGCTGGCCAGGCCGGCGGAGAGCAGCACCACGTCCCGTACGGCGCGGCTCGGATCCTCCCGGGCCGCCAGCGCGGCGGTCTCCTGCCACGTTCGCGGCCAGAACACCGACCAGGCCCAGACCAGGTAGGTCGCCGCCGCCGCGTCCCAGCCGATGAGCGGTCCGAGGAACGCGGAGTGCAGCAGCGCCGCCGCGACACCGACCCCGGTCCCGACGGCGGTGATGACGGCGATCTGCACCGAGGACCGCGCCGACCGCCATCCGCCACGTGCCATCCGCACTCCGGATCAGATCTGGCGCAGGTGGCGGGCGATCCGTTGGTGCGTACGGTTGCGGGTCTTGGCGGCCACCTCGGCCGGCGACACCTCCGGCGCCCGGTCGGTGGCGGCCGACCGGACCACCTCCTCGGTGTTGCGGTAGTCGACCGGCGGCATGGCCCGCAGCGCCCGCAGCACCTCCGGCGGCGCACCGGCGCGCTCGGCCTCCCGGACGATGTCCTCCTTGGGCGCCGGAAAGTCCATCGACTGCAGGTACCGCAGAACGTCCGTGTTGGTCACCATGGGATCCCGCTCCTCGCCGGTTGTCGGATTCACCGGCCGGCCGGATACCCGCTACACCGCAGGTCACGCCTGCCGACGTGGACGTGTGTCCGGGCCTGGTGACGGGGAGCCGGTACCCTCTCCGGGTGCCCGACGACCCGGCCCGCGCCGATCCTGGCCGTGACGACGCCCCGGACCACCACCCCTTCGGTCGCGACGCCCCGGCATCGCGTCGTCGCGTGACGGAGACGCCGTTCCGCTACCGCTCCGACGAGGAGGACAGCGCCCGCTGGCTGGGCTTCCCGTACCGCCCCGGCGACATCGTGATCAGCACCCGCTCCAAGAGCGGAACCACCTGGATGCAGATGATCTGCGCGCTGCTGGTGTTCCAGGACCCGCGGCTGCCGGCGCCGCTGGCCGAACTCTCCCCGTGGCTGGACTGGTTGGTCGTGCCCCGGGACGACCTCTTCGCCCGGCTCGCCGCCCAGCGACACCGCCGGTTCATCAAGACCCACACGCCGCTCGACGGGATCCCGCTGGATCCCCGCGTCACGTACGTCGTCGTCGCCCGGGATCCGCTGGACATGGCGGTCTCCCTCTACCACCAGATCGGGAACCTGGACCACGAGCGGATCCGGCAGCTCACCGGTCAACCCGCCCCGACCACGGCGCCCGGGCCCCGGCCCGGGCTGCGTACGTGGCTGCGCTCCTGGATCGACCGCGAGGTGGCGCCGGCCGACGCGCTCGACTCGCTGCCGGGGGTGTTCTGGCACCTGGGCGACGCCTGGGCCCGGCGCGCGCAGCCGAACATCCTGCTCGTGCACTACGCCGACCTGGAGGCCGACCTGGCGGGCGAGATGCGACGCATCGCGCGGCGGCTGGGCATCGAGGTGCCGGCACGGCGGTGGCCACCCCTGGTCGAGGCGGCCACGTTCGCCCGTATGCGGGCGCGGGCCGACTGGCTGGCCCCGGACCCGTCCGGCATCCTCAGGGACCGGACGGCGTTCTTCCGCCGGGGCCGCTCCGGGGCGGGCCGTGAACTGCTCACCGCCGACGAACTGGCCCGGTACCGGGCCCGGGCCGCCCGGCTGGCCCCGCCCGACCTGCTGGCCTGGCTGCACCGCGACCGGACGGGACCGTGACCGGACGGGACCGTGGCGGGAGCCGTCCGGACCCGTCGGGACCCCGGCAGCCGGGCGGGCGGCTCAGGCCACCACCCCCGCCTCTCGGAGCCGGCGGATCTGTTCACCGTCCAGTCCCAGCTCGGTGAGCAGCTCGTCGGTGTGCTCGCCCGGTTGCGGCGGCGGACGGCGGATCGAGGCCGGCGTACGGCTGAACCGCGGCGCCGGGGCCGGTTGGGTGGTGCCGGCGTGCGTGACGAAGACCCGCCGGGCGACCAGGTGGGGGTGCGCCGGCGCCTCCCGCCAGTCCAGGACCGGCACCACACAGGCATCGGTGTGCTCCAACAGCCGGGCCCAGTCGTCCCGGGTGCGGGTCCGGAACAACCGGGCCCAGGCCCGGCGCAGCGCCGGCCAGTTCGCCGGATCGTCCCGGTCCAGGTCCTCGTCGGGGGGCAACGGAAACCCGGTGAGCCGGACCAGCTCGGCGTAGAACTCCGGCTCGATCGCGCCGACCGCCACGAACCTCCCGTCCGCGCACTCGTACGTGTCGTAGTAGGGCGCGCCGCCGTCGAGGATGTTGACCCCGCGGTCGTCCGCCCAGCGACCCGCCGCCCGCAACGAGTGGATCATCGTGGCGAGCAGGGAGACACCGTCGACCATCGCGGCGTCCACCACCTGGCCGGCCCCGCCGCCGCGTACCTCGAACAACGCGCAGACCACGCCGAGGGCCAGCAGCATGCCACCCCCGCCGAAGTCGCCGACCAGGTTCAGCGGTGGCACCGGTCGCTCGCCGGAGCGGCCGATGCCGTGCAGCACCCCGGTCAGCGCGAGGTAGTCGATGTCGTGCCCGGCGTACGGCGCGTTCGGGCCGTCCTGCCCCCAGCCGGTCATCCGGCCGTAGACCAGCCGGGGGTTGACCGCGAGGCAGACCTCCGGGCCCAGGCCGAGGCGTTCGGTGACCCCCGGCCGGAAACCCTCGACCAGGACGTCGGCGGTGCGGACCAGGTCGAGTACCAACCGTCGCCCCTCGGGTGTCTTCAGGTCGACGGCGAGCGAGCGTCGTCCCCGGTTGAGCAGGTCGGGATGGGGTGTGCCGAACCGCTCCGGCCGCACCGCGGAGACCCGGTCCACCCGGACCACGTCCGCGCCGAGGTCGGCCAGGACCATGGCGGCGAAGGGCGCCGGCCCGATGCCGGCCAGTTCGATGACGCGGACACCACGTAGCGGGCCGGAGGCGGCCGCCTCCCGGACATCGGTCACCGGAGCACCATAGGACACTCCGGGCGCGCGGCTCACGGGCACGACGGGTGCCGGGGCTTATCGTCGACGCAGGGGTTACCGGTCGTGACGACGCGGGGCGGAGGCGGAGGGCCAGTGGCGACGAGGCGGGCGGGAGCGAGCCCGCCGGGGCCACCCGGGCGGCGCTGGTGGTGGCGGCTGGTCGACCCCCCTCCGCCGCGGCGGGCCGAGCGGCTCGCCCGGCTGGTCGGACTCCGGGTGGTCCGGATCCCCGGCACCCGGCGGTTCGTGGTCGTCGCCGGTTCGGCCGACCGGCTGCGGGACCTGCTCGCCGCACCCGCCTCCCTCGTACCGACCGACGGCGCGACCATCGTGGTCGCGTACTGGCGGGCACCCCGGCGTGGCTGGTCACACGGAGTCGGTCCACTCGACCATCTGCACCGGCACCGGGTGGCGCTGCCCCGCCGGGGACGCGGCGTCGCCACCGTCGCCGTCCGGCTCTCCCGCCCCGCTACGCTGCGTGACGTCCTCCGGGTGGCCCTGCCCGCACTCGGCCCCGACCGGCCGCTGCCGGCCCCGGCCGCCGCGAACCTGACCGCCCGGGACACCCTCCCCGGCTACCTGCCCGCCACCCCGGACGTCGTGGTCACCCGGGGCGAGCTGCCGGCCCGCCCCCAGATCCGCGCCCACGACGTGGTGCTGTGGGCCGACGACCAGCCGGCCCGGCCGACCGACGCCACCGGCGTGCGCGGGCGCGGCGCGGGTCCGGCGCCGGAGGCCCCCGACGCGGAACCGCCGTACGCGGTGGGATGGGGCACCGGGCGGCACGGGCCGCGGACGGCCGCCGGCCAGGAGGCGGTGCTGGTCGACGCGCGCCGGATCAATCCCCGCGGCCGCCGGGCCGCCGCCCACGAGCCGGACGCCCCCCGGGTACGGCTGGACATCACCGCGGCGGGCGGCCGGCTCGGACGCGGGGGCGGACTCGTGGGGCCGCTGGACGGGGCGGGCCTGACCGCGCCCGCGCTCGCCACACTCCGCCAGGTCGGGGTCGTCGACTGCGCCCCGCCCCCGGACGCCGACCCGGTGTCGGTCGCGGCACTGCTGGTGCAGGTGGCGATGACCGGGGCGGTGCTCTCCGTACCGGCGTTGCCGGAGCGGGTCGCCGCGCTGCTCGCCCCGGAACTGCGGGACATCCTGGTCCGGCCGGTGACCGAGGTGGATCCGCTCGCCCGGGAGGCGCGTAGCGTCCGCCAGCGCCGGGCCGCGCTGCGCGGCCACGCCACCGCGTTCGCGCTGCCACGGCTCGCCGCCGGCACGTTCCCGGAGCTGGCCCGCCCCCCGTCGGTGAGCGCGATCCTGGTCACCCGGCGTCCGGACCGGCTTCCGGCGGCGTTGCGCGCCGTCGTCGGGCAGACGTACCCGGAGCTGGAGATCGTGCTCTGCCTGCACGGCGTCGAGGCGACCGAGCCGGTCCGGGCACTGTTGGCCGGCAGCGGCCGTCCGTACCACGTCGTCCGGGTACCGGCCGGTGCCAGCCTCGGGGAGGCTCTCGGCGTCGCGACCAGCCGGGCCCGGGGGAGCCTGGTCACCAAGGTCGACGACGACGACAGCTACGGCGCCGAGCACGTCTGGGATCTGGTGCTGGCCCGGCACTACTCCGGGGCGACGGTGGTGGGGAAGGGCTCGGAGTTCGTCCACCTCGAGACGCTCGGCGTGACGATCCGCCGTCCGTCGGGCGCCGCCGAGAGCGACGCCGAGGTGGTCGCCGGCGGCACGATGCTGCTGGCCCGGGGTGATCTCGAGGCGGTCGGTGGCTGGCGACCGGTGCCCCGGTCCGTCGATCTCGGTCTGCTCGACCGGGTGCGTCGCGCCGGTGGTTCCGTCTACCGCACCCATCCGTTCGGCTACGTGTACCACCGGCACGCCACCGGGCACACCTGGGACCCCGGCCAGGACTACTTCCTGGACAGCGCCTACGCCCGCTGGCCGGGCCTGCCACCGGAGGTGCTGGACGGCGGCGACGTCGGCCCGGGGGAGCCCAGCGCCGCCCGCCGCGGCGGGTCGGGCGGCCGGCCGTGGGGGAGAGCCGGGCCGTCGGGCCCGGCGCGGGCTGCCGGGTGGCGCATTGCGGACCCGGACCGCCGCGGCGGGTGATAGGAAGACCGGGTGGGGATCGTCTCTCCGGGGTTCCAGGGCCGGCGCCGGCCGGGTGGGCCGGCGCTGCCGCCCGGGCAGTACCTGACCGAGGACTTCCCGGTGCTCTCCGCCGGCCCCACACCACGGGTGCCGCTGTCGGACTGGGAGTTCGTGATCAGCACGGAGACCGGCGCGGAGTACCGCTGGACCTGGGACGAGATGTGGTCGCAGCCGATCGACACCCCGACGGTCGACATCCACTGCGTGACCCACTGGTCGAAGCTGGACACCAGGTGGGAGGGGGTCTCGTTGGACACCCTGCTCGACGGCGTCGACACCGCCGCCACCCACGCGCTGGTCCACTCGTACGGCGGCTACACCACCAACCTGCCGCTGGAGGACCTGCGCGGCGGCCGGGCCTGGATCGTGCACCGGTACGACGGCGACGACCTGCCACCGGAACACGGCGGGCCGGCCCGCCTGCTCGTCCCGCACCTGTACTTCTGGAAGTCGGCCAAGTGGGTGCGCGGCATCCGACTCGGCCTGACCGACGAGCCCGGTTTCTGGGAGACCGCCGGCTACCACGACTACGGTGACCCATGGCGCGAACAGCGGTACCAGGGCGACTGACCAACCGGGCCGGCTGGCGGGTGGCCCGGCTGGTCGACCGTCGCAGGGAGACGGACACCGCCGCCACCCTGGTGCTGGACGTCCCCGGCTGGCCGGGACACCAGCCCGGCCAGCACGTCGACCTGCGGCTCACCGCCGAGGACGGCTACCAGGCGGCGCGTAGCTACTCGATCTCCGCACCCGTCGACGGCGACCGGGTCGAGGTGACGGTCCAGCGGGTGCCGGACGGGGAGGTGTCGCCGTACCTGACCGGGGTCTTCGCCGTCGGCGACCCGGTCGAGCTGCGCGGACCGATCGGCGGCTACTTCGTCTGGCGGGTCACCGACACCGCGCCGGTGCTGCTGGTCGGCGGTGGTTCGGGGATCGCGCCGCTGATGGCGATGATCCGGGCCCGCGGCCTGGCCGGCAGTCGGGTCCCGTTTCGGCTGATCTACTCGGTACGTACCGCGCGCGACGTCTACTTCGCCGACGAACTGCGCCGGCGGGCCCGGGACGACCACGGGCTCGACGTGACCTACCGCTACACCCGGGAGGCGCCGGCGGGTTCGCCCGAGCCCGCGCGGCGGATCGGTGTCGCGGACCTGAACACCCACGGCTGGCCCCCGGAGTTCGAACCGACCTGCTACGTCTGCGGCCCGACCGGCTTCGTGGAGCGCGTGGCCGACATGCTGGTCGCGCTGGGCCACGATCCCCGGCGGATCCGCACCGAGCGTTTCGGACCGACCGGTGGCTGAACTGCCGAGGCCGGCCCGGTGCACCGAGCCGGGCCGAAACCGTGTGGAGGCGAGATGACCGAGCCCGACCCGGGGCAGCCCGGAACGGACCACCTGGACGGGAACATGCTGGCCGGCCCGTTGGCCGAGGTGTTCGCGGTGGACGTCACCACGGCCACCGGCCGGTGCGCCTCCTGCGGGCGTACCGGGCCGGTCGCCGGTCTGCGGGTCTACGCGCGCGCCCCCGGCGTGGTCGCCCGCTGTCCGGCCTGCGAGGCGGTGATCCTCCGGCTGGTCCGGACCCCGACCAGCGCCTGGCTGGACCTGCGGGGCGCGACGTTCCTGCGGGTGCCGATGCCCGCCGAGCCGCTCATGATGCCGGGGCCGACGTCGCCGGCGATGTGACCCACCCGTCTCGGGCCGGCCGAGGGCCGGGGCGACGACCGTGTGGGCTGTCCGGCGACGTCGTGCACTAGAATTCGATCACGACCCGCCGGCTGCCCGTCGTGACCGGGCGGACACTCCCGCCGCAGGGTCCGGGCCCGTTCCGCGGCGACGCCCCCCGATCCGGAGACGTACGTGACCACCCCCCCACCCCCCGACGTCCATCCCGCCTGGCTGCCGCCGGAGGTGTTCCGCCCGCTCGGCTCCCGTCGCGTCCTGCTGCGCGGCGCGGGACTCCTCGTCGACACGGTGCACCAGGAGCTCGCCGCGGCCTGCGACCGGTACGGCGGCAGCCTGCACCACCCGACGACGGGCGTGGACCGGGACGCGGCCGACCGACAGCCGTACGACCTGGTCCTCGCGCTGGCCACGGAGGACGCGCTGCCGGCCGCCGCGGCGGCGGTGCGCGCCCGGCTGACCGACGAGCCGGGTGCGACCGACCTCGGCGCCGAGGGGTACGCGCTGGCCCGTCACGAGGGGACCACCGTGCTGCTCGCCGACGCGCCCGCCGGACTGCTCTACGGGCTCTTCCACCTGGTACGTCTCGGCGAGGCGGCGTTCGGCGCCGACCACGCGCCGCGACGGCACCGGCCGGCCATGCGGCGCCGCATGCTCAACCACTGGGACAACGTCGACGTCCACCCGGTGATGGGGCAGGTGGAACGCGGCTACTCGGGTGGTTCGATCTTCTGGCGGGCCGGCCGCCTCACCGACGACCTGTCCCGGGTCCGCGCCTACGGTCGACTGCTCGCCGCCTGCGGCGTCAACGCGGTCACGGTGAACAACGTCAACGTGCACGCCACCGAGGCACGGCTGCTCACCGACCGGCTCGGTGACGTCGCCACGATCGCCGACACGCTGCGGCCCTACGGGATCCGGGTGCACCTGTCGGTCAGCTTCGCCGCGCCGGTCACGGTCGGCGGCCTCGCCACCGCCGATCCGGCGGACGAGCGCGTCCGGGCCTGGTGGGCCGCGACCACCCGCCGGGTGTACGACGCCATCCCCGACTTCGGCGGCTACGTGGTGAAGGCCGACTCCGAGGGGCAGCCGGGCCCCTTCGCGTACGGTCGCAGCCACGCCGACGGTGCGAACCTGCTCGCCGACGCGGTGGCCCCGTTCGACGGGGTCGTGTACTGGCGGGCCTTCGTCTACAACCACCGCCAGGACTGGCGGGACCGCTCCACCGACCGGGCCCGGGCGGCCTACGACCACTTCGCCCCGCTCGACGGCCGGTTCCGCGACAACGTCATCCTGCAGGTGAAGTACGGTCCCATGGACTTCCAGGTGCGGGAACCGGTCTCCCCGGTGCTCGCCGCGATGCCGGCCACCCGGCTCGCCGTCGAGCTGCAGGTGACCCAGGAGTACACCGGTCAGCAGCGGCACGTCTGCTACCTCGGGCCACTCTGGAGCGAGGTGCTCGGCTTCGGCCCGTGGGGCGCCGACGGCCCGACCGTCGCCGACGTGGCCGCCGGGACGGCCGGCGACCGGGCGGGCCGGGGCGGCGGCCTGGTCGGCGTCTCCAACGTCGGCGACGACCCGTTCTGGACCGGCCACCCGCTCGCCCAGGCCAACCTGTACGCCTTCGGTCGGCTCGCCTGGGATCCCCGGCTCGACCCGGTGGCCGTGCTCGACGAGTGGATCTCGCTGACCTTCGTGCCGTCGGTCACCGCCGACCCGGAACGGGTGCGCCGCACCCTGCACGCGATCATGGACGACTCCTGGCGGACGTACGAGAGGTACACCGCGCCGCTCGGCGTCGGCTTCATGGTCCGCCCGGGGCACCACTACGGCCCGGACGTCGACGGCTACGAGTACACCCCGTGGGGCACCTACCACTTCGCCGACCGGGACGGCGTCGGCGTGGACCGGACCCGGGCCACCGGCACCGGCTTCACCGGCCAGTACCCACAGCCCTGGTCGCAGGTGTACGAGTCACGCCAGACCTGCCCCGACGAACTGCTGCTCTTCTTCCACCACGTCCCGTACGACCACGTGCTGCACAGCGGCGTCACGGTCATCCAGCACATCTACGACACCCACTTCGCCGGGGCGGAGCAGGCGGCCGAGATGCGGCGGCGCTGGGAGGAGATCGCCGACCTGGTCGACCCGGCGGTGGCGGCCCGGGTGCGGGAACGCCTCGACGAACAGGTGCGCTCCGCCGAGGAGTGGCGCGACCAGATCAACACGTACTTCTACCGCAAGTCCGGCGTGCCGGACGCGCACGGCCGCCGGATCTACTGAGGACGGCCGCACCCGCCAGCGGTGACGTCCGGCAGGGCCGGCGGCCGGCCCGGCGGTCCCGGTCGACAGCAGCGCCACCCGGGCCGGGGCGCGGGACCCGGGGCAGCCGGCCGGCGGTTCCGCTCAGGCCACGAACTCGTCACGGATCTTGTTGATCATCGGGCGGCTGGCCCCGAGCAGCGCCAGAACGAAGACGGATCCGAGCAACGCCAGCACCGCCTCCGAGGTGGCGGCCGTGACCACGGCCGCCGTGAGCAGCACGCCCGTGGTGCCGAGCGTGACCTGCGGGGTACGACCGAGGAAGTGCACCGCCAGCCGGGCCACGTCGCGGGTCCGGAAGACGAACAGCGCGGTGACGACCAGCGCGTTGACCCCCCAGAGGGTCGCGACCACCCCGACCAGGACCAGCGGGATCCGCCACCAGTCCGGCACGGCCGCGGCGTCGAAGTTGGCGAGGTTCACCGCGACGATGGTGAGCCACAGCAGCAGTGGACCCCAGATCTTCAGCACCGGCCAGAGGTTCGCCCGGTAGCCACGCCAGAAGGCGACCGCCGGACGCAGGTCGGTCAGGTCGCCCCGGTGGTGGTGCAGCGCGTACAGGGCGGCGGCGACCGCCGGGCCGAGCGGGAGCGCACAGGCCGCGACCAGCGGCAGGTTGCTGACATCCCGGTCGAGCAGGACCAGGGGGACCAGGCCGGGCAGGGTGCCGAGCACGAGCAGGATCTCCACCACCAGCAGGCTGTAGATCAGCGCCGCGGCCCGCGCGAGCGGGCCGGTGCCGAACTGGCGGCGGCTGTCGGACGCCTCGCTCATTCCCGATCCCTCCGTTCGACCCCGTCGCCCGGGTGGACTCCGGCGGTCCCGGCCGCGGAGGTGGCGCCGGCCGGATCCGTGGGGGAGAGCCCGAGCAGTCGGCCGTCGTCCCACCACGGCGGGGTCTCGTCGACCACGGGTGTGATCTCGACCAGGGTCACCTCGTGCCGGGCGAGGGTGAGGTCGAGGGCGACCCGGCCGGCGGTGACCGGGAGACTCCGGTGGCTGCGTCCCGGCTCGGCCGCCTCCCGGAGCGCGTCGAGCTGCCGCGGCCGGGGGGAGCGGGGTCGCCCCATCTCGCACCACGCGGCCCAGGCGTTGCCGACCTCCTCGTGCACCGACAGGCGGTGGACGTACGCCGAGGCCGGGCCGGCGCCCGCCGGTGACGTCCCGCCCACCGGGATGGACAGCCGCAGCTCGTGCCGGTCGACCGGTAACCGACCGGTGACGTCCACCGGGGCCCAGGCCAGCACCGCGACCCGGCCGTCGTCGTCCCGGGTGACCAGGTGGTCCGTACCGCGGGCCAGGATCTGGTCGCCGAGGCGGGCCATGAAGGCGTACAGGTGGTAGGTCGGCTTCTTGATCTGCCGGTGGGTGAGCAGGCCGAACCCGCCGTGGAACAGCGCGGTCGGGACCCCGACCTCCTCGAAGACGTCGCTGAAGGTCCAGTAGGAGAAGGAGTCGACCAGGTCACCGCCGCCCGCCAGCACGGGGGCCAGGTAGGCCGCGTGGAGGGCGGTGTCGTGGATCGGGTTGTCCGGCCGGTACGACGAGTTGAACTCGGTGATGTGCACGGGCAGCCCTGCCAGGGCGGTGTCCCGGAGCAGGCGGCGCGGGGTGGCGAACTGCTCCAGCAGGTTGGTCGCCGGCCGGAGCGTCTGGTGCACCCCGAACGGCACGTGCTGGGCCGGCCCGGAGGTGTAGGCGTGCTTGCTGACGAAGTCGACCGGGACGTCGCGGGCGGCGACGAAGTCGGCGAACCGGGGCAGCCAGTCGTCGGCGCCGGGGGAGATGGCCGGGCCGCCGACCTGCAGTTCGGCGTCCACCTCCTTGACGGCGTGCGCGGTCACCTCGTACAGCCGGTGGTAGGCGGCCTCGTCGGCGCCCTGCCAGAAGTCCGGGAGGTTCGGTTCGTTCCACACCTCGATCGGCCAGCGGCGCACCTCGGCCAGCCCGTAGCGGTCGACGAGGTGGGAGATCGTGGCCCGGACCAGGTCGGCCCACTCCGACCAGGAGCGGGGCGGGGTGACGTTGCCGCGCCACCAGAACACGGTCTGGTCGCCCGAGGCCAGGTCGGCGGGCATGAACCCCAGCTCCACGAAGGGTCGGATGCCCAGGTCGAGGTACGCGTCGATCACCTGGTCGACGTAGCCGAAGTTGTACCGGACCCGGCGCGACCCCTGGTACTCGTACGGCCGGTACACGCCGACGCCGTCGCTGAACAGTCCGTGCCCCCGGATGTGCCGGAAGCCGATCTCACGCTGGACCAGGGCCAGTGAGTCCTGGTAGTCGCGACGCAGCGCCAGCTCGAAGCGGCCGGTGCCGACGCAGGTCCGCCAGGCGTCGGTCAGGCGGCCCGACGGGTGCTCCGGAACGGAGATGTACATGAGGTTCTTCCTGTGCGTGTGGCCGGCCCCGGGCGAACCGGGCCCGTGGCACCCGGTCCGGTCGTGCCCGTCGGGACGACCGGACCGGGGTCAGCGCGTGCTCAGCCGTTCTCCTTCTGGTAGCGCTCGTACGCCTTGTTGACCAGATCCATGTAGGCGTCCATGTTCTTGCCCTTCAGCTCGGCCACGTAGGCGTCCCACTGGGCGAGGTCACGCTGGCCGAGGATGAACTGGAGCGTCGCCTGGTAGACGAAGTCCCGCAGCGGTGTCGCCCACAGCGAGATCTGTTCGCGTTCCTCGTCGGTGAACGGGAACGGCGGCATCACCGGCCGCGGCGGGCGGGCGTTCATCACCTTCTGGAACTCCTGCTCCTCGGGGGAGAAGAAGGCCTGCACCAGCTCGGGCTTGCCGCCGTAGGCGAAGACGCCGTTGTAGAAGCCGAAGTCCTTCTGCAGGTGCTTGGTGCCCCTGGGGTTGAGCCCGACGACGTCGACGTCGGGTGCCAGGGTGGGCCTGCCGGAGGAGTCCCGCACGAAGGTGACCCCCTCGACACCCCACTTGGCGAACTCCTGCCCCTCGTCGGAGTACCAGAGCCAGTCGATGAACTGCATCATCGCGACGAAGTGCTTGCTGTCCCGGGCCTTCTTGGAGATCATGATGCCGTTCTCCAGCCGGCTGGCGGGGTTGATCTCACCCGCCGGGCCGATCGGCAGCGGGATCTTGGCGATCCGCGCCTTCGGGTTGGTCTTGGCCAGGTCCGGCCGGTAGTCGTTGACCAGCGTCTGCGCGTTGCTGCTGATCACGAACGACTTGCCGTTGGCGAGCTTCTGGCGGGCCTGGTCGTCGGTCTGGGTGAAGCTCTCCGGGTCGAGCAGCCCTTCCCTCACCAGCTTGTTGAGGTACGTCAGCATCTGCCGGTACTGCTCGCTGGCGCCGGTGTAGAACAGCTTCTTCGCGTTGGGGTCCCAACTGACGTGCTGGAAGTTCCAGCCGGCGCCCTCCAGCCCGTACGACGCCGCGAGGATGTTCAGCAGGTTGCCACCCGGGTTGGGCTGGCTCCACCGGTCCGAGAACGGGTACGAGTCCGGGTACCTGGCCTTCATCGCCTTGAGGACGGTGTAGAGCTCGTCCCAGGTCTTCGGAATCTCGAGGTTGAGTTCCTCGAGGATGTCGGTCCGGATCGCCAGCGAGTAGTCGTGCCAGGGCTTCTCGTGGAGCCCGGGTAGCAGGTAGAACTTGCCGTCGGCCTGGCGCCGCTGGTTGATCTCGGGGTGGAGGTTCCACTTCGAGATCTTGTCCTTGAAGTGCGGCATCAGGTCGATGTAGTCGCTGACCGGGAGGATCGCGCCCGAGGAGACGAAGGGGTCCTCCTGGCCCGGGTACGTCTTCGGGATGATCATCGGCGCGTCGCCGGCACCGATGAGCAGGCTGCGCTTCTGCTCGTAGTCGCTGAGCGGAACGGCGACAGGCTCGATCGTGACGTTGGTCCGCTTGGTCAGCTCGGACCAGAACAGCCAGTCGTTCTTGAGCGGATAGTTGGGGTGGTTGTTGTACAACATCGTGAACGAGACCGGCTCGGTGGCTCTGAACTGGTCTCCGACCTTGTACTCGGCCATCGCGCCGACCCGGTGCTCGCTCAGGTCGGATGCCGCCGAGTCGTCGTCGCCGCCGCACGCGGCGAGCGACACCGTGAGCAGACCGGCAGCGATCACCGCTGCTCGGCGCCGTGACCTGTGGAACATCGAACTTCCTTTCGGGGGTGGAAGGGGGTTGCGGTGTGCGTGCCCGCCCGGAATCACCCCTTGACCGCGCCGAGCATGACTCCGGAGACGAAGTACCGCTGGACGAAGGGGTAGACCAGGAGAATGGGCAGGGTGGTGAGGACGATGGTGACGGCCTTCAGGGTGGCCTCGGCCTGTACCTCGTCGGCGGCGTTGACGGCGCCGACGTTCTCCGCACCGGTGGCTCCGGCGATCAGGTTCCGCAGGTAGACGGTCACCGGAAGGAGCTCCTGCTGGTCGATGTAGAGGAAGGCGGTGAACCACGAGTTCCAGAAGGAGACGGCGTAGAACAGCACCATCGTGGCGAGCACGGCCTTGGACAGGGGTAGGACGATCCGCAGCAGGATCCCGTACGTGCCCAGACCGTCGACCGCGGCGGCCTCCTCGAGATCGGTCGGCATGCTCTCGAAGAACGCCTTCATCACCAGCAGGTTGAAGACACTGATGGCGTTGGGCAGGACCACCGCCCAGATGGTGTTCTTCATGCCCAGGCTGGTGATGAGCAC
>CALGAM010000260.1 GCA_937951935.1 uncultured Micromonospora sp. | reverse complement strand
GGCCGGGGCGGAGACCACGGCAACGGCACCGACCACGGCGACGACGGACGCGAACAGAGCCGCGGTGATCGCGGTGAGTGAGCGTCTCATGACCTACCTCAGGGAGATTCCCCAGGATGGGGAGCAGGACGTGTGGGGACGGGTAACTGCTGCCCGACAGTTACCGGCCGACTCCCTGCGGCGGCACGGATCAGGGTAGGCGCACGGGTCGGGCAACGCAACCGGTTAAGTTGTTTCGGCGTACGCCGTCACGACGGTGCCGGGCGCGCACCGCCCGGACTCCGACCCCGTGGCCGGCTGCGACGAAGAGGGCGGGTGACGGCGGCTTTCCCGGTCCGACGTGGTGCCCGTGCGCCGGTAACCCCAGGCGATTGACCCAGCCGGCCGTCACGGGTGCCGTCATCCTCGCCACAGGAGGGCACGCCGATTTCTTAACCGGTTCAGACAGCATCACCCAGCCCAGAGACAGACAGTCAGGAATCTGTCCCCGTGTCCGGTGCTGCCGTCGCGACCGGCGGGGTCCCGTCCCGGGGGTCGGCGACGAACAACCGCCGGCGCGTGGCGCCGCCTTTTCCGGGTAGGGGGTGTGTGGGGGTAGACGACTCGCCGGGACGACGGAGGAGGTTCGCCCATGGTGGCGGTGGGCTACACCCTGATGTGTGAGCAGAGCGGGCCGAAGGAGCTGATCGAGCAGGCGGTCCGGGCCGAGGAGGCCGGTTTCGACCATCTGGTCATCTCCGACCACTACCATCCCTGGCTGGCCACCCAGGGCCATTCGCCGTACGCCTGGTCGATCCTCGGGGCGGTCGCGCACGTGACCTCCCGGGTCCGGCTGATGAACTTCGTGACCTGTCCGATCCGGCGTTACCACCCGGCGGTCGTCGCCCAGATGGCGGCGACCATCGGCGTCCTGTCCGACGACCGGTTCACCCTCTCGCTCGGCGCCGGCGAGAACCTGAACGAGCACGTCGTCGGTGCCTGGCCGCACGTCCACCAGCGTCACGAGATGTTCGAGGAGGCACTCCAGATCATCCGACCGCTGCTGGACGGGGAGAAACTCTCCTTCACCGGCAGGCACTTCCAGGTGCCCGAGGCGTACCTGTGGGACAGGCCGCAGACGCGGATGCCGATCGCCGTCGCCGCCTCCGGGCCGCACTCCGCCCGGCTCGCCGCCGAGTACGGCGACGCGCTGGTCTGCGACAACCCCGACACGGACGTGGTCCGGCTGTACGACGACGCCGGCGGCGCGGGCCGGCCGCGCTTCGGCCAGGTTGCGCTGTGTTACGGCCCGAACGTCGACGACTGCCGCAGGACGGTCCACGAGCAGTGGCGGTGGGCGACCCTGAACTGGTCGGTCAGGTCGGAACTGCCGGAGCCGGCGTCCTTCCTCAGCGCCGTCGAGGCGGTCCGGCCGGAGGACGTTCTCCAGGTGGTGCCCTGCGGACCGGACCCGGACGCCCACCTCCGGGCCGTCGAGAGGTACGTCGACGCGGGCTTCACCGACGTGGCGCTGGTGCAGGTGGGCGCCGAGGGTCAGCCGATGTTCCTAGACTGGGCCCGCGACGAGCTGTTGCCCCGCCTCCGCGAGATCTGATTCTGGGTTGATCCGTCATGCGTATCGGTGATGTCGAGATCCGGCCCGTCGGGGGCGGACTCGGTTGTCTGCTGATGATCCTGATCTCACTGCTTGGTTCCATCGTGCTGACCCTGCTGGTCAACCTCGTGTTCTAGTGGCACGACACCGTGCCGTACCGGATGGGGCGGACCAGCCGGGTCGGGCGGCGTTCCGGCAGGCGGCCCGCCGTCGCCGTCACCGGCGTGGCCGTCGGAAGCGTGGCCCGTCACCGCCGTGCGTGGCTCAACCCCGGGTCACCCGCGGCGAGACGGGGTCGAAGTCGGGGTTGAACAGGCGGTGCCCTCCCTGACGGAGTCGGAGCAGGAAGGCGAGCTGCCCACTCAGGCCGGTCCCGAATCCCGGACTGGTCCACCGCTGCGCCTCGTCCGCGAGCACCGCCCGGCCGTTGCGGTAGACCCGTAGCGCCCAGAGTCGACGGCCGAGCCCTTCGGCCCAGCGGGCGTACCGGTCGTCGGCGGTGACCCGGGCGAGATCGAGCAGGAGGTCGCCGTCGCCGGCCAACCCGTGGCAGTACCCGGTGCCGGACCGCCACCGGCTGCGGAGCACCGTCCGGGCCGCCGCCACGGCCGCGTCGAGGTGACGCTGCTGTCCTGTCTGGGCGTACAGCTGGCAGAGGAACCCACCGATCCCGGCCGGGCTGGTGCAGCGGTGCGCACCGACGGGTGCGTGCCCGTCTCTCGATCCGGCGGCCCGCGGACCGACCGCGTCGGCCGCTGTCCCGCGGCCGGGGTCGGGCAGCTCCGCCCCGGGGTCGTCCGGCCAGCGGGCCGCGCCGGCGGGGTCGTGACGGGCCGCGTCGAGGAGGGTGTCGCCGCAACGGACCGCGGCGGCGACCAGGTCACGCCGGCCGAGGTGGTGGCCCGCGGCGAGCAGGAAGGCCCCGATCCCGGCCGTGCCGTGCGCGAACCCGAGGGTCCGCAGACCGGCGTGGACGGAGTCGGCCGAGGCATCGACGGTCCAGAGCATCGCGGCGCCGCGGTCCCGGGTGTCGAGAAGGTGGGCGGCGATGGCGGTGATCCGGTCACGCAGCTCGGGTAGATAGGTGTGCCGCCACAGCCGCAACAGCGCCGTACCGAGCCCGGCGATGCCGTGGCTCAGGCCCGGATCGGGCCAGACGACGGGTAGGCGCAGCGCCAGCTCGACCGCACGGTCCACCAACCCCGGACGGCCCAGCAGGCGGCCGGCGTCACAGAGCGCCCAGGCGGTCCCCGCGAAGCCGCAGTACAGTCCCGGCAGCCCTGGATGCGGATGCTCGTCCAGGTGCCGGAGGAGATGGCGCAGGAGTGCGTCGAGCACCCGACCCGCCCGCTCCACGGTCGCGGGCGCGATCGGAGCGGGCCCGGCGACCGACCGGACCCCGGCGGCGGACCGGTCCCCGGCGATCGACCTCGGGTCGGCGGCGCCGGCGGCGACCAGCCGGGCCAGCACCGCGACGGCGCCGGCGACGCCGTGCTGCACGGTACACGGCTCGACCGACCGACCGAGGGCGGATCCGCTCGGAAGCCGCCGCGCCTCGAGCTCGTCACCGAGGTGGCCGACGATGCCGTCGACGAGTTCGGCCCAGTCCTGCTCCGGCAGGGTCGGCGCGGTCCCGGACAGGTCGACCTCGGCGTGGACACGCCACGACACCGCGGACTCGCGTGCCGCCGCGCAGAGGGCCGTGACCTCGTCCAGCCCGATTCGCTCGGTCGGCTCGGTACGCAGCAGACCGGTGATGAGGCGGTGCAACGGGGCCGGTACCCGCCGGCCGCCGAGCACCGGGTCCAGCAGGGTCGCCACCCGCTCCTCGATGGGGCGGTCCGCCGGTGTGTCGGCCTCGGGATGTGCCGGCGTGGCCCGGCAGACCAGGTGCAGCGCGACCATTCCGAGGCTGAACAGGTCCGCGGCCGCGTCCGGTGCGGCCTTCCGCACCAGTTCCGGCGCGTGGTACGTCGGGTCGGCGTCCCCGAGGTCGAACCGGCACCAGTCGTCCGGCCCGCCGGTACGCAGGGCCGCCAGTTCCAGGTCGACGAGTCGGAGCGCTCCGTCCGGCAGCACCATGACGTTGTCCGGGCTCAGGTCCCGAACCACCACCCCGACCGAGTGTGCGCTCCGCAGGAGGTCGGCCAGCCGGGCCAGGATGCCGAGCAGCTCGGCGAGGTCGAGCTCGTCCGGGTCGGAGCAGGACGCGCCGCGGGCGGCACCGCCACCGTCGGCGACCATGGCGGCGAGCGCCCGGCCCGGCAGCAGTTCCTCGACCAGGAACCGGTGGTCGTCCTGCACGAACTCGCGGAGCGGTCGAGGCGCCAGACCGAGCGGAGCGAGGTGCCGGAGCACCCGCGCCTCGTGGCCCAGCCGATCACGCGCGTCCCGCCCCTCGGCGTCGGCGGCCACGTGCGGCCGCGCCTCCTTGATCAGCACTTCCGTACCGGTGCGTAGGTCACGCGCCCGGTACACGCCGCCCTTGTACGCCTGTCTGAGGGCCGTGGTGACCGCGTACCGCCCGCCGATCAGCACCCCGGCCGGCTCGGCCGGACCGACGGGTCCCAGGGTGCCCGTCGGTCCGGCCGCCCCCGTCAGCCCGGCCGAGGTCGCTGAGCCGGCCACCCCCGTCAGCCTGGCCGGCACCGCGGCGTCGGGATGTGTCTCCAATCCCACCGTCCACATCGCCGAGACCGACCACCTCGGTTCCGTCGACCGGCCTCCCCAGCCGCCCGGGACGGTGGGTGTGGACGGCGCGTGCCGCGTATCGCCCGGTTCGATCGGCGGCGCGACCCAGGACGGTGACCGGAGGGTCGGCCCCGGGACGTCCTCGACCAGGTTCCCGTCCGGGTCGACGAGACACGGACGCCACCGTCCATCCTGGTCGAACCGGCCGATGCCGACGAACGAGCCGTACCGGTAGTGCACCACCCCGCCCGGCCGGTACGGCCGTGCGGCGGGGATCGCCGGACCGGACAGACCGACGGTGGCCCGGTCGAGCCGTTCGACCAGTTCCCGGAAGAGCTCGTCACTGGCCGGATAACCGGCGAGGACCCGGCCGGCCTCCGGCCCGGACGCCCGGGCCGCGGTCACCGCGGCGACCGCGGCCGCGGTGGCGACGAACGTAAACGACGTGCCGCTCTCGACCAGCAGCGGTGCGCACGCCGCGACCACCCTGGGGGCGGAACACACGGTCGCGGAGACCTGTAGCTGCCAACCCTGCAGTCGCCGGCACGGCGTCGGCGCGGTGACCGTGATCATGCCCCACCGCTCGTCCACGATCCATCCCGCCAGCTGGATCCGGGCCAGCAGGTCGGCGACGGCGTCGGCCGGATCCACCGGCGCGGCCGGGTCGGTGGACCGGTCGACGTGGGCCGGCGGCCCCGCGGTCGGGCGACCTCGGCCACCGGCCGCCGGTCGGCGCCCCGGGACGAGTGCGCCCAGACGACCGGCCTCACCCGGGACCAGCCGGCGGACCTGTGCGCACGGGTTGGTCACGAGGGTCGGCCGATCGGGTGCCCAACCGTCGCCGCCGAGCGGCGGCACCCGGTCACGGGCACGCCCAACCGCGGCATGGGACGACGAGCTCGGCATAGGGCTCTCCGGGTACGTCGACGACGGGTCGACCGGTGGTTGAGGACGGAAGGCGCCCTCACCAGGGTGCCGGCTGACGACCCGGGCCGGCATCGACTGGACGTCCAGCGGCGCCGTGCCGGACCGCCCCCCGACACCAGCCTCCGGCCTTCTGCCGCCGGCGGATTTTCCCGGACGGCTCGGGACACAGGTCCCGAGCCTCCGGGACACCGGAACGGACATGATGCCTAGCCGACGATTGGTGCCCGCTCCACGTTGTGGACTGGCCCTAGGCTGCGGGTGACAGCGTCGCGACCAGCGCCGATCGCTGTCAGAAGCGGACCACCGAAGGGAGTGTCATGACAACGTCGCCGGATCGCCCGGCCTCTGTTCCGGACGTGCAGCCAATCGTCATCGCCAGTGACAACAGCTTCGCCCACGCCTACGACAGCGTGGCGGACATGTTGGTTGACAAGAACATCGGCGCCAAGGGGGGCCTCGAGTTCTTCGACCGGGCAGGACGCCGGCTCGCTCCGGTGTTCAGCCACGCGTGGGAGCTGGAGGGACTGGAGCCGACGCTCGACGACCCCGATCCCGAGCTGGTCCAGGCCCGACTCCAGGCCGTGGTCCAGCACGTCGGCGACTACATCCGGCGGCATCCGGACGTGGTGGCCGGGTCGGGCCTGTCCGTGGAGGCCGCGATCGCGGCGCTGCCGAAGATCGGTGCCGGGACGCTCGCGGAGGACGCCGCGCAGTTCCCGGGGGCACGGCCGGCGGCGTCCGGCGGAAGCATCCGGTTGATGGATCCGGGGGGATGGTTCCACAACGCGCTGCACGCCGCCGGCTGGACGCACTGACGGCACGGGAGACGGTCGGGGGGGTCGCTGGGGTGAGTTCCACCGAAGAGGATGCGCGGTGGTCGGTGCGCCGGATCGGCGTACTGGCCGGGTCAGTGGCGCTCGTGGCGCTGGTGGTCGTCGGGCAGGTGGTCAACGCCGGGAACACGGCGGGGATACTGACCGGCGAGAGCGCCGTGATCGCCGTCGCCTTCCTCACGATGGGCGCGATGGTGTTGGTGCGCATGCCACGCCATCTCGTGGGTCGGCTCATGCTCGCCGCCGGGGGGGCGGCGAGCATCAGCGTACTCTCGACGAGCTGGACCACCTGGGTCGTGGTGGACTGGGTGAGCCAGTGGTCCTGGTGGCCGGCGTACGGGTTGATCACACTCGCCCTGCTGTACTTTCCGGACGGCCGGTTGCCCTCACCGCGCTGGCGGTCGCTCGCCGTGTTCATCGTCGCCGGTACCGCGGCCGCGGCGGCCGCCTTCGCGGTCGCCGCGCTCGACGACCCACGCGATCTGATCAACACCGACAACCCCGGAGTGGCGGCGACCGGTCGGGCCCAGCTGCTGGTGCAGGTCGGGATGCTCGCCGTCGTGGCGACCCTGGCCGGGCTGGTCGCCGTCCTGGTCTCGCTGTTCCTGCGGTGGCGGCGGGCCGACGGTGAGGCCCGCGCCCAGCTCGCCTGTCTGTTGGCGGCGGGCGTCCTGCTGGTGCTCGGCGTGGTGCTCGAGGCGATGAACCTGACCGGGGCCTGGGTCATCATGGTCGTGGCCCTGCCGGTCGGCATGGGGCTCGCGATCCTCCGCTACCGGCTGTACGGGCTGGACCAGGTCATCAACCGGACCCTCGTCTGGTTGGTGATGAGCCTGCTGGTGATCGCCGGATTCGTTGGGTTGATCACGCTGCTCCGTGACCTGCTGATGGCGGACGACACCTCCAACGCGTCCCTGGTCGCGACCGGACTGATCGCGGTGACCTTCGAACCGATCCGCGGTCGGGTCCAACGAGGCGTCAACCGGCTGCTCTACGGCGACCGGGACGACCCGTACCAGGTGATCACCCGCCTGGGCGACCTGCTCGGCCGGACCGTGGAGCCGACGGCGGTGCTTCCGCTGCTGACCGGGACGATCGCCCGTTCCCTGCGGGTACCCCAGGTCGCGGTCGAGGTCGAGGGCCGGGAGGGCCCGCGCCTGGTGGCCGTACACGGCGCGTCGAACAACCCGGTCGAGTCGTTCGAGATGGTGGCCCGGGGGCAGCACGTCGGCCGGCTGCTCGTGGCGAACCGGAGCGCGACCAGCCGGTTCTCCCCGGTGGAGCGGAGGCTCCTCAAGGACCTCGCGTTGCAGGCGGCGGTGGCCGCCGACGCGGTACGACTGATTCACGACCTGCAGGACTCCCGGGAACGGCTCATCACCGCGCGCGAGGAGGAACGGAGGCGGCTGCGCCGGGAGCTGCACGACGGGCTCGGCCCAACCCTGGCCGGGATGGCGATGCAGGTCCGGGCCGCGCAGAAGCTCGCCGCGGAGCAGCCACGACTCACCCGGATTCTCGACGCGCTCGCGGCCGACCTGCAGACCTGCACCGCCGAGGTACGCCAGCTCGTCAGCCAGCTCCGTCCGCCGGCCCTGGACCGGGGTCTCGCGGCGGCGCTGCGTCACGAATGTGCCCGGTTCGACACCGCCACGCTGTCGGTCCGGTTGGAGATCGACGGCGACCTGCAGGGGCTTCCGGCAGCCATCGAGGTCGCCGCGTACCGGATCGTGGCGGAGGCGCTGACCAACGTCACCCGGCACGCCCGGGCCAGTACCTGTCGCGTGCTGGTCCGCAGGGACCGGGCGTTGACGCTGGAGATCGTCGACGACGGCGTCGGCCTGGGACCCCGCCGCCCGGGTGGGGTCGGCCTCGACTCGATGCGGGAGCGGGCCACGGAGCTCGGCGGCGACTTCGAGATCGGGCCGGTCGACCCGCACGGAACCGCCGTACGGGTCCGGCTGCCGTTTCAGCCGATGCGGGCAAAGGAGCCCGCGGACGGGTCGGGGGGACGCACCGGCCCCGAGCGCGAGGCGGAGCCGGGGCGGGCCGCCGAACCGGCGGCGAGGGACGCCGCCGACGTCCCGCCTCACCCCGAGCCGACGGACACCGCCGCCGACTCCCGGGCCCACGCGGCGGACACGGACCCCGTCGCCGACCGCCGTGTCGAGGACGCGTCGGTGGCAGCGGCGGCGTCCCACCACACCGACGTGCCAACCCGCCAGGCCGACGCGGCGTCCCGCCAGGCCGCCGCCGGGTCGGGCCTGCCGCACCCTCGCCCGCACGGCGATCCCTCCGCGGGGGACGGCTTGGTCGACGGTGTCGGCGTCCGGACGCCGGACGGTGCGTCTGACCTCATCGGATAGCCAGCTACGCTGAACCCCGCAGTGACCGTCAAGGCGATGCGGGGCTGCCGCTCGGCGACGTCGCCCCGCGCGTGCGCGAAGGTGGGCGACGACATGGTGCACGGTGGACGGGTTCTCATCGTCGATGATCACCCGGTGGTCCGGCGCGGCCTGCGCACCATGCTCGAGAGCGAGACGTGGGTGGGTGAGGTCTTCGAGGCGGCAACCGTCGCCGAGGCCGTCACCCTCGTGGTCGCCGAACGGATCGACGTGGTGGCCATGGACGTGACGCTGCCCGACGGGGACGGCATCGAGGCCACCGGGCGGATCCTGCACGCCCGTCCGGAGGTCAAGGTGCTGATGCTCACCATGTCCGACGACGAGGAGATCGTGGTCCGCGCCCTGCGGACCGGCGCGCGCGGCTACGTGCTCAAGGACACCGACCCGGATGCCGTCGTCGACGCGCTGCGGGCGGTGGCGCAGGGCGGCGTCGTCCTCGGGCCGGGCATCGGCCCCTCCGTCCTCGCCTCGATGAACCGTTCGCCGGCCGAGCTGCCGGCCCCGTTCAACCAGCTCACCGCGCGGGAGCGGGACATCCTCGGCCGGCTCGCCCTCGGCGACACGAACGCCCGGATCGCCCGGCACTTCGGGCTCAGCGAGAAGACGGTGCGTAACCAGCTCTCCGCCATCTTCGCCAAGCTCGGTGTCGCCGACCGGGTGCAGGCGGCGCTGCTCGCCCGCGACGCCGGCCTCGGCGGTTGAGCCCGTCCGAGGGCGGCCCTGGCCCGGCCCGCGACCCGGCGGGCGGGATGGCGTGGCCCGGGCGGGGACGGCGGAGCCCGTCACCGGCGGCCGGGCCACGCACCAGGGTCGGACGCCCCGGCAGGTCAGGAGCCCCGGTACGGCGTCCGCCTGCGCGCCTCGGCCAACGCCCCACCCCACCAGGCGAGCTGGTCGAGCATCGTCTTCGCCGCCGCCGACGGACCGTCCGGCTGCCGTGGCTGGCCGTCGGGGTCGAACTGCTCCCAGTAACGCGGGAAGCAGACCACGTCCCGGACCGTGACGGCGTGCAGCTCCGCGAAGACGGGCCGGAGCTGCTCGACCGCCAGCAGACCGCCGGCGGTGCCGCCGTACGAGACGAAGCCCACCGGCTTCGCCTCCCACTCCCGGTAGTGCCAGTCGACGAGGTGTTTGATCGACGCGGGGAAGCTGTGGTTGTACTCCGGGGTCACCACGACGAAGGCGTCCGCGGCGGCCAGCCGGGCCGCCAGCGCCGTCAGCTCGGCCGGGCGCTCCCCGCCGTCCCACATCAGCGGCGGGACGGACGGCAGTTGCGTGGGCAGGGGCGTCTCGGCCAGGTCGAGGAGGTCGACCCGGAACCGGTTGTGCTGCCGTGCCTGCGCCTCGAACCAGCGGGCGACCACCGGCCCGAACCGTCCCTGCCGCACGCTGCTGACGATCACCAGCAGGTTGAGCTCCCGCTCCGGTCCGCTCGTTGCCGCCCCGGTCGGCCCACCGCCGGGTGATTCCGTTCGTGTGTTCGCCATGCCGTCAACCTGCCGTCCCGTCGGCCGGCGAGGGAGGCCGGCTGGATGGTGGCCCTGGCGGGGCCACGATCTTCCGTGCCGGGACGGGTAGCCTCGCCGCCATGGACAGCACCGAGTTGGGCACGTTCATTCGCAGCCGTCGGGAGGCGCTCTCACCGGCCGCCGTCGGGCTGCCGACCGGGCCGCGCCGCCGTACCCCGGGCCTGCGTCGTGCCGAACTCGCCACCCTGGCCGGCATCAGCGTCGAGTACCTGACCCGTATCGAGCAGGGACGGGACCGCAACCCCTCCTGGCAGGTCCTCACGGCGCTCGCCCAGGCGCTGCGGCTGTCCGACGAGGACCGGGTGGTGCTCGGCCTGGCCGCCAAGGCCGCCGGTGGGCAACCGCCCTGCCGGTGGAACACGCCCGAGCAGCCGTCACGGTCGCTGCGGCCCACGGTCGCCGCGCTGCTCGACCGGTTCGAGCCCGGACCGGCCGTCGTCCTCAACCGGCTGGGCGAGATCGTCGCGCACACCGCCGGATACACGCGCCTCGCCGGCCCGGTCGGCATCCTGGACACCCAGCCGCCCAACCTCGTCAGGTTCACGTTCGCCGATGCCCGGGCACGAACGGCGTACCCGGAGTGGGACCAGGTGGCGGACGACATGGTGGCCCACCTGAAGTTCAGTGCCGGACGGTCCGACCCGTACGCCGCCGCCCTGATCGAGGAGCTGCGCCGCACCGTCGGCGAGCCGTTCACCACGCGGATGGACGGGCCGCTGGCGTATCCCCGGGGTACCGGCGTCCAGCGGCTGGTGCATCCCGAGGTGGGCGAGCTGAGGCTGGCGTTCGAGAGTCTGGCGCTTTCCGAGACCGACGATCAGCGCCTGGTGGTCTACCTCGCCGCCGACGAGGCGTCCGCGGCCGCGCTCGACCGCCTCGCCGGGAGGCGACCCGGTGCGCTGCGGGCGGTCGGCGGCCGGTTCCGGGCCTCCGACCGCCCGGTCCGGGGAAGGAGCGCGACCGGCTGAACCGAGGGCTGTCAGGCCACGGCGGCCAGGAAGGCCGTGGCGCGCAGGCGCAGGCCGGCCAGGTCACCGCCGCGCGGCGCGTCGCCGAGGAGCGGGTCCCCGACGCCCACGGCGAGGGCGCCCGCCGCGAGGTAACGAGGCGCCGACCCGGTGTCCACGCCGCCGAAGGGTACGAACGGCACGTCGGGGAACGGCTCCCGAAGCGCCGACAGGTACGCCGGGCCGCCCAGCGACGCGGGGAAGAGCCTGACCGCGGCGGCACCGGACAGGCTGGCCGCCACCACCTCGGTCGGCGTCAGCGCGCCGACCAGGGCGGGGATGCCGAGCCGGACCGCCTCGGCGACCGCCGGCACCACCCCCGGGGTGACCACGAACGACGCGCCGGCCTGCTCCGCCTGCACCACGTCCGCCTCGGTGAGGACCGCGCCGGCGCCCAGCGGTGCCTCCGGGCCCAGGGCTGCCCTGGCGCGCACGAGCACCCCGGCGGCCTCCCTGGAGGTCATCGAGACCTCGACCAGGCTGATCCCGGTCTCGGCCAGGACCAGCACGCACTCCAGGGCGGCGTCCGGGTCGTCGGCCCGGACGACCGCCAGCAGGCGATGCCGGCGCAGCACCTCGGGCAGGTTCACCGCCCCATCCTCGCAGCCCGGCCCGGCTCCGGGGCTGGTTCTCCAACAACGGACAGTTGCTCCCATACCGCCCACCGCTCGCCAGACTTTGCTAACCTCCCGGCCATGCACCGAAGCCCTGTGACGGGTCCGGACCGGATGCCCGCCGAGGGCGACGTCAGCCGTACCTTCCACCACGCCGGCCACCGGATCGAGGTCGCCGGCGGCACCCGGGTCGGCCACCGGTACCGGGCGAACTTCGACGTCCTGCACGTCGACCCGCGGCTGCCGTTCGTGGCGGTGGCCGACGGGATGGGCGACGGAGAGGGCAGCGCGGTCGCCGGCAGCACCGCGATGGAGACGATCGTGGCGGCGGTCCGGGCGGCCGGCGCCGACCTTGGTCCCGGTCTGCTTCGCGCCGCCGTCGCGCAGGCGCAGTCCCGGGTCCGCGCGGCCGGCCAGGCCCTGGGTGAACTGACCGGCTGCACCTTCACCGGCCTGGTCGTGTCACCGGCGGCCGACACCCCGGCCGGGTCGCAGGCGACCGAGGCACCCGCCACGCCACCGTCCGGCGTCTCTCCACGGCACCGGCTGCGGGAGGAGTACCCGCCGCCGTACCGGCGGTCGTCGGGTGGCCGGCATCGGGCCGAGGCGGACGACACCGACGCCGGGGCGTGGCCGGAACGCGTCGCCCCGGTCGCCCGCGCGGCGCCGGTGAGCGGACCGCCCGCGCCGGCCGAGGCGTACGCCTGGATCGTGCAGATCGGAGACTCCCGCGCCTACCGGCTTCGCGACGGCCTGCTGGAGCTGCTCACCGTCGACCACACCGCCGCCTGGCTCGGCGCCGTCTACGGCTGGTACCCGGCCGGCTCGCCGGAGGCCGCCGCGGCGCGCTACCGGCTCACCCGGTACGTCGGCCATCCCGGCGCGCCGGAGCCGGACCTGCTGCACGTCTCGCTCCGCCCCGGCGACGTCTACTGCGTCTGTACCGACGGGGTCGCCGACCAGCTCGACTACCAGCAGCTCGCGAGCCGGCTCGGCGGGACGGGCCGCCCGGCTGAGCTGGTCCGGGGGATTCTCGCGGACACGCTCGCCGCGGGTGGGCGGGACAACGCCACCGTCGCGGTGCTCCGGGTCGCCGCCGGCTGAGACCGGGCGCGTGGTCACCCACGCACCCGAAGAAACCGGGCACATCTGGCAAGTCATCTCGATATTCTCACCCTGTGAAGGGGTGTTCCACTGCGTGCCGCGCCTGACCAGCGGGTCTGACCCGGTGCGCGCCCGTGGTGCCGCGGCCGCAAGGGCGTTCGTCGTGGTCGGGGTCGACGGCTCTCCGGCCAGCCTGACCGCGGTACGCCTGGCCGCCCGGGAGGCCGCCCTGCACTCCCGGCCGCTGCGCGTCGTGCACTCGTTCAACTGGCTCGGCGACCCGGCCGAACCGACGCCGAGCCGGACCCGGGAACCGGCCGAGGCGCTACTCGACCAGGCGGTCGCCACCGCCGTCGAGACGCAACCGAACCTGGCCGTGACGGCGGCGCTCATCGAGGGCCCGGTCCTCACCACGCTGCTGCGCGAGTCGGGCTCGGCCGCCCTGCTGGCCGTCGGTGACGGCGGGTTGGCGCCGAACCCGAACGTGCCGGCCGACACCGACACCATCGCCGTGCAGCTCGCCTCCCGCGCCGGGTGCACCGTGCTGGTCGCCCGCGAGCGACCCCCGACGCCCGGACCCGTGCTGGTCGGCGTGGACGGCTCCCCCAGCTCGCTCTGCGCCCTCGACTTCGCCTTCGACACCGCCTCGCGACGCGCGGCGGAACTGGTCGTGGTGCAGGTCTGGAATCCGGACGAGCGGACCGGCGACGTCCCGGCGCGGGCGGCGGACCGGCTGGCCGAGACGGTGGCGCCGTGGCAGCGGAGGTATCCGTTGGTCCGGGTGGACCAGCGTGTCCGTGCCGGGGCCCCGGAGACGGCGTTGGTCGAGGAGGCGCACCGGGCCGAGCTCGTGGTGGTCAGTTCCCGGGGCGACGAGCCGTGGCGCGGCATGATCGGCGCGGTGAGCCAGGCGGTGCTGTACCACGCGCCGGCACCGGTGATCGTCGTCCGCGGCTCGCACGGTCTGTACATCCAGCAATGAGGCCACGTCCGGCGGCGAGGCCGCCTGTCCGCACAGCCGGTGCCGTCGCGGGGCCGAGGGAAAGCCGGCCGCGAACCCGGGGCGGCCGTGGCGGAACGTGCCCGGGAGAGGGAGAGGTCAGGAGGCGCACATGACACGGACGGCGCCGGACCCTCGGGTCCGACTCACCGACGACGACCTGGACCGGATCGACGCGTACTGGCGGGCCGCCAACTACCTGAGCGTCGGGCAGATCTACCTGACGGCGAACCCTCTGCTGCGTGAGCCGTTGCGGCGCGAGCACATCAAACCCCGGCTGCTGGGCCACTGGGGGACCGACCCCGGACTCAACCTGGTCTACGCACACCTCAACCGGGTCATCGTCGCCCGCGACGTGAACATGATCCTGGTGGTCGGACCGGGCCACGGCGCACCGGCGATCATCGCGAACACCTGGTTGGAGGGGACCCTCACCGAGCGCTACCCGTCGGTGAGCCGGGACGAGACCGGGATGGCCCGGCTGTTCCGGCAGTTCTCGTTCCCGGGCGGGATGCCGAGTCACGTCACGGCCGACGTACCGGGATCGATCCACGAGGGCGGCGAGCTGGGCTACGCGCTGATGCACGCGTACGGCGCCGCCTTCGACAACCCCGACCTGGTGGTGGCCTGCGTGATCGGCGACGGTGAGGCGGAGACCGGCCCGCTGGCCGGCAGTTGGCTCTCCACGGTCTTCCTCGACCCGGTCAGGGACGGGGCGGTGCTGCCGATCCTGCACCTGAACGGCTTCAAGATCGCCAATCCCACGGTCTACTCCCGGATCCCGGAGGAGGACCTGCTCGGTGTCCTGCGCGGCTTCGGCTACCGGCCGTACGTCGTGGCCGGCGACCAGCCCAGGCAGGTACACCGGGATCTCGCCACCGCCCTCGACCGCGTGCTCGACGAGATCGCCGGGATCCAGCGCCGGGCCCGCGGCGGTGGCGGCGGCGAGCGGCCACGCTGGCCGATGATCGTGCTCCGTACGCCGAAGGGCTGGACCGGCCCGAGGACGGTCGACGGGCAGCAGGTCGAGGGGACGTTCCGGTCCCACCAGGTCCCGCTGGCCGGCGTCCGGGACGACCCGACGCACCGGGCGGAACTGGAACGCTGGCTGCGGTCGTACCGGCCGGAGGAGCTGTTCGACGCGACCGGCGCACCGGTGCCGGCGATCGCCGCGCTGGCCCCGCGCGGTGCGCGGCGGATGAGTGCCAACCCGCACGCCAACGGCGGCGAACTGCTCCGCGACCTGGTCCTGCCGGACTTCCGCGAGTACGCCGTGCCGGTCGGAACGCCCGGGGCCACCCTGGTCGGCGCCACCGCGGTGGCCGGCGCCTGGATCCGGGACGTGATCCGGGCCAACCCGGACCGGTTCCGGCTCTTCGGCCCCGACGAGGTCGAGTCCAACGGTCTCGCCGCGACCTTCGAGGCGAGCGACCGGGCCTTCCTGGGCACGATCGAGCCGGGCGACGAGCACCTGGCCCCGACGGGGAGGATCATGGAGGTCCTCTCCGAGCACCTGTGCCAGGGGTGGCTGGAGGGCTACCTGCTCACCGGGCGGCACGGCATCTTCACCAGCTACGAGGCGTTCGTACACATCGTCGACGCGATGGTCAACCAGCACGCCAAGTGGCTCAAGGTCACCCGCGACATCCCCTGGCGTCGCCCCATCGCCTCGCTGAACTACCTGCTGTCCAGCCACGTCTGGCGCCAGGACCACAACGGCTTCTCCCACCAGGACCCCGGCTTCATCGACCACGTCCTCAACAAGAAGGCCGAGATCGTCCGGGTCTACCTGCCTCCGGACGCCAACACCCTGCTGTCGACCCTGGACCACTGCCTCCGCAGCCGGCACTACATCAACGTCGTCGTGGCCGGCAAGCAGCAGGCCCCGACCTGGCTGTCGATGGACGAGGCGGTCCTGCACTGCCGGCGTGGCCTGGGCATCTGGAGGTGGGCCAGCACCGACGACGGCAGCGAACCCGACGTGGTGCTCGCCTGCGCCGGCGACGTACCGACCCTGGAGACCCTCGCCGCGGCCGACCTGCTCCGCACCCACCTGCCCCACCTCCGGGTGCGGGTGGTCAACGTCGTCGACCTGATGCGCCTCCAGCCGGCGAGCGAACACCCGCACGGGCTTTCCGACGCGCAGTTCGACGCAATCTTCACCACCGACCGGCCGGTCATCTTCGCCTACCACGGCTACCCGTGGCTGATCCACCGGCTGACCTACCGGCGGACCAACCACGGCAACCTGCACGTACGGGGTTACCGGGAGGAGGGCACCACCACCACGCCCTTCGACATGGTGATGCTCAACAACCTCGACCGCTTCCACCTGGTCGTCGACGTCATCGACCACGTTCCCGGCCTGGGCACCCGGGCCGCCCACCTGCGGCAGGAGATGGTCGACGCACGTCAGGAGTGTCGCGACCACACCCGCCGTCACGGCGAGGATCCGCCGGTCGTCACCGACTGGCGGTGGACCGGTCGCTGAGCGCCGGACGACGACCGCGCCAGACCTTGACAGCCGTCCGGGGCGAGTCCCATCTTTGACTGAGTCAAAGATTCGGTTGAGGTGGTCACATGAACGAACCGGGCCCCGACCAGGTGGCGACCGTCCGGGACTTCAACCGCTTCTACACCCGCGTCATCGGGCTCCTCGACGAGGGACTGCTGCGCACGCCGTACTCGTTGACCGAGGCCAGGGTGATCTTCGAACTGGCGCAGCGGGGCGCCACGGAGGTGCCCGACCTGCGCCGCGATCTCGCCCTCGACGCCGGCTACCTGAGTCGGATCCTCGCCCGGTTCACCAGTGACGGACTGGTCACCCGCACCACGTCGCCCACCGACACCCGGCGGCAGGTGGTCGAGCTGACCACGACCGGCCGGGCGGCGTACGAGATGCTCAACGAGCGCTCCGACGCCCAGATCGTCACGCTGCTGTCCGGACTCGGCGACGCGGACCGCCACCAGCTGGTCGAGGCCATGCGGACGATTCGGACGGTGCTCGACCCGACGCCGCCGCCACGCGCCTACCTGCTGCGAGGGCTACACCCCGGCGACGCCGGGTGGGTGGTACACCGGCACGGCGTGCGGTACGCCGAGGAGTACGGCTGGGACAGCAGCTTCGAGGCGCTCGTGGCCCGGATCGTCGCGGACTACCTCGCCGACCACGACGCGCGACGGGAGAACGCCTGGATCGCCGAACTCGACGGCCGGCCCGTCGGCTGCGTCTTCTGCGTCCGCCGCGACGACACGGTGGCCCAGCTACGGCTGCTGCTGGTGGAGCCGGAGGCTCGCGGCATGGGCATCGGCAGCCGCCTCGTCGACGAGTGCCTGCGCTTCGCCCGCTCCGCGGGATACCGCGAGATCATGCTCTGGACCAACGACGTCCTGACCGACGCGCGGCGGATCTACGAGAAGGCCGGCTTCGAGCTGCGTGACCAGGCCCCACACCACAGCTTCGGTCACGACCTCGTGGAGCAGACGTGGTGGCGGCGGCTGTGAACGCCGGGGGCGGTGACCCCCGCCGGCAACCGGGCGACCGGTTCCCGGGCGACCCGGCCACGGGCGCCGCGGCGGCGGGCGGCCGGGCCGCCGCCACCGACCCGGCACCGGCTGCTTGGATGGGTCCGTGACAGGCCAGGCACCACGCTCCGCGGACGAACTGCTGGACATCGTCGACGAGCGGGACCGGGTGGTCGGGCAGGCGCGGCGTGCCGAGGCGTACGCCCGCCGGCTGCGGCACCGTGCCGTGTTCGTCCTGGTCCGGGACGCGGCAGACCGGATCTTCGTACACCGGCGGACCGCGGACAAGCTGGTCTTTCCCTCGGCGTACGACATGTTCGTCGGCGGGGTGGTCGGGGCCGGCGAGACGTACGACGACGCGGCGCGACGCGAGGCCGCGGAGGAGCTGGGGGTCGACGGGCTACCCGCGCCGACCCCGCTGTTCCGGTTCCTCTACGACACGCCGGAGCACACCTGGTGGTCGGCCGTCTACGAGGTGCGGTGCGACCTGCCGGTGCACCCGCAACCCGAGGAGGTCGCCTGGCACGCCTTCCTCACCGAGGCGGAGCTTGCGGCCCGGCTGCCCGAGTGGACGTGGGTGCCGGACGGACTGGCGGCGTACCACCGGCTCCGCGCCTGGCGGCGCGACCGGAGCCGGCGGACGTCCGGGGGATGAGGTGCGGACCGCCGCCCTCCGGGAAGACCCGGCCGTGCGCGGCGGCCAGCTCCGCGAGGGTCGCCCCGGCGAGACGCCGGTCCAGGATCCCGACCAGGTAGGGGCACTCCCGGACCGGATGGTCGGCCGAACAGTCCAGGGCGTGGCCGAGCAGGTCTCGGGCCAGGGTGGCCCGGGCGATCAGGTGGTCGAACGCCGCCATCTGGTCCCGCACGACCGCGCGCCACCGTCCGCCCGGTTCGTCCAGCATGGCGGACACGGCCTCAAGCCCCACCCCGAGTTGCTGCATGGCCTGGACGAACGCCAGGCGGCGAAGCTGGTCCGGCCCGTACATCCGCCGCCCGTGACGGCGGGTGGCCGGCTCGACGAGCCCGCGCTCCTCGTAGTACCGCAGGGCCGAGGGGTTGAGGCCGAGCCGGCGCGCCGCCTCACCGATGGGAACGAGTTCCATGCGACGATTTGACTTCAAGCGGGCTTGAGGTGCCAGCCTGGCCGCCGTGGACGACACCCCCCGCTCGTGGGTCACCGGCCAACCCGTCCGGTCCCCCTTCGCCAACCCACGCGGTCTGCGCGGACGTCTCGCCGGACTGCTCATGCTCCGGACCAACCGGCAGGCCGACCTGCTCCAGATCCTCGACGTGCGGCCCGGGCAGCGCGTCCTGGAGGTGGGCCACGGTCCGGGCGCCCTGATCCGCCTGCTGGCCGACCGCACCGAGGCGTCCGTCATCCTCGGCGTCGATCCCTCGGCCGAGATGCGCGCGCTGGCGGCCCGGACCAACCGCGCGGCGGTGCGGGCCGGCCGGGTCAGGTTGGCGGTCGGCACCGCCGACCGTACCGGGCTGGCCCGCCAGAGCGTGGACCGCGTCGTCTCCGTCAACAACGTGGCGATCTGGCCGGACCTGGACGCCGGGGTACGCGAGCTGCACCGTGTGGTCCGTCCCGGCGGCACGGCGGTGATCGCCTGGCACGGTGGCACCGCTCCCCCCGGCTCCATCGAGCGCCTGCGACTACCCGCCGACATCCTGGACCGGATCGCGGCCTCGCTCGCGGGGTGCTTCCGCGAGGTCGTACGACGCCAGCTGCGCAACCTCGACGTCTTTCTCGCCCGGCGGTGAGCGGACCGCCGGTGACGGCGGACGACCCGGCCCGGCCGTGCGCGCCGACGCACGCGGCCGGGACGGTCGCCACGGCACGCGGACCGGCCGCGTCGACCCGGCCCGCACGCCGCCCGTCCGTCTTCCGTCCTCCGACGCCCGTACCCCGGCGGTCCCCGCGACTCCGCAGAAGGTGGTATCCCGGATTCCCCGCCCGGGACGACGCACCGGGCGCCGTGGTCGCCGACGCTGGGAGACGACGCCGACCACGAGGAGAAAAGCCATTGGACACCACCCTGCCGACCGTCGCGCGCGCGAAGCCCACAACGGGTCGCCTGGTACTGCTGGACGTGCTGCGCGGGGTCGCCATCCTGGGCACTCTCGCCACCAATGTCTGGATCTTCAGTGATCCCGCCGGCGAGTACGGCACGCTCGTCGACCTCGGCAGCATCACCCCGCTGGCCACGAACCCGGTCGAGACGCTCTTCCGCCTCCTGGCCAACGGCAAGTTCCTGGCGCTGCTCACCGTGTTGTTCGGGGTCGGGCTGGCGATCCAGTACACCTCGGCGACGCGGCGTGGCGAACGCTGGCCGGGCCGCTACCGGTGGCGGGCGGCGCTGCTGCTCGCCGAGGGGACCCTGCACTTCCTGCTGGTCTTCGCCTTCGACGTCCTGATGGGGTACGCCGTCGCCGCGCTCGTGGTTGCCGGGCTGCTGAACCGGTCCCGTCGCGTACAGGGCGCGGTGTTCTGGACCGCCGGGACGCTGCACCTGGCGCTGATGCTGCTGGGCACCGCCGCTCTGGTCGCGGAGCCGGACACGGCCCCGGAGCCCGACCCGCGGCTGGCGACCCTGTTCAGCTCCGGCAGCTACCTCGACCAGCTCCGTTTCCGGGTCGACAACCTGCTGGCGCTGCGGCTGGAGCCGATCGTCAGCTTCGGTCTGCTGCTCTTCCTCTTCCTGCTCGGTGTCCGGCTCTTCCGGGCCGGGGCGTTCGGCGCCGACGAGACGGGGCGGCGGATCCGGCGCCGGCTCGCGGGCATCGGGCTTGGGCTCGGTCTGCCGCTGAACGTCGTGACCACGCTAGGCGGGCCCGATCTCTTCCTGATCGACCGGTACGTCCTTCCCCCACTGGTCGCCCTCGGCTACCTCGGGCTGGTCGGGATGCTGTTGGACCGGTTCGTCCGGACCGGGACGGTCGAATCCCCCGCCGTCTCCTCCGGCGGTACGCCACCGGTGTCCGACGCCACCGCCGGCCGGCTGACCGGCCTGGTCGCGACAGCCGTCACCCGCCTCACCGCCGTCGGTCGTACCGCCCTGAGCTGCTACGTCCTCCAGAACCTGCTCTGCGCGGCGGTCTGCTACGGCTGGGGTCTCGGGCTCGCCGCCACGCTCGCCGACGCACGGCCCTGGTGGGTCTTCGCGCTCTGGGTGGCCGTCTGCGCCGTACTCGTCGAGGGAGCCCGACTCTGGCTCCGACGGTTTCCCCAGGGACCGCTGGAGACCGTGCAGAAGGCGCTGCTGGCCCGGGTGTGACGTCTGGTCCTGGCGGCTGCCGTTCTCCGGCGGTGGTTCTCGCCGCCGGCCGTCGGGCGAGCGCCGCACAGGGGCCGGACGTTACCTCGACACGCCTGCCACGGCGGCCGACGTTCGCCACGGAATCTGATCGGCGCACCGCTTGCCTGAGGACAGGGTCGGAACCTAGCGTAGGGCGGCCACCAGCGTAGACGAGGGAAGTAACCGGTGCCGAGCGTCCCGAACGACCTGGCCGCCACGGTCCGGTTGGCGCAGGACGGGGACGAGGAGGCGTTTCGCCTGCTCTACCGTGCCCTCCAGCCGGGCCTGCTGCGCTACCTGACCGCGCTGGTCGGTACCGATGCCGAGGACGTGGCGTCGGAGACCTGGCTGCAGATCGCCCGCGACCTCAACACCTTCGCCGGCGGTCCTGGTTTCCGGGCCTGGGCGACGCGGATCGCCCGCAACCGCGCGCTGGACCACCTGCGACACCAACGCCGCCGGCCCGCGCTGCCGGTACCGGTCGAGGCGCTCGCCGACCTGCCGGCCACCGAGGACACCGCCGACCGCGCGGACGAGGGACTCGGCACCGACGCGGCGATCGCGTTGATCGCCGCACTTCCTCGGACGGAGGCCGAGGCGGTCCTGTTGCGTACCGTCATCGGACTCGACGCGGAGAGTACGGCCCGGGTGTTGGGCAAGCGTCCCGGGGCGGTCCGCACCGCCGCCCACCGCGGCCTGCGCCGGCTGGCGCGGCTACTCGCCAAGGATGACGCCCCCCTGGTCGACGTCGCCGGGGCGGAACGGGTGGTCGGTCCGCCGGTTGACGTACGCTCCGCCGCACACGTCGAGGCGGGTCGGGCATGGCGCTGAGGGGAGCATGGATGGGGTTCCGCCGACGGGGACGGCCCGGGGCGGAGGCCGCGGAGCGGCTGCTGGACGCCGCGGCCGAGGCGGCGAACGCGGCCCGGCAGCCGACGCCCGAGGACCTGCTCCGGCAGACCGGTGACGCGCCGGAGCCGCTCGCCAGGCTGCTCTCGGCCGCGGCCGCACCGGCGCGGCCCGGTGAACTGGACGGCGAGGAGGCGGCGGTCGCCGCCTTCCGGGCGGCCCGTCACAGCCGTCTCGTCGACGGTGTGCACCCGGGCGGAACGGATCGGGCGGCCCACGGTGGTTCACGGAAGCCGTCCCCAACCGGATGGTCAGGGCGTCGGTTGACCGCCGGAGTGGCCGCCTGGGCGGCGGCCGGCGTCGCCACCGTCACCGCGGGTGCGGCGCTGGCTGCCGAGATGCTGGTTCCGACGCCACCGACGCCCGTACCGGCCGGCGCCCGGCCCACCACAACGGCGCCCGCCACCACGGCACCAGCCACGACGGAGTCAGCCACCACGGAGCCAGCCACGACCCCTCCCCCGACGACGACCCTCCCGACGACGGCGCCGACCGCGCCGCCGAGCGTCACCTCGCCCGGTGCCCACGGCGCCGGCACACCCTCGGAGGACCACGTGGCCCCGGAACCTTCGATCGTCGGCAGGTGCCGCGGATACCTCGCCCGGAACGCGGGGAACGGCAGGGCGCCGGAGAAACCCCCGACGCCGGATCTCGTCGCCGCCGCGGGTGGCGCCGCGAAGGTCGAGGCGTACTGCCGAAAGCTCCTGGGCACCACCGCGAACCCGCAGCAGGACAGCTCCGGAAGCCAGGGCCAGGGAAACCGGAACGGGCAGGAGGACGGAAACGGAAACGGCCGGGGGAACGGGAACGGCAACGGCGACCGCCCACCGGGGAAGACGGGCCAACCCGCGCCGCCGGCCAATCGCGGCCGGCGGCGCGACGTCGGCCGTGGCCCACTCCCGGCCACCGGCCGGCACGCCGCGGACCTGCCGCCCGGCCGGCACCCCCTTCTCGCCTCCCGGCCGAGGCGTCAGGACCGGAACAGCTCGACCGGCACGGCCTCGGCGAGCAGGCGGTAGCCGGTCGGGTTGAGGTGCAGGTGGTCGCCGGTGTCGGCCACCGGTCTCAGGCGGCGCGGCTCCTCCGGATCGCGTACCGCCCGATCGAAGTCGAGCACGGCGTCGAACCGACCGCTGCCACGGATCCAGGCGTTGACCGTCTGTCGGGACGACTCCCGGAATCCGGCCGGATCGTCGTAGTCGTCGTGGCCACCGAACGGGGTCAGGGTCGCGCCGTACACCCGGATGCCGTGGGCGTGCGCCCGGGTGACGATCTGGTCGTACGCCGTGAGGAGGTCGTCGACCACCGCCTTCTGCGCCGCCTCGGTGGCCGCGGCCGTGCCGATGTCGTTGACGCCCTCGAAGACGACCAGCCACCGTACCCCGCTCTGTGCCAGCACGTCCCGGTCCATCCGGGCCAGCGCGTTCGGACCCAGCCCGTCGCGCAGGACCCGGTTGCCGCCGGCACCCTGGTTCAGCACGGCGACCTCGGTGACGCCGCCGGCGTGTAGCCGGTCGAGGAGCTGGTCCGGCCAGCGGTCGTTTCCGTCCGTGGTGGAGCCGCGTCCGTCGGTCAACGAGTCCCCCACCGCCACGACCGCGGCGGCGGTGGGCGACGCCGCGACCTCAAGGCCGCTGATGAAGTACCAGTGTTCGACCCGCACCGCCGCGGGCAGGGTGGTGGCGGCGGCGTGGTTGCCGGCACTGAGGTGGGAGGTGGTCCGGGATCCCGGATGCGAGGTGACGGCGGTGGACGCCTGCCCCTGGGCCAGGTAGAGCGTCACCGTGAGGTTGCTCCGCGCCGCCAGCGGAAACTCGACCGGGTCGGAGACCAGGTGCGCCCCGGCGGGGACCACCACCGAGGTCCGCCCGCCGAACGACACCGTTCGTACCGTGCCGGGCTCGACGTCGCCGACGCCGGCGCGTCCGCCGGCCGGCCGTGCCACCGTCACCGCGGTGATCGACAGCGGCGTGCCCCCGAAGGCGTTGGAGATCCGCAGGCGGAACCGCGGACCGCCCAGCGTGACCCGCAGGGTCTGGCGCAGCGTGGCGTCCGCCAGCACCAGACCGGCCCGGGTGAACGGCGCGGGCGGCAGGTTGTCCGGCTCGGCGAGCATCGGCATCGCCGTCCAGCTCGTCACCCAACGCGTCGGCGCCGTCGTGCGTCCCACCACCCAACTCCCGTGGCTCGTCCCGTCCCTCGCCGACAGACCCTACCGATGCCGGCACAGGAGGTGGCGCGGGCGCGAGGCGGAACCCGGCGGATCCGCCGGTGCCGGCGCGCGGCTCACCCGAGCCAGAGACAGAAGGGGTGACCGGCCGGGTCGAGGTACACCCGGACGTCGTCCTGGGGCTGGGACCCGGCCCGAACCGCGCCACAGGCCTCGGCGTGCGCGGCGGCCCGGTCGAGGTCGTCGACCCTGATCTCCAGATGCATCATCATCTGCTGGTCACCCGGACCGGCCGGCCAGACCGGGCGGACGTAGTGCGTCTCGGTCTGGAACGCGAGGCCGACGCCGCCGGTCGGGTTACGCAGCAACACCCAGTCCGGTTCCTCGGCCACGAGTTCCCAACCGAGGAGCCGCCGGTAGAACCGGGCGAGCGCGCCGGGATCGGGCGCGCTGACGTTGATGGTGGTGAGCGTGAGCTCGGCGGTCGGGACCGGGCCGGTCCGCTCGGTCATGATGCCGGTTCCCTTCGTCCGTATGCCCCCCCACACGGGCTCGGCGCCCGACGCTCCATTGTCACCGCGCGCGGTGGCCGGATCCAGCCGAACCAGGTGACGGGAACACCGCGCCGTGTGGCAGGAGCCGAGCCCGGGCGGTGCCGCGGGGAGCCGGCGGTGCCGAGCGGGACCCGCGGCGACCGGGGGCCGCGACGGGTCCGCACCCCGACCACGGCCGGAACGGGACGCCCGACGTACCGGATCCGCGGAGGTGCCCCACGCCGGGACCGGAGGACGGCTCAGGTCGCGAAACGCTCGGCCAACTCCCGGTACGTCTGGGCGACGGCCTCCAGCCGTGCCCGGCGGAAGCGGCCCGGCTCGGCCTGGTAGACCTCACGTCCCCGGTCGCTGTCGAACGCCCCGACCGGTACGGCGTCCGCATCGGGCGGGATGAACTTCAGCACCTCGTCGACCGCGGCCGCCGCGCCGCGCAGGTCCACCCGCGCGTCACGTCGCTGCTCCGCGCTCAGCCCGTCCGGGTTCGTGGGGACGCTGCTGGCGATCGTGTCGGCCACCCAGAGCCACTCCCCCGGGTCCAGCAGCTCGGAGGGTTGGTCGGCGCCGAACCGGGGGTTCTCCGGGTCGACCAGAAGCGGCTGCTCCGGGATCCGGAACATGAACTCACGCTCGTTCCCGCAGCTCGGGCAGGCCCCGGTGTACCGGCTGGCCAGGTCACCCTGCACGGAGACCACGGCGCTGACCGGCTCGAACTCACTCTCCCCGCACCTGTCGCAGGGATGCAGTTCCATGTAGAGGTAGGCCTCGGCGCTGGTACGGGCCAACCGCAGTGTCATGCCTGCGACCCTACTGGCTGGGCTGGCGGACGGCAGCCCTCGGGCGTACGGACCGGGCTAGCATGTGCCGGTGCCAGTTGCCCCGGACCGACCGCCGACCGTGCTACCCGTCGGCCTCTTCGTCGGTAGCTTTCCCGGCGACCTGGACGACGACGCGGAGCCGCGACACGAGATCCGGCGCGGCACCGAGATCCACGAGGTTTCCGATGACGAGTTCCTCGCGTGGGTCGCCGCGCACGGAACGGACGAGACACCCGCCGCCGGACCCCCCAGCCTGGACCTGTTGGAGCGGGAGTTGCGTGCCCAGGGGATCGCCGCGCCGGAGGCGGTCGTCGACCGGTTGCTCGGCCGCGGACTGCTCGCCGCGTTCCCCTCGGACGACGCGGCGGCGGCCGCGTTCGCCCGCGCCCACCGGGTCGTACCGACCCTGCTGGGCCTCGGCAACTCGCCGGAGGAGCCGGAGCTGTACTCGATCGGTCTGATCGGCGCCGCCGTGGTCCAGGTGAGCCGGCCGGTCTTCGAGCTGTGGTCGTGGGCCGGCCAGGAGACCGACCTGTGGTCGGCCTGCGAGTCGTTCGCCGAGCAGGAGCGTGAGGCCGGCGGCACCGATCCCGACCTCTGCGATCCTGGCCGCGTGCTCGCCGGTTTCCTCGCCGCGCTGACCGGGCTGCTCGCCGCACAGGCCGTCTACCTCGACGTGGTTCGCCGCAGTGCCGTCCTGGAGGGACTGCGGTGAGCACGGAGGGCAGGGTGGAGGCGCCGTCCGGTGGCGGCCTGTTGTTCCCGCTCGGGCACTACCTCGGCGCGGTGTATCCCGGACCGGACGAACCGCTCGCCTACCACCGCCTGCGCCTCGGCGACAGCGTGGTCCGGCTCTTCTCCGACGAGGAGTTCGGGCTGTGGACCCTGGCGCACGGCCTGCCCGGCGACCCGGCGGACCAGCCGTGGACCGTGGCCGCGCTCGCCGAGACGGTACGCCGGCGGGACGGACAGGACGTGACGCCGGTTCTCGCCGACCTGCTGGCCGAGGGGGCGCTGGCCGAGGTGACACCGGGCACCGAGGAGGCCGTCGTGTTCGCCCGCGCCCACCGCTTCCACTCGCTGCTGACCGGGCTGGGGATCGACCCGGAGCTTCCGGACCGTTTTCTTCTCGGCCTGATCGGTCAGCCGCTGGCCGTGGTCGACGAGCTGAGCTACGAGCTCTGGCAGTGGGCGCCGCTGCACGCCAACATCTGGGACGTCTGCCGGGCGCTGGCGGAGATCGAGTCCGAGCCGGGTGGTCAGAAGGTCGATCCCCACCTGGTGCTCGACGACGTGCTCCACCGGCTCCAGGTGCTGATCCGGGCCGGCGCCGGCTACCTCGACGAGGCCCGTTCGTAGGCGGCC